>CAJTSP010000110.1 GCA_910578965.1 uncultured Oscillospiraceae bacterium
ATGCCGAGAGCCCCCCCCCCCGCGCCCGCCTTTTTGCCCATTCTGCGCCTTACGAGCCGCCGCTCTTTCCCAAACGGTACTCGGTTGGGCTCATATTTTCGACCTTTTTAAAGACGTTATAAAAGCTGATGTAATTTTCGTACCCAATGGCATAGGAGATATCCTCCACCCGCATACGGGTATCGTCCAGCATCTGTTTGGCAATGGCAATTTTGGCGTTGATGACATGCTGGCGGTAGGTAATGCCGGTTTCCCTGCGGATAAGGGTAGACAGGTAGTTGGGCGAAACATAAAACATGGCGGCCACGTTTTCGAGCACAAGGCCCTCGGCCGCGTGGGCGCGCACATATTCCAGCACACTGCGCACCAGGGCCGAGCTTGCGGTAACCGGCGCCTTCTTTTTTTGCTCGGCCAAAAACTGGGCCAGCCAGCCGCGGGCGCGCTCCAGGGTGTCCAGCTTGATGAGGTCGTACACCGAGAGGTCGTCTGCGGCCTGGGGCAAAGCGTCCCGCTGGCCCTCCTGCAGGGTACGGGTACAAAAAAACATCAAGAGGATACGCAAAAGCCGCAGCTTGCCGCAGGAGCTTTCCAGCATCCGCTGCCAGAGCTCCTCCTCCGGCAGGCTGTCCAGTTGCTGCGCAAGGCTGCTGGCCGCCTGCTCCAGCTCCAAAAGGCGGGTCATCTTGGCGCTGTTCATCTCAAGGCTGCCATAAAAATCCACCGCCGTATGCCGGCCGTAGATGTTGTGCCGCAAAAGGGTTTGCCGGGCCTCCTCGCAGGCGCTTTGCAGCTCGCTTACACCCGTATGCAGCCCGCTTACCGCAACGGTAAGCCCTATGAGATTTTCCACCATGGTTTCGGCCACCGTGCGCGCAGTGGCCTGCCAGGCCTCGTTTGGGGCGGACATGGCGCAAAAAACCAACAGATCCCCGTCCAAAACAGCGGTAACCGTTTCGAGCTCCGGGGGGAAATGCAAAAAATCCAGCCGTTGCAGGGTGGGCCCGCTGAGGCCGGTAGCACTCTCGGCCAACAGCATAAAATAGCTGTGGGGGGCCCGGCTCAAAAAGCCCAAAAACACCTCGTCCCCCTCCAGCAGGTGCTTGGCCGTAACGGCCGAAATCAGCCGGTAGCGGCGGTTGGCCGCCTCCAGCCGCACGCTCTGCCGGGCGGCGTCCCGCTCGCGGTCCAGGCTTTCCACCGCGCGCAGAAGGGACCGCTCCAGCTCCTCGTTATCAATAGGCTTAAGGATAAAATCAAACGCAGACAGCTTGATGGCGCGGGAGGCGTACTCGATTTTTTCATAGGCGGTGATAAAAATCACCCGGGCGTCGGCCAGCTCCTCCCCCATTTGCTCCATCATGTCCAGGCCGTCCATGCCGGGCATATGGATGTCCGAGAGCACGATGTCCGGCCGGAGGGCGCGTATCATCTCGCAGCCCTCCCGTCCGTTGGCGGCGGCGCCGGCCAGGGTAAGGCCGCAGGCCTGCCAGGGGATGGTGCTACGCAGGGCCTCCAGCACGATCTGGTTGTCGTCAATCATCAGTACGGTATAGCTTATGGTATCCACCTCCTGTAGGGCAGCAAACTGCCTGAAAGCAGCGCGCCGGGGCCACCGGCGGGCACGCCCTCCGGGCCGTTTGGCAAGGGGCTGCCCCGCTTTGCAAGGGGCCAAAGCGCGCCGGGGCCCTGCCGGGCAAGGCGGGGCCCGCATCAAAATTTTGTTGTGTCCATCATACCCAAAAACGGTGTTTGGCGCAAGTGACGGGTACAACCCCGTGTTTCTATTTTTTACGTTATATCATTATATCAAAAGCCATTTTGCCCTTTTTTGGCAAATTTTGCACAGCGGCATACATCAAAGCCGGTAGCCGCGCTTTTTTAGGGCGCGGCAGCCGGCTCCTACTGTAAAACCCGCGGATTTTTACCCCTTGACCGCGCCCGACATCACGCCGCTGACCACATATTTCTGCAAGCAGAAATAGAGGATCAGGATCGGCAGCATTGCCATGATAAAAAACGCAAAGGCGAGGTTCAGCTCGGAGGTATTCTCGTTGAAATAGACAATCTGCGCCAGCGGCAGGGTGCGGCTGGCCTTGTCGCGCAGCAGCACCACGGCGGTATTGTAGTCGTTCCAAACATACACGGTATTAAGCACCAACTGGGTAGCGTTGATGGGCTTGAGCAGCGGAAAAACGATCCGCCAAAAGGTTTGCAGCTTGCCGCAGCCATCAATGACCGCAGCCTCCTCCATCTCCCGCGGGACGGTTTTGACAAAGCTGGTAATAACCAATATGCTGATGGATACCTGCAGCCCCGAGCGCGCAATGACAAAGCCGATGTTGGTGCTTACCAGCCCCGCATTGAACATATTGAGGTAGAGGGGCAGCATAATGCACTGGAAGGGGATCAGGGTACCCATGGTAAGCAGGGTGTACAAAAAGTTGTAAAAGGGCGTTTCGTTGCGGGCCAGCACCCAGGAAGCCATGGAGCAGATCACCATGAGCAGCAGGATGGTTGGGATGGTGGTAAGGACGCTGTTTTTGATACCCACCAGAAACTGCTCGTTTTCGGTAATAACCCGTACATAGTTGCTCAGGGTGGGGTGCTGCGGCCAGGCCAGGTGGCTGACCGTAATCTCGTTTTTATACTTGATCGAGTAGATAAAGCTGATGTAAAACGGGATGAGGGTCACGCAGACCATGGCAATACAGACGGCCTTTTTGCACAGGCCGCGCACAAGCTCGCGGCGGCGCTGGCGGGCCAGCACCTGGGCGGCGGTATACCGGGCGGCAAGCTGCTGGGATTCGGCCATGGGGGCCGGTGTGGTCTCGGTCATGCTTCTACCTCGCTTTTTCGGAACAGATAGGTCGTTACCCGGGTAAGCACCACCAGCACGATGGTGAGGATGACGGCGGCGGCCTGCCCCAGCCCGGCCTTGCTAAAGCCAAAAATATAGTCGTACACAAACATGGCGCTGGTTTGCGCGGCCTCCATATTGCGGGCTACCGCCATGGGGTAGTCGAAACAGCGCAGGCCCCAGGCCAGCAGCAGGGTGACGTTGGCGGTAAAGGAAGGCACCAGTAGCGGCAGGGTAACATGCCGGAACTTCTGCCATACCCCCGCGCCGTCCAGGGTAGCCGCCTCATAGTAGTCGTCCGGGATGGCCTTAAGCCCGGCGATGTAGATGAGCATACAGTAGCCCATGTCCCGCCAGATGGCAATCACGGCCATGCCTGCCACCACCTGGCTTGACTGGCCCAACGGGCTCGCAAGATGGAACAGGGCGGAGTAAACGTCGGTATATACATAGCTCCATACAATGGCGGCACTGGTAAGCGCAGTGGTAAAGGGGACAAACATCATTGTACGGCACAGATTGGCGAATTTGGACGAACGGAAGAGCAGCAGCGCAATGCCCAGCCCCAGCAGGTTGGTGCCGACCTCATAGATGAGGGTAAACAGCAGGGTATGGCCAAAGGCATTTTGGAAATAGCTGTTTTTGAGCATCATAATATAGTTTGACAGGCCGTTGAACTGCTTTTCGGGGGATATGATGCTCTTCCAGTTGGTAAAGGAGTACGGGATCCCCTGCACAAAAGGCACCAGCACCACATACCCAAACAGCAGCATGGCGGGCAGCAAAAACAGCAGGTTTCCGGTATGGATGCGCGCCTTGCGGCGGCGCCGGCTTTTGGCCAGCAGGGCGGTTTCGGTAGTATTCACGGCAATTCCCTCCAAAGCGGATGCTTCGACGGCCCCGGCCGCCGGCAAAAGGCTCTTATCGGCCAGCCTGCGCCCGGATATGAGAAGGGGGACGCCCGTACCCGAGGGCACGGGCGTCCCCCTATGCTCTAACGCTTTATGGGCGGCAAGGCTCAGCCGTTTTCGGCAATGTTCTGGTCGAACTTGGCCTGCATGGCTGCAAGGCACTCGTCGGGAGATTGGGGGCTGCCGTTTGCATAGCTCTCGGCAAAGGCGGTGAGGTAGGTGCGCCAGTCGGTGGTAAACTGGCTGTTGAAGGGGGCGGTAAAATCACCGTAATGGGCGATGTTGCCGCTCTTTTTGATGCCGGCCAGGGTTTGTACCACCTCGGGCGCATTGCCGGCCACCTCGCCGTTAAGCAGCGGCATCAGCGAGACCGCAGACCAGGAGCTGCCGCCGTTTACTACCCAGTACTCCATAAACTCAAGGGCAACGTCGTAGTTTTCGGCGTTGGGGTTTACCATAAAGCACTGGTCGTCCTGCACGTTAAGCTTGGCGGAGCCTTCGTCGTCGATGGGCTCCACAAAAAAGCCGTACTTGAAATCAGAGCCTTCGATCATGGCCTCCAGATCGCCGATGCCCCAGGAGCCAAAGTACATCATGGCCGCCTGGCCGGAGGTGAACACCTCGAGCGCGGCATTCTGGTCGTTGACCATCGCGTCATCCCGCATCCAGGCAAGGCGCTGGCCCCACAGCTCGAGGCCGTCCTTGAAGTAGGGGTAATCGGCAAGCTTCTTTTCGCCGCTCATCAGCTTTTCAAAGATATCCATGTCGCCGCCGGCCTGCGCCATGGTCCAGACATAGTTGCGCATCTCAATGTCACCAAACACGGCGTCGCCAAAAGCGTGGGCCCAGGGGTCGATGCCCGCGTCGGCAATGGCCTGGCAGTTTGCCAGAAGCTCGGTATAGGTTGCCGGCTCCTTGAGCTGGAGATCCTCGTAAATCTGCTTGTTGTAAAAAACGCCCCAGGTTTTGAAATCGATGGGGAATCCATAAATCTTACCGTCGGCCGAAACGTCGCCCAGGTCGCCCGAGGGCAGGTTGAGGCCGTTGATGACGCTGTTGTCGGTAAGGTCGGCCACATAGCCGGCGGTGACAAGGTCGGGGTAGAGGCCCGGGTTGCCCATCATAATTTCGGGCTGGTCGCCCGAGGCCAGAGCGGTTTGAAGCTGGGGGAAATAATCGGTGCCCTGGTTGTACACAACGTTTTCCCAGGTAATGTTGTACTCGGGATGGGCGTCGGCAAAGGCCTGCTCAACCGCCTCCAGGCCGGCCTGCTTGGTGGCCTGTGACATATAATGGAAAACCGTAATGGAAACATCCTTGGCCTCGCTGCCGCCCGATGCGGGCGTGCCGGCCGCAGGGGTGCTGGCCGCGGGGGCGCTGGGCGAGCCGCCACAGGCCGCAAGGCCCAGGGCCAGCGCGAACACAAGGAACAGCGCAATGAGTTTCTTTTTCATGTGTTACCTCCTGTTTTGAGTTGGGTTTGCGGGTTTTGCGCAGGGGTTGGCGCCAACTATAAGCCCCCTGCTTTTTCCCGGCCTCAAGCGGTACCCTTGCGCCGGGAACTGCTTTGCTTAGTATCGATTATAGCGGTTTGGCGCAATCTTGAGTATCCATTGGAAATCGAAAAACCTTAACAGATTATACGAATTGCCCAATCTGTTTCCAACACCTTTAAGGAAACTATATAGTTTAACCATTATTTTGAGCCGACAGCGGCAGGGCCTGCCGCGCCCAGCCCGGCCAAGCAGGCAGCGGGCTGCCCTGGCCGGCCCAGCGCACCGCGTTGCAGATGACCCTCTGTACCTCGGGCTGGCAGTATACCGGGTAGGTCTCGTGCCCGGCCGAAAAATAAAAAATGCGCCCCCGTCCCCGGCTCCAGCAGCAGCCCGAGCGCAGCAGCTCGCCTCCGGCGGCCTGGGTAAGGAAAACGAGGGTTTCGGGCTGGGGGATTTCAAAATATTCGCCATACGTCTCATCCGCCGGAATCTCAAAATACTCCCCTGCCAACCCCTGCGCGATGGGATGGGCAGGCGCGGTGATCCAAACCCTTTGGCGCTCGTCTGCCTCCCGCCAGCGCAGGCACTGGGTACGGGTACCCATCAGCCGGGCAAACAAACGGCTGGCATGGGCCGAGTGCAGCACCACCAGCCCCATGCCGTCCAGCACGCGGTTTTGCAGCTCGTCTACCCGCCGGGCACTAAGCTCGCGCCAATGCTTGTGGCTCCAAAAAACCAGCACGTCCACGCCGGCCATCACATCGGGCGAAAGGCCCTGGCCCGGGTCCTGCATCGTAGCACAGGTAACCTCGAGGCCGCCCTCGGCACGCAAAAACGAGGATATCTGCCCTTGGATGCCGTTTGGGTAGATGCGGCGCATGGCCGCCTCCGCCTCGGGCAGGGGGCGGTCTTCCGCCCAGACATGCACCCGCATAAAAACGCCTCCCTCCTCAAACTATGCCCCGCAAATCCGCCGGCCCTTCGCCCGGCAATACCTCTTGCCTTGCAAAAGGTGCAGGCAACCCAAAGCCCGCGGCCGCCTGCCGGGCTGCCGTCACCTCCCGGCGTAAACGGGAGCCAGGGCGTCGTGCACGGCCCTGTAACGGGCAAACAGCTCCTCATAAAGCATGGCATTGGCCGGGTTTGGCTCGGCAACCGAACTCACCCGCACGCAGGCTTCGGCCGCCTCGGCAAAGCCTGCATACCAGCCAATGCCCACCGCCGCAAGCATGGCGGCGCCAAAGGAGGAGTCGTCCACCTCTACCTTTTCCATGGCAAGGCCCAGCACGTCGGCGGTAATTTGCCGCCAGAGCAGCCCCTTTGCCCCGCCGCCAATAATTCGCACCCGCTGCATTTCCACCCCCAGCCCGCGCAGGGTGAGCAGGCAGTCCTTAAGGCTCATCGAAACCCCCTCCAAGGTGGCGCGGGCAAAATGGGCGGTGGTGTGCAGGGAGCCCACACCGGTATAGCTGCCCCGCAGGCCGGGGTCGTTGTAGGGGGTCAGCTCGCCGTTTAAGTAGGGGTGGAACATCAGCCCGTCGCTGCCCGGAGAAATCGCGGCGGCCCCTTCGTTCATCCGCTCAAACGGCTCGCGGCCGATTACGTCCCGGTACCAGCGATAGCTGGCGGCACAACTGGCGGTGGCGGTTCCGGGGTACCACAGCCCCGGAACCACATGGCGGTAGTTAAAGATAAAGCCGGAGTCCAGCGGGCGGTCGGCCACAACGCAGATACGCCCGGCGGTGGCCAGTTTGACGGTAGAGTGTCCCGGTGCAACATTGCCGGCAGCCAGCACCTCCATAACAGTATCGGTGGTACCTACCAGCAGCCGGGTACCCCGGGCCAGGCCAAATTCCTGCGCGCAGGCCGCGCCCACCTCGGCCACAATCTCGGTGGGGCGGCACAAGCGGGGCAGCCATTCGGCCCGTATACCCCCTGCCGCGCAGAGCTCCTTGGACCAGCACTCGTTTTTTGCGTCGTAAAACATCGAGCCGGCCGCATCAATGGTGTCGGTTTCCATGCCGCCGCCCATCCGCCAGCGCAGGTAATCCTTGGCAAACAGGATATGCCGCACCCTCCCAAACACCTCCGGCTCGTGGGTGCGTAGCCAAAGCATCTGCGGCAGGGTCCACACAGTGGTGGGCGCGTTGAGGGTCTGGCCCAGCACCGTCGGCCCGAAGTGCCGCTTGAGCCATTCTACCTCGGCCCTGCTGCGCTGGTCGGTCCAGAGGATGGCGGGGCGCAGCACCTGGCAGCGCTCGTCCAGCAATACGGCGGTATGGGTGGCCGCGTCAAAGGCGGCCGCCTCGATCTGTGCCGCGCGCACCCCCGCCCTTTGCAGCAGCCGAGGCAGCGCGCTGCAAAAGGCGCGGCACCAATCCTCGGGATCCTGCTCGCACCAGCCGGGCCTTGGGTAGCGGGTGGGGTATTCGCAGCCAGCGGTGGCGGCAACGGCCCCGTCTTGCCCCAGCAGGGTCAACTTAACCGAACCGCTGCCGATATCCACCCCCAACACATACTTCATGCCGTACGGCATCTGCATCAGCTCCCATCTCAAAAGCCTTTAGAGGTAAAAGCGTCCCAAAACCGCCCGCAAAGCGGGCAGGGTTCTTTGCCGTATGGGGCCAGCCCCTTTGCCAAGCCGGGCCGCCGGCTCTTTTATGCACCCCGCCTCAGAGCCCCAGCACCCTGCGGGCCAGGGAGGCATTTTGCCCGCTGCTGAACACCGCAGCCCCCCGCAGCTCCTCCAGCGGCCAAAGGGGCGAACCCTCCCCTACCCTGCCCTGCAGCTCAAGGCCCGCCTCTTGCAGCAGGCCGGGGCTGGCGGTAAAGTAGCAGGCCGAAAGGCCGTTTTGCAAATCGACCGCCAGTTGCACCCCGCCCGCCATAAAGGCTGACGGGTCGGCGGCCGCGGCTGTGTCGCCGTCGTAGGGGTAAACGGCCACCTCCACCCGGGCCGGCCCTTCCGGCCCGGCCCAAACCTCCCCCAGAGCTTTTTCGATCCGGGCGCAGGTATCCTCGGCGGCATACCCGCCAAAAAGCAGCGCCGCGCGGTAATCCGGCGCGGGCCGGCACAGCTTTTGCCAGGCAAAATCCCCCAATATCAGCAGGGCCAGCGCCCACAAAACGCAGTGCGTTTTGTGGTAAAACCAAAAATTCTCCAGCTTTTTTTTCATATCGTATCCCCCTGCGGCCCGGTTGCGGGCGCCGCAGGCCCGCCGGCGGCAAACAGCCGGGCAAATACTGGGTAAAAGATGAGGCTGCCCGTCATCACCACAATGGCAGGCAGGCCCAGCAGCAGTACAAATACAAACCAGCGATAAAGGCAAAGCCCCGCGCCGAGGGCCGCCAACAAAAAGGCCACCGCCGCAAACGAGCGCGCGCCGCCCGCAAAAATGAGCAAAAAGGCATTTTTGAGCTGGGCGGCAAAGGGCAGCCGCAACATGGCAAGCTGCTGGTGGCCAAAAAAGGTAATGCCGGTTAAAACAAACGCATCGCAAAGAAAGGCAAGGGCGTATAAAGGGCCCAGCCCGCCCTGTACGGCTATCACCAGCCGCACCGCCCAAAGCAGCCCGCCCCAAAGC
>CAJTSP010000111.1 GCA_910578965.1 uncultured Oscillospiraceae bacterium
GTGCTGGCCTTTTTGCGGGCGGGGCGGGGCGGCTTTTTGCGCCGGGCCCTGCTTGCCTGCGCCGTGTTTGCGCTGGTGCCGGTGCTCAACTCGAGCTTTTACGCCCTCAACTCCAGCTATTACGCCCGCTGGTTTTATATGCCGGTGCTCTTGATGTGCGCCGCCACCGTGCAGGCGCTGGAAAGCCCCCGTACCCAGCAGGAGCTGCCCGGCGCGGTAAAGACGGTGGCCGTTTGTACGGCCGCCTTTGCCGCCTTTGCCCTCGTGCCCAAAAAAGAGGATGAGGGATGGAGCATCGGGGTGGTCGGCAGCCAGCCCCAGTTCTGGCTGAGCCTGGCGCTGGCTCTGGGCGGGTTGGCCCTCTTTTGGTGGGTGTGGTGTAGCTGGAAGGGCAGCGCCCGGCTCCCCCGCGCCCTGCTGGCGCTTACCCTTGCCTCGGGATGCCTGTTTGGGGTGGTGGAGATTGCCATCGGCAAGTTTGCCCAGTGGGATAACGACTCTTTGATGGTGCAGCGCTGCTACCGCGAGGCCCGCGCCCTCCGGCTGCCGGAGGACGGCGGCCAGTATTACCGTACCGACAGCTATGGCTGTTACGACAACCTTGCCCTCTGGCTGAACCACCCCAGCCTGCAGTTTTTCAACTCGACCGTTGCGCCCTCGATCCTCGAGTTTTACCCCTCGGTGGGGGTTACCCGAGACGTCAACTCCAAGCCCGAGATCGAGCAATATGCCCTGCGCGGCCTGCTGGGGGTGCGGTACCTGCTCTGCGACGAGCGCAGGGCGGAGGAGTTCCGCGAAAAGGCGGACGAGGGCTGGCAGGCGGTGGACCAGCAGGGCGGCTATATCCTGTTTGAAAACGAGAACTGGCTGCCGCTGGGGCTTTCGTACGAGTATTTCCTTACCGAGGAACGGCTGGAACAGGTCCCTAAAACCGACCGGGCCGCCCTGCTCTGCAGGGCGGTGGTGCTGGACGAGGGGACAAGGCAGGCCCTGTTGGGGGATGCCGGGCAGTCCGGGCCGGCGGGCCCGCTGCTTGAGCCGCTAAGCGACCGCGCGCTGGACAGCCGGGGCTACAGCGCCTACCAGGCGGACGTGGCCGAGCGCCGGGCCGGCGCGGTAAGCAGCTTTTCAGCAAACAGCCGGGGCTTTTCGGCCACCATTACCCTGCCCAAAGAGCGGCTGGTACAGTTCAGCGTGCCGTGGGACGCCGGCTTTACCGCCACGGTCAACGGCCAGGAGGCGCAGATATATAAGGTATCCCACGGCCTGATGGCCGTGAAGGTGCCGGCGGGCGCAAGCATCATCCGGTTTACCTACCGCACCCCGGGCCTGGCCCAGGCGCTGGCCGTTGCCGGCGGCTGCGGGGCGGTGTACGCCGTGTATCTCACGCTGCTCCGGCGGCGCAAAAAGCAGCCCGCAAAGCGCAGGGTCCACCGGGCCGGATAAGGAATCAATCAAGCGATGCTTATGCTGGCCCAGGCCGGGCGCGGGGGAGAGTCTCCCCGAAAGGCTTTCGGGGAAGGGGGTCCTGTTGCCTTGAGAGACTGCTCCCAGCCACCCGGCCGGTATACATATCCCTGGTTTGGACACTCCCGATTCAAAAAAGAGAGGAACATCATGACCGACTACGCAAAACAGATCGCGGCCGAGCTGGGCCTGCCCGAGGCGCGGGCCGCGGCCGCCATCGCCCTGATCGACGACGGCAACACCATCCCCTTCATCGCCCGCTACCGCAAGGAGGCCACCGGCTCGATGGACGACCAGGCCCTGCGCAGGCTGGACGAACGCCTTGCCTATCTGCGCGGGCTGGACAAGCGCCGGGAGGAGGTGGCCGGCGGCATCGAGGCGCAGGGGGCCATGACCCCCGAGCTGCAAAAGGCGCTGGACGCGGCCGCCACCCTGGCCGAGCTGGAGGACCTCTACCGCCCCTACAAGCCCAAGCGCAAAACCCGGGCCAGTGTGGCCAGGGCCCGCGGGCTTGACCCCCTGGCCGACTGGCTGCTGGAGCAGCGGCCGGACGGCGATGCGCTGGCCGAGGCCGCGGGCTACATCAATGAGGAGGTGCCGGACGCCGAGGCGGCCCTGGCCGGCGCGCGGGATATTCTGGCCGAGGCCGCCAGCGACGACGCCCGGCTGCGGGGGGAGCTGCGCCGCTTTTACAACGCCTTTGGGCTGGTAAAAAGCCGCGCCGCCAAACAGGAGGACAGCGTCTACGCCCTCTATTACGATTTCAGCGAGCCGGTGTCCAAAATTGCCGGGCACCGGGTGCTGGCGCTGGACCGCGGCGAGCGGGAGGGCTTTTTGAAGGTGACGGTGGAGGTGGACGCCGAGCGGGCCGCCGCGCTGGCGGTGCGGCTGTTTGCGGGCGCAAAGCCCGGCCCGGCGGCGGCCGAGGTGCGGGCCGCGGTGCTGGACGGCTACAGCCGGCTTATCCACCCCAGCCTTGAGCGGGAGTTGCGCGCCGCCCTGACCGAAAAGGCCGCCGAGGGGGCCATCGCCCTGTTTGGCGAAAACCTGCGCCAGCTACTCCTGCAGCCGCCCATCCGGGGCAAGGTGGCCATGGGGCTGGACCCCGGCTACCGCATGGGCTGCAAGGTGGCGGTGGTGGACGCCACCGGCAAGGTGCTGGACACCGCGGTGGTCTACCCGGTGCCGGAGTTTAAGCGGGTGGAGCAGGCCAAAAACACGGTGCGGGCCCTGATCCAAAAGCACAAGGTAGAGATCATCGCCATCGGCAACGGCACCGCCGGCCGCGAGACCGAGCAGTTTGCCGCCGGGCTCATCCGCGAGATGGGCGGCGGGGTGCAGTACATGGTGGTCAGCGAGGCGGGGGCCAGCGTCTATTCGGCCAGCAAGCTGGCGGCCGAGGAGTTCCCCCAGTACGATGTGAACCTGCGCAGCGCGGTAAGCATCGCCCGCCGTTTGCAGGACCCGCTGGCCGAGTTGGTCAAGATCGAGCCCAAGGCGGTGGGGGTGGGCCAGTACCAGCACGACATGCCCCAAAAGCGGCTGGAGGAGGCGCTGGACGGGGTGGTGGAGGACTGCGTGAACACGGTGGGGGTGGACCTGAACACGGCCAGCGCCCCGCTGCTGAGCCGGGTGGCCGGCCTGACCGGGGCCACCGCCAAAAACATCGTGGCCTACCGGGAGGAGCGGGGGGCCTTTGCCAGCCGCGCCCAGCTTAAAAAGGTCAAGGGCCTGGGGCCAAAGGCCTTTGAGCAGTGCGCCGGCTTTTTGCGGCTGCCGGGGGCCAAAAACCCGCTGGACGCCACCGCCGTCCACCCCGAAAGCTACCCGGCGGCCACCGCCCTGCTGGATGCCTGCGGCCTTGCGGCAAAGGACATCGGAGGCCCGGCCATGGCCGGCCTGCCCGCGCGGGCGGGCGAAGTGGGCATGGCCCGCCTTGCCGAGCTCACCGGCGCGGGCGAGCCGACCCTGCGGGACATCCTGGCCGAGCTGCAGCGCCCCGGGCGGGACGTGCGGGACGAGCTGCCCCCGCCCCTTCTGCGCAGCGACGTGATGGGCATCGAGGACTTAAAGCCCGGCATGGAGCTGGCGGGCACGGTGCGCAATGTGATTGATTTTGGCGTCTTTGTGGACGTGGGGGTGCACCAGGACGGGCTGGTGCACATCAGCCAGCTCAGCGACCGGTTCATCAAGCACCCCACCCAGGCGGTGCGGGTGGGCCAGGTGGTGCGGGTCAGGGTGCTGGAGGTGGATGTAAAAAAGAAGCGGATCGCCCTGAGCATGAAGGGGGTGGCGCAGGGGTAAGGCCGGCGCGCATATTCCTTTTTGGGCACGGCATACTAAGCAAAGGGGCGGCCCCGCCCCCCTTGTAAAAGACCGAACAAAACACCCAAAAAAGGAGAGCGCCACTATGACCTGGACCAAAAAGGAGCAGGATTTCCTCAAGGACCTGCAAAGCGAAGAAAAAGTCTGCATTGAAAAATACCACCGGGCGGCCGGCAGCGCCTGCGACGAGGGGCTTAAAAAGATCTTCAACGGCATTGCCCAGGCCGAGCAGCACCACTACGACACCCTGACCCAGATGCTTTCCGGCACCATCCCCCAGCAGAAAAAGGGGGGCAAGCAGCAGGCTCAGCAGCCCGCGCCCGGTTCGCTTAAGTCCAAGGCCAGCAAGGCCGAAAAGCAGCAGGACGCCTTTTTGCTGGCCGACCTGCTCGGCACCGAGAAGCATGTTGCAGCCGAATACAACACCGCTGTGTTTGAGTTCAAAAGCCCCGAGGCCCGCAATATCCTCAGCGGCATCGGCGTGCAGGAGCAGAACCACGGCAAGCAGCTTGCCGATTATATGATGGCCAACAACATGTATTGCTGAACACCCGCGGCGCGCCGTAAAGCCGGCACGGGGCTGCCCTGCGCCGGCTTTACGACATAAAAAGGCAAAATATGCATCAAATATCCATGCATGGATGAAGCAGGAAACCAGCAGGGGAAAACCCCTGCTTTTCTATTTAATGCATAAAAAATTGGTAAAAAGGTTGTGTACAATTCACAAAATTATGGTAAACATATGAAAAAACAGTATCAAGAAGAGGAATTTTATTGACATTTGCACAAGACGATGGTACCATCGAGTACGGGTTTACGGGGGAAAGCCCCCGCAAACGGCCTGCCGGTTGCCGGTAAGGATAGTCCATGCGTGCGAATGCCGCCAAAAGGGCATGCCCTTTTCTTGTTTGCCGTAAGCGGCAAACAAGAAAACCCGGTAGGGCCCCGGCGCCCAGGGAGCCGATGGGCTGCGCGTTGCCGGCGCAGGCAAAAAGGACCGAACATAAAAGGAGAGAGAACAGATGAAAAAGATTCTTGCCATCGTGCTGGCTTTGTGCCTGGCGCTTTCGCTGGCTGCCTGCGGCGGCGGCGCAAGCTCCGCTCCCGCGGCATCCACCCCGGCGGCATCCACCCCGGCTGCTTCCGCCCCGGCGGATGCGGGCGGCGCAGGGGCCGACCTTTCCGGGCTCAATGTAGGCGTGTTCTACTACAACTACGGCGACACCTACATTGCCAGCGTGCGTACCGCGCTGGATGCGGCACTGGACGCCAAGGGCGTGACCTATCAGGACTATGACGGCAACAACAACCAGGCCACCCAGAACGACGCCATCCAGACCGCGCTGACCAACGGCACCAACCTGCTGGTGGTCAACCTGGTCAACTCGGGCTCGCCCGACGCTGCCAAAGCCATTATGGACATGGCCGGCGATGTGCCGGTGATCTTCTTCAACCGCGCGGTGGATACCGAGGACGACCCGGACGCCACCCTGAAGAGCAGCGACAAGATCGGCTTTATCGGCACCGACGCTCCCGAGGCAGGCCACCTGCAGGGCCAGATGATCGGCGAGTACCTGCTTGCGCACTATGACGAGGTTGACCTCAACGGCGACGGCGTCATCAGCTATGCGATGTTCAAGGGCGATGAGGCCAATGTTGAGGCCATCTACCGCACCCAGTACGGCCAGGAAGACGCCGACAAGGTGCTGACCGACGCCGGCAAGCCCGCGTTGGCCTACTTTGACCCCAACAACTCCTCCAAGTACCAGGTCGACCAGGGCGGCGCATGGTCTGCCGCGGCTGCGCTGGATTACATGAACACCAACCTGTCCCAGTACAACGACGCCAACAGCAACATGATCGAGCTGGTCATCTGCAACAACGACGGCATGGCCGAGGGCGTTATCTCGGCGCTGAACGGCGTTGGCTATAACACCGGCGACGACAAGTCGATCCCGGTATTTGGCGTGGACGCTACCGATGCGGCCAAGCTCCTCATCTCCGAGGGCAAGATGACCGGTACCGTCAAACAGGATGCCGAGGGTATGGCCAACGCCATTGCCAATACGGTAGAGGGCATTGGCACCGGCAGCTCGGTGACCGACGCTATCGCCGCCGCGGCTGCTGTCAACACCGAGATGTACAGCATTGCAGAAGGCGTTGCCAACAAGCTGTATGTTGCCTATGCGCCCTATATGGGCTAATGAGGGGCGGCGCATAACAGCGGGCCTCACAAGCGAATAGACCGGACAAAGGGGCTGCCACATGGGTGGCAGCCCCTATATTTTAAGTGAAAGGAGGCAGCTTGATATGGCGGAAAATGTTTTACTGCAGATGACCGGCATTACCAAGATCTTTCCGGGCGTCAAGGCGCTGGACGGGGTTTCACTGACCGTGCGCGCGGGCACCGTGCATGCGCTGATGGGAGAGAACGGGGCGGGGAAATCTACCCTGATGAAGTGCTTGTTCGGCATTTATGCAAGAGATTCCGGCGAGATCGAGCTGGAAGGCAAACCCATCAACTTCAAAAACTCCAAGGAGGCGCTGGAAAACGGGGTGGCCATGGTGCATCAGGAGCTCAACCAGGCCCTCAAGCGCTCGGTGATGGACAACCTCTGGCTGGGGCGCTATCCCACCATGGGGGGCATTGCCGTAAACGAGGGCAAGATGTACCAGGACACGGTGGAAATCTTCAAAAAGCTGGAGATTGACATCGACCCCCACCGGATCATGAGCACCATGCCGGTTTCGCAGCGACAGATGGTGGAAATTGCCAAGGCGGTGAGCTACGATTCCAAGGTCATCGTGTTTGACGAGCCCACCTCCTCCCTCACCGAAACCGAGGTAGAGCACCTGTTCCGCATCATCAATATGCTGCGCGACAAGGGCTGCGGCATCATCTACATCAGCCATAAGATGGACGAGATCCTGCGCATCTCGGACGATGTTACCATCATGCGCGACGGCCAATATGTGGCTACCAAGCCGGCCGGCGAGCTCACCAAGGAGGAAATTATCCGCCTGATGGTTGGGCGCGAGCTTACCAACCAGTTCCCGCCCAAAACCAACACCCCCGGCGAAGAATACCTCAAGGTCGAAAACCTCACCGGCCAGTACAACCGGCTGCGGAACGTCTCGTTTACCGCCCGCCGGGGCGAGATCCTGGGCCTGGCCGGGCTGGACAGCTCGGGCCGTACCGAGACGCTCGAGAGCATCTTTGGCATCCGTACCCGCAAGGACGGGTCGATCACCCTGGGGGGCAAACCCTGCAAAAACCGCAACGCGCGGGAGTCGATCAAGGCCGGTTTTGCCCTTATCACCGAGGAGCGGCGGGCCACCGGCATCTTCTCGATCCTGGATATCAAGGAAAACACCGTGATCTCCAGCTTGCGCAAGCACCTGATGGCCGGCATCTGCCTCAACGAATCGTCCATGAAAAAGGACACCCAGTGGTCGATTGACGCGATGCACACCAAAACCCCCTCCCAGAGCACCAAGATCCGCAGCCTTTCGGGCGGCAACCAGCAAAAGGTCATCATCGGCCGCTGGCTGCTCACCAACCCGGAGGTTCTGCTGATGGACGAGCCGACCCGCGGTATCGACGTGGGCGCCAAATACGAGATTTATCAACTGATTCTGGACCTGGCAAACCAGGGCAAGACGGTGCTGATCGTTTCTTCCGAAATGCCCGAGCTGCTGGGCATCTGCGACCGCATCATTGTAATGTCCGGCGGCAAGGTGGCCGGCGAGGTGGACGCGCAGAACACCACCCAGGAAGAGATCATGACCCTCGCTGCCAAATATGCATAAGGAGGTTGCGTAACAATGGCAAACCCGATTGCAAGGATCAATCAAACCGCGGAGCATTATAAAACCCTGGACGCAAGGGATAAAAAACGGTTTTGGATCGACGGTACCCTCAACAACGCCCTGTACATCCTGATGGCGATCTTCATCATCTATACCGCCATCGTCAACCCCAACTTCCTCAAGATGGGCTCGATCGCCACCATCGTCATGCAGGTGGCCAGCTACCTGCCCATCGCCCTGGGCATCGGCGGCTGTATCGTATTAACCGGTACCGACCTTTCGGCCGGCCGCGTTGTAGGCCTCACCGCCGCTGTTTCGGCCATGCTGCTGCAGCGTATGGACCTGCCCAAACGCATCTTAAGCGCCATGCCCGAACTGCCCGGCTGGGCGGCCATCATCCTTGCCATCCTGGCTACCATGGTGGTGGGCGGCATCATCGGCTGCGTCAACGGCTTTTTTGTGGCCAAGTTTGACCTGCACCCCTTCATCGTGACCCTGGCCACCCAGCTCATGACCTACAGCATCATCCTGCTGCTGTTTATGCTTAACGGCAACAACGGCCAGCCCATCAACGGCCTGCGGGACGATTACAACAGCTTTGTCAAGGGCACCATGCTCAACATCGGCAACGCCGCGCTGCCGTGGTATGTCCTATACGCCGTGATCCTGGTGGCGGTGATGTGGTTTATCTGGAACAAGACTACCTTTGGCAAAAACATGTTCGCGGTTGGCTCCAACAAGGAGGCGGCCAGCGTATCCGGCGTAAACGTGTTCAAAACCATCGTGATGGTACATACCCTGGCCGGCGTCATGTACGGCCTCAACGGCTTTATCGAGGCGGCCCGCTTAAGCTCGGTTACCCAGAACACCGGCCTCAACTACGAGTGCGACGCCATTGCGGCCTGCGTTATCGGCGGCGTCTCGTTTGTAGGCGGCACCGGCAAGATCAGCGGCATTGTGATGGGCGTATTTATCCTGCGCATCATCTTTGTGGCGCTCAACATGCTCTCGATCGACCAGAACCTCCAGTTCCTCATCAAGGGCGCCATCATCCTGTTTGCCTGCGCATTGGATATGCGCAAGTACCTCGCCAAAAAGTAAGAAGCTGTACCAATAGCCGCCGCACACACAAATATTCCGTCTGTCTTTGCCCCAAAATCTTGAAAGCCACCAAGGCTTTCGGCAATTTTGGGGCTTCGACAGCCAAAAAATTTGCTCGCCATGCTGCGCACTTCGGCTAATGGT
>CAJTSP010000112.1 GCA_910578965.1 uncultured Oscillospiraceae bacterium
GCCATATGCAGCAAGGCGGCAATACCCGCGGCGACGGCTGCCTTGGCCATCTGTAGCTGCCGGATGTCGCCTTGGGTCAGGTAGACGTGCCGGTCGGGCGTAAGGTAAGCCGCCGGCTGGCCCTGCTCGGCGCCCAGCCAGTCGGCCAGCTCCTCCTGCCCGGCGGCCTCGGCCTCCCCGGCACACAGCAGCCGGCCCGAAGCATCCAGCGCGCCTACCGCCCGCAGCATAGCCGCCGCCTCCACAAGGCCGCTGCCGCAGATGCCTCTGGCCGGCCCGCCGCCCAGTACGGTGGGCACAGGCCCCGCCGGGCCCCAGCAGACCCCGCTGATTGCCCCGGCCGCCCCGGCCATACCCAAGGCGATGCCGGCCCCCTCAAAGGCGGGGCCGGCGGCGGTGGCGCAGCAAAGGATGCCCTGCGGCCCAACCAGCGCCATCTCTCCGTTGGTGCCGATGTCCAGAAAGAGCCGCCAGCCGGAGGCGGACGACCCCGTTTTGGGCCCCTGCGCCAATCCCTCCGCCGGGGGGACGCCCAGGCCGCAGGCCAGCAGCCCGGCCGTGATGTCACCCCCAAGATAGCCCGCCACGCAGGGGCAGAGCAGCACCCGGGCGCCCTGCCAGGCCCCTACCCCCAGCCCGGCGCCCGGGCGCTCATCGCCAAAAAGGGTAAGCGGCGCAAAGGGGGCCCTGCCTATGGACGCGGGCGAAAGCCCGGCCAGGATGTGCAGCATAATTGTATTGCCTGCCACGCAAACCGCCCGCAGCGCACCGGGCGCGGCGCCCGCCCCGGCCAGCAGCCGCGCCGTCATACGGGAAAGCTGCGTGCGTACCGCCCCGGCCAGCCGGGCCAGGCCCTCCCCCTCGCAGGCGGCGATACGCCGCACAACGTCGGCCCCAAACGGAGCCTGGGCGTTGGCCTCGCCGGCGCTGCCCAGCCGCCGCCCGGTGGCAAGGTCGTGCAGGTGTACCACAACGGTGGTGGTACCCAGGTCCACCGCCGCACCCAGCGAGGGAGCCTGTGCTCCCGGGGCCTTTTGCGCAGGCAAGGGGCGGGGCCCGCCCTGCCCGCCGCCCGCCGGGATGCCTGCCGCCAAGGCTTCTGCTGCAGGGCGCCCCGGCTGTGGGGCGCCCTCCGCCCAGGGATCGGGCGGCAGGGCCTCCCAGGGGCGCACACCCCCCTCGCAAAAGATGGCTGCGGCCCCCTGCCCGGGCAAAAAAAGCTCCATGCCCGGCGCGGCAGGGGTACGGCAGGCCAGCACCCAGCCCAGCCCCTTGGCACGCACCCGGCACTTGCCGCAGCTACCCGCGCCGCCGCAGGGGGCGGGCAGGGCGGCGACCCCTGCGTCTTGCAGTGCCTCCAGCACCGTCTGGCCCGGCCGCGCCGCCAGGGCCCTGCGCCGGCCGTCTAAGGTGTAAAACAGCTCAAACTCCGCGCCCATACCCATATCCCCCTTTTTCATCCGTTTTTTGCAGCTTTTGCTTTTGAGCCGCTCCTGCTTCCTGCGGCCGCTTTTTTCGAGCTTTCACAGGCGCCGGCCCCCGCTTCAGCTTCAAAGGCCCGCCGCCTCCCCGGCCGGTTTTTGGCCTCTATGCCCGCCCGGCCGGGGGCAGGACATCCCCGTAAGGGGGCTTTTTTCTTGCTTGTTATTGTAGCACGAGCCTCGGCCAACAGCCACCCGAAGACCGAGGCTTTAGCAAAATATCCAAATCTCTTTCGTATTCTTTTGGTAATCTGATGAAAATCGCCTTTTCCCCTTGCCAAAAGGCAGCCCAAACGGTATAATGAATGCAGTTGGAAACGTTTCCGGCAACGTTCCTGGTAACGATTTTCCAAAGCAAAAGCTTTGCGGATCTACCCGGGAATCCGGGCAACCCGGCGGAGCTGGGCCGCCCAGGCGGCAAAAAGAGCGTTTAAGGGCCACTGCCGGCCGGCGGGGCCACAGCACAAAACGGCTGGGGCAAACGGACCTGCCAACCGGCCCGGCTTGGGCGGCAAAACGCGAAAGGGGGGTGCGCGGACCATGACCATCCGGGACATTGCCCGCGAGAGCGGATATGCGATCAGCACCGTTTCCCGCGCGCTCAACAACCACCCGGACGTGAGCGAGGAAACCAAGCGGCGGATTGCCGAGATCGTGGCCCGCACCGGGTTTGTGCCCAACTCAAACGCGCGGCAGCTCAAGCGCCAGCAGGCCAAGAGCATCGCGTTTATTGTAAAAAGCACCTCCAACCTCTTTTTTGCAGACGTGCTGGTGGAGCTGCAGCGGCATGTAAGCGAGGCCGGGTACGACGGCGTGGTGCAGTACCTGGACGAAAACGCCGACGAGCTGGCCGTGGCCGAACAGGTCTGCCGGGAGGCGCGGCCCAAGGGCATCGTGTTTTTGGGCGGCAACATCGACGCCTTCCGCGAGCGGTTTTCGGCCATCCGGGTGCCCTGCGTGCTGGCTACCAGCGTGAGCAGCCTTTTGCAGTTCGACAACCTCTCGATGGTGGGGGTGGACGACAAGACCGCCGCCGCCCTGGCCGCCGGGCATCTGGCCGGGCTGGGCCACCGGCGGATCGCCATGCTGGGCGGCTGCGATACCAGCTATATCAGCCGCCAGCGCCGGGCCGGCTGCGAGCGGGCGCTGGCTGCGCTGGGCGCCCCCTTTGACCCCGATCTCTACGGAGAGGCGGATTTTACCTTTGACTCGGCCTATGAGGCCACCCAGCGGCTGCTGCACAAAAAAAAGCCTTTTACCGCCCTGCTGGCCATGAGCGACGTAATGGCGGTAGCGGCAGTGCGCGCTTTAACCGATGCGGGGCTTTCGGTGCCGCGCGAGGTATCGGTAACCGGCTTTGACGGCACCCCGATGGCCCGATACTCCACCCCGCGGCTGACCACGGTGGCCCAGCCCGCCGCCGAGATTGCCCGTGCAAGCATTGTATTGCTGCTGGACTGTATCGAGAGAGGCGTCCCCGCCCGCACGATGGTGCTGGACGCATCCCTGCTGGAGGGGGAGTCCACCTGTGCGCCCTGCGCAAAGGCCTGATATTTCCTTTTTTAGCCCTTGCAGGCATAAAACGCCTGTTTGGATAGACGCGGCCTGCCCCGGCAGGCCAAACCCAAAACCGCCCTGCACGGGATTGTGGCCCCGGGCCGGGCGGCCTGGAACACGGGCGTGGCAGACGCCGCGCCGGACAATGGAGGAGATTTGTATGAAAAAGGCATTGGCAATCCTGCTGGCGCTGACGCTGGCCTTGTCGCTGGCCGCCTGCGGCGGCGCAGGCAGCACCCCGGCTGCCAGCACCCCTGCCGCCAGCAATCCGGATGGAAGCGGCGGTACCGCCGCTTCCTCGCCCAGACCGGCGTACCGGTTACGGTCGTGACCGCCGCCTCCGGCCAATATGAGACCACCCTGATGGCCGAGATGGGCAAAACCGACGCCCCCACCCTGTTCCAGGTAAACGGCCCGGTAGGTCTTGCCAACTGGAAGGATTACTGCTACGACCTGACAGGCTCCGCTATCCTGGGCGACCTCACCAACGAGAGCTTTGCCCTTAAGGAAGGCGGCGCCACCCTGGGCGTTGCCTATGTTGTGGAGTCCTACGGCCTGATCGTCAACAAGACCCTGCTGGATAAGGCCGGCTACTCCATCGACGACATCAAGAGCTTTGCCGACCTCAAGAAGGTTGCCGAGGACATTACCGCCCGCTCGGGCGAGCTGGGCTTTGCCGCCTTCTCGAGCGCCGGTATGGACGGTTCCTCCGACTGGCGCTTCAAGACCCATCTGGCCAACCTGCCCATCTACTACGAGTACAAGGCCGACGGCATCGGCTCTACCGACGCCATCAAGGGCACCTATCTGGATCAGTATCGCGCCATCTGGGACCTCTACATCAACAACAGCACCTGCAAGCCGGCCGAGCTGAGCGCCAAGACCGGCGACGACAGCCGCAACGAGTTTTTGGCCGGCGAGGCCGTCTTTTTCCAGAACGGCTCGTGGGAGTACGGCAACCTGGTGGGCGAGGGCAAGTTTACCGACGATGACCTGGCCATGATTCCGATCTACATCGGCGGCGAAAACGAGGCCACCCAGGGCCTGTGCACCGGCACCGAGAACTACTGGTGCGTCAACAAGGAAGCCGACCCGGCCGACATCCAGGCCACCCTTGACTTTATCTACTGGTGCGTAAGCTCTGAGGAGGGCGCCGCCGCCATGGCCAACGAGATGGGCTTTGTCATCCCCTTCAAGAACGCCGTCGAGTCCCCGAACCTGTTTGTAAAGCAGGACGTGGCGATGACCGAGGCCGGCCTCATCCCGGTTTCCTGGAACTTCCCCACCATGCCCAGCGAGGAGTGGAAGAACGGCGTGGGCAGCGCCCTCACCGTGTATGCCGCCGACCAGACCGACGCCAACTGGGAGGCCGTGGTATCCGCCTTTGTGGACGGCTGGGCCAGCGAGTACGCGATGCTGCAGGGCTAAGCGCCCCTTTGGCCGGCACCCGCGCAAAAGCTTTAGGGCGGGGGGCAAACACAGCCCCCCGCCCTTTTTATAAAACGCACCATGCAAGCATCCCCTAACAGGCGGTGCTATTGTGTAAGGAGGGAGCGAACGCCGTATGGAAAAAACACTCAAGCGCTATTTTCCCCTGTTCGTCCTGCCCACCTTGGCGGCCTTTATCATTGGGTTCATCGTCCCGTTTGGCGAGGGGCTGTACCTTTCGCTGTGCCGCTTTACCACGGTGGGTAACGCCAAGTTTACCGGATTTTCCAATTTCATAGCCGCCTTTGGCGACGAGAGCTTTGCCCACTCGTTTTGGTTTACGGTATCCTTTGCCGTTGTCAACACGGTGCTCATCAATGTGGCCGCCTTTGCGGTGGCCCTGCTGCTTACGCGAGGCATCAAGGGCACAAACCTCTTCCGCACCGTGTTTTTTATGCCCAACCTCATTGGCGGCATTGTGCTGGGCTATATCTGGAACATCCTCATCAACTGCCTGCTCTCGATTGTGGAACAGCCGCTTTTGCAGCTCAACACCACCGCGGGCTACTGGGGCATGATCGTGCTCACGGCCTGGCAGCAGGTGGGCTATATGATGATTATCTACATCGCCGGGCTGCAGAATGTCTCGCCCGACCTCATCGAGGCGGCCCAGATCGACGGCGCGTCCTCCTGGAAAACCCTCTGGAGCGTCAAAATCCCCATGGTGATGCCCTCCATCACCATCTGCCTCTTCCTTACCATCACCAACTCCTTCAAGCTGTTTGACCAAAACCTGGCCCTCACCGGCGGCGAACCCAACCACGCCACCGAGATGCTGGCCCTCAACATTTACAATACCTTCTATGCCCGCAGCGGACCGCAGTGGAAGGGCATTGGCCAGGCCAAGGCGGTCGTGTTCTTTGTGGTGGTCGTTATTATCTCGCTCGTCCAGTTGGGCGCGACCCGTTCCAAGGAGGTGCAGCAGTAATGGCTAAAAAGAAGGTAAGCCCGGTCTGGACGGTGCTTTTGGGAATTCTTGCGGTGCTCTATGTCTACCCGGTCATCATGATCCTTTTTAACTCGCTTAAAAAGGAGACGGCAATATCCACCTCCACCGCCTTCCAGCTACCTAGCGCGGCCAGCTTCAACGGGCTGGCCAACTATCTGGACGCGCTGGGGGCCAAGGGCTTTTTGCAGAGCTTTGGCTACAGCCTGTTTATCACCCTAAGCTCGGTGGCGCTGATCCTGCTCTGCTGCTCGATGTGCGCCTGGTATATCACCCGGGTACATTCCGGCATCTCCCGCCTTATGTACCTTTTGTGCGTCTTCAGCATGGTGGTGCCCTTCCAGATGGTGATGTTCACCCTCTCGCAGACGGCCGACCAGCTCAAGCTGAACACCCCCTGGAACATCTGCATCATCTACCTGGGCTTTGGCGCGGGGCTGGCGGTGTTTATGTTCTCGGGCTTTGTAAAGGGCATCCCGCTCGAGATCGAGGAGGCCGCCATGATCGACGGCTGCAACCCGGTGCAGATCTTTTTCCGCATTGTGGTGCCCATCTTAAAGCCCACCATGATCTCGGTGGCCATTTTGCAGGCTATGTGGGTCTGGAACGACTACCTGCTGCCCACCCTGGTGCTGGACATCAAAAAGTACCGCACCATCCCCATGCTCATCCAATATTTCCGCGGCAGCTACGGCCGGGTGGAGATGGGCCCGATGATGGCCTGCATCATGCTTACCGTGCTGCCCATCATCGTATTTTACCTGTGCTGCCAGAAGTATATCATTGAGGGCGTCGTGGCCGGCGCGGTAAAGGGATGACCCGCCCGGCGCAGCAAGGGGGCGCTGCCCTGCCCGGCCGCCGGGCCAGCGGTATCCTGCTGCCCGTTTCGAGCCTGCCGGGGCCCTGGGGCATCGGCACCTTAGGCAAGGAGGCTCGGCAGTTTGTGGATTTCCTGGCCGCGGCAGGCCAACGGTACTGGCAGATTTTGCCCATTGGCCCCACCGGCTACGGCGACAGCCCCTACCAGAGCTTTTCGGCCTTTGCGGCCAACCCCTACCTCATCGACCCCGCGTCTTTGATCGAAGGCGGCCTGCTGGATGCCGAGGAAGCCGCCGGCCTTTCTTGGGGGGACGACCCCTGCCGGGTGGATTACGGCGCGCTCTGGGCCGGGCGGGGGCAGCTTTTGCAGAAAGCGGCCGGCCGGCTGAGCGGGACTGACCCGGCCTTTTGCGCCTTTTGCACCGCCGAACGGGACTGGCTGGACGACTACGCCCTGTTTATGGCTCTGAAAGAAGAAAACGGTCACGAGAGCTGGCTGTGCTGGCCCCGCCCGCTGCGGCTGCGCGAGCCGGCGGCCCTGGCCGAGGCTGGGGCGCGGCTGGCCGGCCGGGTATTTTACTGGAAAGCGGTGCAGTACCTGTTTTTTGGGCAGTGGCAGGCCCTCAAGGCGTATGCCGCCCAAAAAGGGGTACAGATCATCGGGGATATCCCCATCTATGTATCGGCCGATTCCAGCGACGTATGGGCGTCGCCCGAGTTGTTCCAGTTGGACGGCGAGGGCCGGCCCACCGAAGTAGCCGGCTGCCCGCCGGACGCCTTTGCTGCCGACGGCCAGGTGTGGGGCAACCCGCTGTACAACTGGGAGGCCCACGCGGCCGGCGGTTATGCCTGGTGGCTGCGGCGGCTGGGCCACGCCGGCCGGGTATACGACCTGGTGCGGATCGACCATTTCCGGGGCCTCGAGAGCTATTTTGTTATCCCTGCCGGGCAGGCCAGCGCGGCGGGCGGGCACTGGCGCAAGGGGCCGGGGATGGATTTTATCGAGGCGGTCAAAGCCGCGCTGCCCGGGCTGGGCATCATCGCCGAGGATTTGGGCTACCTCACCGAGGAGGTGCGGGCGCTGCGCCAGGCCAGCGGCTTTGCCGGCATGAAGGTGCTGCAGTTTGCCTTTGACCGCCGGGAGCCGGGCGACTACCTGCCCCACAACTACCGGCGCAACTCGGTGGTGTACACCGGCACCCACGACAATATCCCCACCGCGGCCTGGCAGGCCCAGGCCGACCCAGAGGACGTGGCCGCCGCCCGGGCCTACATGGCCGCCGCCGAGCAGGACCTGACCCCTGCCTTTATCCGCACCGCGCTGTCCAGCGTCTGCGACACCGCCATCATCCCCATGCAGGACTGGCTTGGCCTTGGGGCCGGCGCCCGGATGAACACCCCCAGCCGCTTAAGCGGCAACTGGCAGTGGCGGATGGCCCCCGGCGCGGCCGGCGAAACCCTGGCCAGCCGCATCCGCGCCTTAAGCGAGCGGTACGGCCGGGTGTAAGGCAAAGCGGGCGCGGCAAAGGCCGACAGCTCTCCGGGAGTGCCCAAACCGCGTGGCGCGATTCCCCCGTGCCGGCAGCGGACTGCGGGGCGCAGGCTTTTATCCTCTTGGCTTGGGCGTTTCCCGCTCCCTTCTTTTAAACGCACTATACAGCAGGCCCCCCGGCGGAACCGCCGGGGGGCCTGCTGTGCTTATGGGCTATCGGGCTACGGGCTGCCGGAGCGGCCCGTTTTTTGAAATCCGTCTCCCGCAATCAATCCTTTGGCCCAAAAAAGAGGTTTTTCAGCCGTTGCCAAAAGCCAACCCGTTCCGGCTCGGCGGCCTCGCCGGCTGGCTGCCGGGTCTCCGGTCCCTCGGGGGCTTCAGGCTCGCGGGTGCGCATCACAAACTTGACCGTGCTGCACACCCCCTCGGGCGCGCCGCTGTAGCTGCGGTAGCTCCCGGACGCATCGCGCAGGGCGTCGGCGGTATCCAGCAGGGCGTCCAACTGGTCCAGCTCCTCGCGGCCGGTGATCTTGGAGATACCCTCCTCGTCGTACTCGGCCACCCCGTCCACCAGCTCCTGTACCCCGTTCAGCAGCTCGTTAACCCCGTCGCCCAGATCGCCGGTTACGGCGTCGCGCAGCTCGCGGGCGCCGCCGGCCAGATCGCCGGTTACGGCGTCGTACAGCTTCTGCCCGCCGCTTGCCGCGCTGGCCACCCCTTCGGTGTATTGGGCAAGCCCGCTGCGGAACTGTACTACCCCGTCCAACTGGGCCATGAGGCCCTGCAGTTGGGCGGCAGCGGCATTCATGTCCTTATCGCTGCCGGCCGCAGCCGCGGCCAGCGTGTCCCAGGCGGCGGCTGCCTCGTCAGGGCTTCCTCCGGCCAGGATGCTCAAAACGGTCGGGTCCAGCCCGGCCGCCATTGGCTGCAGGGCCGGGGCTGCGGCGCGGCTGCCCAGCAGGCTTACGGCTGGGGCGGCCGATACCCGGCGCACCCCAAGCCCTTCGGCGGCGGGGGGTTCCGGAATCTCAGGCAGGGCAGAGGCCGCGGGTTCCGGC
>CAJTSP010000113.1 GCA_910578965.1 uncultured Oscillospiraceae bacterium
ATATAAACCCCCTCCTAACTTTGTTGGAGTTCCTAATTGAATAATATCATATCTAATCAATTTTGTCACTCAATACTACTGTGTTTGTTCATCGAAATACTCAAATTAAAAACGGTGAGTCCCATAAGGACTCACCGATGGTCGGAGTGCGGGGACTCGAACCCCGGGCCTCCTGCTCCCAAAGCAGGCGCGCTACCAACTGCGCAACACCCCGATGTTTGGTTTTTATTTTTCGGGCGGGCTCTCCCGCCGCCGCTCAGTGAACTTTCCCGGAACATGGGCCGTCAGCCACACAGTGCCCGGTTTGTAAAAGGTATTATAGCACACACCTGCCCAAAAAGCCATATTGCCCGTAAAAGATTTTCCGGCTTGCGCTATAAAAGCCCCACGCCATCCCCACCTCCTCTAAAAACCATGGGGCCGGGCTTTTCCCTATCTGTATTTCCCTGCACAGTGCCTGCCTTTTGGGAAAATGGCTCGATACGCCGGACACCCGCTCATACCTGGCCCCGCCTGGATTGAGAAAGCCGGAAAACTATGTTAAACTAAACCATGCCAAGGCTTTCGGGTAGGCCCGCGCCGCTGGCAGAGGGGTGGCCATTCCACCGGCGAAGATATACCGCCCGCGCCGCCTTCCCCTATCCCGGGCACGGCTCTGCAAGGTTTATAATAGGCCCGCCCGCGCCAAACGGCGGCAGTGTACCCTCAAAAACGGCCCGGCAGCAGGAGATGCTAACCATGCCTAAAATGATGAGATTCATCGCTATTTTCAGCACTGCGGGAGCCGCGCTTGCGGCTGCTTTCTTTCAATACTTTCAGGCCGGCACACTTTTAACGCTGGCAATTACATTTGGCACCATAGCCTATCACTTCGGCATCCGCCTGCTTACCGGCCTTTTTTACAATGCCTGGATGAAAAACCGCGCAGATTACACAAAAAAGTGGTATCGCGTCCATCCGTGGGAAACAAAGCTTTATCGGTTTTTACGGGTAAAAGCTTGGAAAAATAAAATGCCCGCCTACGACCCTCTGGCTTTTTCGAGCAACAGGCACACATGGGACGAGGTTGCACAGGCGATGTGTCAATCCGAATTGATCCACGAAACCAACATGGCCCTGAGCTTTATCCCCGTAATTGCCTCCAAATGGTTTGGTGCTTTCCATGTGTTTTTGCTTACTTCCTTATGCGGCGCTCTGTTTGATCTGCCTTTTATTATTATGCAAAGATACAATCGGCCCCGCGTACTAAAAATAGCTGCAAGAAAAAATGGACTCCCATGAGCCATAGCCAGGTAAAAGGCCAGCGCATTCCGGGCCCGGGCTGCGCCGGCCGTTGCTGCCCCTCTTGCAGCCGCTCCCCCGCACCGCCGTTTCAATACGGAAGCCGCCCGCACAGAAGGCTTTGTCCTGTGCGGGCGGCGCTTTTTGTTTTTTGGCAGAGGCCGGAGGGCTCAGTCGGTAATGCTGATCACCGATACCGGGCAGCTTCCGGCAGCCTCGCGGGCCTGCTCGACACTGTCGGGCGGGATAGGGTCGGCAATGACCTGGCTCTTTCCTTCGGCATTCATGCCAAACACCTCCGGGCAAACGCTAACACAGAGGGTACAGGCGATACAGCCCTCTTGATCGACAATCGCTTTCATCGGTTTATGCCTCCTTTTTATTAGCCTCCCTTTTCCTATGGCCGGCATGCCTTTGAAAAGGGATATTTCTCCCGCGCCTTCCCCAAAAAGGGCAGCCGCGGAGCAGGCGGCAGGCGGCGGCCCGCCGCATCTGGAGGCAGTATGGCCCGCCGGGCGGCAGGCTATGCAGGCAGGCCCGGCAAAAAGCGTGTCAACCCATAGCCGCGCCCAGCAAAGCCCATGCAGGGCAGTTGTGCCTTTGGCAAGCCACCGCAGCCGGAGGCATGGCCGCGCGCCCTATAAACCCAGGCAGGAAGCACCGCCACACCCGGCAAACCGCCGGCAGCAAGCACCGGCCTGCCCTCCCCCCTACAAAAGCACCAGCTCGGCCAGAAAAACCGCCGCACAGGCCGACAGGGATACCGTAAACAGCCCCTTGCCGGCCAGTGCCAGGGCCGCAGCCGCCGCAAAGCCGATCCAGGCCGACAGGGGGCTGCCGGTAGCACTTAGGATGGCCGGGAAGGTCATCACCGCAAGGGTTACATAGGGTACATAGTATAAAAAGGACCGAACAAAGCGGTTTTTTATCGGGCGTTGGAGCAGGGTAAGGGGCAGCAGCCGGATGAGATAGGTAACCCCCGCCATAACAAGAATATACCCGTAAACCTCAAGATGCATGGCCGTCCTCCTCTGCGCCGCTCACGGCCGCCCCGCCGTCCGGGAGGCCCGGCTCGTCCGGCAGGGGAAAGCGCCAGGCCGCCAGTGCGCCCAACGCCAGGGTAAGCAGGATGATGCGCCCGCCGCCCGAAAGCTGCGAGAGCAGCGGGGCCCTGGAGGCGGCAAGGCTGGCCAGCATCGAGCAGGCCACCAGGCCGGCAAGCACCCTGTTTTTGCGGGCGGGCGGCAGGATAATCGCCAGGAACATGCCGTACAGCGCCACGCCCAGCGCGCTGAGCATCCGGGCCGGCAGCACCGACCCGCAAACCACCCCGATAAGGGTGCCCAGCGCCCAGCCGGGCATTGCAACGCCGATGGCGCCGTACATGTACCAGGGCGAAAGCCGGCCTTCACAGGCCGCGCCCACCCCAAAAATCTCGTCCGTAACACCGTAGGCTATCAAAAAGCGGTGCACCAACCGGGTATCGGGCGGCAGCTTTTGGGCCAGCGCACAGGACATAAGGCAGTAGCGCAGGTTGATAATAAGCTGCGCGGCGGCCAGCTCAAGATACGGCCCGCCCGCCGCGATAATTCCCAGGCCTGCAAACTGGCCCGCGCTGGTAAGGTTGGTTACCGACATGGCCAGCGCCTCAAACGGCGTGAGGCCGGCCTTACGGGCTGCCAGCCCAAAGGTAAAGGAAACCGCAACGTATCCAAGGCAGATAGGCATGCCGTCCCGCATGCCGCGCCGCCAGTCTGCTTGCCAGTCCATGGCCGATCAACCTCTTTTTATCAATGGGATGCGGCGGCTGCCTGAGAGCCCGGGCACAGGGCCGCCAAATTGTACAGCAGCCCCATAAGGGGCACCGCCAGAGGATCTGCCGCTGAAATCGCCGAAAAAGCCTGCGCAAAAGCCCGCTCCAAAAACCGCAACGCCGGGGCTATCGGCCCCCTCCAAGCTCGGCCACCATCATCCCGCCCCGGCAGTCCACAGCATACACCGTTACCGTGCCACCAGCCTCAAGCACCTCGGGAGGCAGCCGCACCTCGCCCTTTGGGCCGGGCTGCAAAAAAGCAAAATGCTTGTGAGCGGTGGTGGGGTGGGCCGCCGGCTCGCTGCCGGTATAAGCAAGGGTGCAGGCAGGATGCGGGTCCTTCGGCCCGGAAACCGGCAGCGGGCAGGGGATGCCTTGCTGCTCCAACAGGTAGCTGCCCAACGGCCCCAGCGCCTGAAGCTGGCAACTGCTGCGCTGCGGCCGGCATCCGCCGGCCCCCTTTTCGCCGCGGTGTACCAGCAGGGCAATGCCCTCCTGCCAGCCGGCCAAAAACTGGGCAAGCGGCATCCGCCGGGGTTCGTCCCCCGCAGCAGGGCCGGCAGGGTCGGCGGGATCGTTAATCAATACCTGGGCCTCCGGCCCCTCGCCCGCAAAGCCGCGCACAACCAGCATCCTCTGCCCGGCAGGCGCAGCGAGGCCCTCGGCCAAAGGCAGGCCACCCTCCAGCGCCTGCTGCGGGGTAGGCGCGCCGGAAAACTGCACCGCGGCCGAATAGCCCTCGCGTATCTCGGCCCGCAGGCCCCCCAGGTCCCGGTAGGCAGCCCAGGCCCGGCAGCCAAAGCTGCCCACGGCGGCTGCCGCAAAAGCAAGGTTCCCGCAACTACCCAGCGTCCTGTCGTACATAGCGTGGGCCAGCTCCTCAGGCAGGATGTCCCAGCCCCAGCGGTTCATCAGGCCGGCAGCCGCTACCGGCAGATCCATGGCCGGGCCAAACGCAGGGTCCCGGCCGGCCAGACTGTAGGCGGGCGCGTACAGCAGCCGCTCAATGGGCCGGCCCTCCTGTGGCTGCCAGCCCACCGGACGCACGCTTACGGCCAACAACCGTACCACCGGGGAAGCCCCATCATCTCGCGTCTGGAGCCGGACACGCAACTGCAACTGGTCGGCCGGGGCATCCAGCCGCACCGTGCCGCCCCGCACCCCCGGCTTTCCCAGGGGATCCCAAACGCCGGCACGCTGCAAAAACGGGCTCCAGCTACCAAAGCTGTACCAAGGGCCAAAAACACCCTCCTGCCGTACCCGCACCTGGGCCTCCACAAGGGTACCGGGCGGGGTCTCGGCATTCCAGCTCACCATCAGCCGATCAAACGAGACAAAGGGCATCATCGGCGCGGTATAAAAGCCCCGGGCATGGTACCGGCCGTCCTGCCGTTCCAGCGAGATCGCACCGTCGCCCACCGTTACGCTTTCCAGTTCACCCTTGGCAAAGCCCTCGGTGCCCTGCAAAAGGTATTCGTTGCGCAGTTCCATGGGTATTCCCCCTCTTTTGTCCCCCATACGGGCTTCGCATGCCGCCCGCAGCCGGCTCACAGCAAAACGCCTACGCTGCTGAGGGTGTTTATGGCCAGCAAAAGCAGTGAAAGCAGTGCCGCCGCCAGCATGCCGGGGTTGAGCAGCGCCTCGCCCGGCCGCCCCTGCAACCGAGGCATAGCCCGCATCTGACGCGGCAGACGCATGCGGAAAAGGTACACAGCCCCCACAATGCAAAACGCCAGCAGCGACAGCGCCCACGCCCCGGCCAGGGCGGGCGTACCGGCAACCAGATAAGGTATCACCGCGCCGCAAAAGTTGATGCCAGCGTGCAGCAGCATGCCCCAGCGCAGCCGGCCGGTACGGCAGCGCAGCCAGGCAAACAGCAGCCCCGCCATAAAAGCCCCCGGGGCCTGGTAAAGATTGCCGTGGAAAGCGGCGAACAGCACGGCTCCCAGCAGGATGTAGGCCCGCTCGCCAAAGGGGGCCAGGCAGCGGTAAAGCAGCCCGCGGAACAGCAGCTCCTCCCCTACCGGGGCTACCAGCACACAAAAGATAAAGATGGTTAAAACCGAAGCGCCGTCCAGCGCGGCAGCCACCGGGTTGCCAACGCCCTGCGCACCGGCCCAGTAACCGATGATCCTCATCACGGCCTGCCCCAGCAGGCTGCCGGCAAGCATGCACAGCTCGCCCAAACAAAAAAGCCGGCCGGCCCATGGCAGGGTCATGCGGGCATAGCGCGCGGGGCGGCAGGGCTGCGGCAGCCGGCGGGGCAGCCGCAGCAGCATTAGCCAGCACACCGGCGCACCCAGGCCGTACAAGGCAAGGTCGCTGCAGAGCCAAAGCTCCAGCGCCCCGCTGCCGGGGCCCGCCCAGGGCCATCCGGGCAGCAGCCGGCGGAACAGCAGGATAAACAAGGCCTGCCCCACGGTAAAGAGCACCATCAGGGCCGAAAACGCCCACCCCACCCGCGAGCAGGCACGCCGGAAAGGCAAAAGGCCGGCATCCTGTAAATCCGCGCTTGGCGCATCGGGCATACCCGGCGGCGTCCGCCCCGGCACAAAAGCAGAAGCCGCACTGTGCGGGGCCGGTTGTTCAAAGGGTTCTTGGCTTGCCGGCGCTCCGGTTCCCGATCCTCCCCTCATGCCACCGCCCCCTTTTTTGGCATCATTTGCCGATTCCCCACATATCGCCTTAAGGGGATAGCTTATTATAGCATATCCCGCCGCGCAAAAAAAGTGCGCCGCGTCAGCGGCGATGGAATGAGAAGGCAACGCCATATTTACCGGCAGGCGGCAGCGATCGTATTGCCGGGTTCTTGTTTTGGGTGAAACTACAGGAAATTCTCCGTCGGGCCTGCCTGCCAGGCGGATGGGCTGTGCACAGAGGGTATGGGGAATTTCCAGAAGGGAGCGCATTGGATGGGTTATGACCCTCTGCGCCGGGTTGCCGGCCTCGCCGCACCGGTTTTGCTTGCCGGCTGCGGCGGCAGCCCCGTTACTCCCCAAAGCGCGGGATTGGGAATACAGCAGCCTTTATGGGCCTGTATTGCGGCGGAGCGGGCGGCCGACAGGGCTTTAGCTTTACACCCCCTATTGGCCCGTGCAAGGCCCTGCTTGCGGTATGGCCCGTACACGGCAGACCGCATTTAACAAACAACCGGCGCTTTTGGAACGGGAGACAACCCCTTTCCAAAACGCCGGTTGTTTTGAGGGCGGCCCGCCGTCGGGCAAGGCCATTTTTTACCAGACAAGGGTAGCGAAGTAATCCTCCACCGTCTCGGCCCGGCGGATCAGCTCTACCTCGCCGTTCTCTTTGAGCAGCAGCTCGGCCGAGCGCAGCTTGCCGTTGTAGTTGTAGCCCATTGCGTGGCCGTGGGCCCCGGTGTCGTGGATGGCCAGCAGGTCCCCAAGCTCGATCCGGGGCAGGATACGGTCTATCGCAAACTTGTCGTTGTTCTCGCATAGCGCCCCCACTACATCGTACACATGGTCGAGGGCGGCCTTTTCCTTGCCCAGCACCGTAATGTGGTGGTAGGCGCCGTACATCGCGGGGCGCATGAGGTTACAGGCGCAGGCGTCTACCCCGATATACTCTTTATAGATATGTTTTTCATGGGTAACACGGGTAATCAGGTGGCCGTAGGGGGCCAGCATGTACCGGCCCAGCTCGGTGTAGAGGGCCACATCCCCCATGCCCGCCGGCACCAGGATCTCCTCAAAAGCCTGTCGTACCCCCTGCCCGATGAGCTCAATGTTGTTCTCGTTCTGCTCGGGCTGGTACGGGATGCCGATTCCTCCCGACAGATTGATAAAGGATACCGCAATGCCGGTTTCGCGCTTCAGCTCCACCGCCAGCCGGAATAGGGTGCGGGCCAGGATGGGGTAGTACTCGTTGGACAGGGTATTGGAGGCCAAAAAGGCATGGATGCCAAACCGTTTGGCCCCCTTTTCGGCCAGCCGGCGGAAGGCCTCGGCAATCTGGGGCCGGGTCATGCCGTACTTGGCCTGGCCAGGGTTGTCCATCACCTGGAAGCCCTCGTGGCTCTGCCCGAGGGTAAACACCCCGCCGGGGTTATACCGGCAGCAGATGGTCTCGGGGATGCGGCCGATGGCCCGCTCCAAAAAATCCACCATGGTGATGTCGTCCAGGTTGATGACGGCGCCCAGCCGGTCGGCCAGCAAAAACTCCTCGGCAGGGGTCTCGTTGGAGGAGAACATGATCCCCTCACCGGTTACGCCGCACCGCTCGGACATGAGCAGCTCGGTGAGGGAGGAGCAATCGCAGCCGCAACCCTCCTCCTTGAGCAGGCGCAGGATGGCCGGGGTGGGGGTAGCCTTTACCGCAAAATACTCGCGGTAGCCGGGGTTCCAGCTAAAAGCGGCGCGCAGACGGCGCGCATTCTGCCGGATACCACGCTCGTCGTAGATATGGAACGGGGTGGGATACTGCGCGGCCACAGTCTCCATCTGTTCTTTGGTTACAAAAGGGGTTTTCATCCTTTTTGACCTCACATTTACTCTTCACTCAGGCCACCAAAAAATAAAGGGGCTGCAAAAGCCCCTGCCGGGCACTGGTTTTAGGATACGGCCCAGCGTTCAAATCTAAGTTGTATTGTACGGTTGTCGCGGTACGCCTGTCAAGAAAAGAGATAAAAAAGGGCGTTTTGTACGGGGATTTTCCCAGCCGGCAGCGCAGCCTTGTACGAAACGACAAAAATGCCGGCCGGCAGCGCGGGATTGTCCCCGCCTACCGGCCGGCAAGCTTATGTTGACATTAGCGCCCCGCCTTTTCGGGCTCGTACTCGCTGCAGTTTTTTAAAACGGTTGTCAGATTTTTTTGTGAGTCTGCCAAGGTCATCTCCAGATGATGCATAATCGCCTTTTGCAGGCCCGGCTGGTCCAGGTCCTGGATGGCAAGCAGGATCTGCTTGTGTTCTTCTAGGCTTTCCCAAAAACGGTCCATGTGCTTGACCCCATACAGGTAAAATACCACCAGATGGGTACCCAGATGGCTGTAAAACTCCGAAATTTTCTCGTTTTCCAGCGTGTCGACCAAAAGGATGTGGAACTGGGTATCCAACTGGTTTTGCGCCGCAAAATACTCGCTTGCGTCTGCGGTTTTCAGCGATTCTTCCAGTTGCCGGGTGTTTTCTTGCAGCCGCTGCACAAAACCGGCGTCCTGCCGTGCCCGGTTCAGAACACTCGGCGCCGCAAACAGCTCAATCATCTGCCGGGCCTGCATCATTTCGTGCAGGCCCTTCAGTGTCAGCTTTTTGATGGCTACGCCCCGGCGGGGAATACTTTCCACAAGGCCCTCTGTAATCAGCCGGTTCAGGGCCTGCTTGATGGGCGTCTCGCTGATCTGGTACCGCTGCGAGAGATCGTGTACCACGATCTTCCGGCCCGGCACCAACTGCTTTGTCAGGATGTCCTGTTTGATCTGGCGATAGGCAAGATCCACCAGCAAAGGGTTATCGAAACCGCTCACCGGCAACACCTCCTCTTGGCAAATTGATCGCGTTTTTTGTGCCGCCCCCCCTGACCCATGGGCTCCTTATCCGCCCCAAAGCCTGCACACCGGCTGCGGCCCCTCTCACAACGGGCCCTGATCCCCGCTAAAGCTGCTTTTTGCTTTGGCAAGCCATGAGGGTAAAAAAACTCTTGACAATATTGTAAATTATCGCTATAGTAAAGTCAATATTAGATTTTAAATCTAAAATCTAAAATTTAAAACAAAAAG
>CAJTSP010000114.1 GCA_910578965.1 uncultured Oscillospiraceae bacterium
GTTCCGGGGCTGCCGGGGCCACCCGGATCGGGGGCGTCGGGCTGCCGGGCTGCTGGCCCAGGGCGGCCAACAGGACGCCGGCCGCGTTTTTCAGCGCATCCTCCACATTCCCACCAACGCCGCCCTGCGCCGCCAGATAAACAATGGCATTTTTGGCCGCCTCGCTCGACACGCCGGCAGGCAGGGTGACGCCGCCGGCAGCCGCCTGCTGGAGCGCCTGGTCCAGGCTGGCGCTGATCTTTGCCTTGGCAATACCCACTGCGTTTGCCGAAAGCTGCTGCCCCACCCCGCCAAGCACTGCCCGGTAGTTGCCCGGCGTCAGGGCAGGCACGCTCACACCGGCCGCAGCAAGCTTTTCGTTTAATTGCTGGGTGGCGCTGGCAAACACCGCCGCCACAATCTGGTCGGCCCCGGCACTGAGGGCATCGTTGTTGCCGGCCAGGGTATCCAAGCCGTCCCGCAGCTCCCTTACCCCGTCGGTCAGTTCGCCCGAGACGCTGTCGTCCAGCCTGGCCACCCCGTCGGCCAGCTCGCCGCTCACCGCGTCGTGCAGCTCAATCACACCGTCCAGCAGCTCGGCCGTGCCGTCCAAGAGCTCGTCGGTGGCATCCCGCAGCTTGCCGATGTCCTCCGAAAGGCCGTCCAGCTCCTCCGCCCCGTCCAGCTCGCTCAGGGCGTCCGGGTCGGTGGCGCAGGCAATGATAAAGCTCATAGGCGGGCAGTCGGCCACATCCGCCTCAAAGGAAACCTCATCGTAAAATTTATCCTGCAGATCGGCCAGCGAGCCCACCAGCAACCCGTCCAGGCTTTGGGCCATGCCGGGCAGGCAAACCCAGCCCACCATCTGGTTGGCGCCGTCGGCCTGCACCGTGCCGTGCTCGGCCGTAATGTTGGCAAAATGGTCGGCGTCGAGGTTGGTGCCCAGCAGGGCGGCAAAGGGGGTGCAGATGGTGCGCTGCCGCCCGTCCGCCAAAATGCTGCGTGTCTCGTGGTTGGTGAGCCGGATGGTCACCCTCAAGCGGCCGCTGCGGCCCAGCAGCTCCTCGGCCGAGAGGGCTGTGCCGTCCAGCTCGTAGGCAATCTCGGCCGTAACCGGCAACTGACGCCCGGTGGTACCCTGGTAGTACACATCGCTGCCCTCTGCCTGCCACACAAGCCGCTCGCCCTGCCTTGTAAAGGTTTCGGGGCCTTTAAGGCTGCGGATGTCCTCCAGGCTGCTCAGGTCCTCAAAGCCCGCCAGCCCGGCGTCGCTGTGCAGCCAGACGCTGACCGTCTGCTTTTCTACCGTGCCGTCCGGCGCAAGGGTTACAAACACGCTCTCGTCCTTTTGGGCCTCGTCTGCGGCGGCCGCGGCCGGCAACGCCGCCGCGCTTGCCGCCATCACAAGGCTGAGGGCCGCCGATGCAAAACGGATCTTCTTTTTCATGGGTTACGCACGCTCCTTCTTGTTCCAGTGCAGGGTGGTTTTGCCGATGACCGGCTCAAACACAATGAGCAGGCAGGGCAGGATAAACAGGATCACAAACATGCTGATGAGGGCGCCGCGGCTGATGAGCAGGCAGAGGCTCTTGAGCAGCTCCATCCGGCTGACAAAGTAGACGCCCACCGTGGCGGCAAAAAAGGTGAGGCCGCTGGTGAGGATGCTCTCGCTGCAGTGCTCCAGCGCCTGCTGCGCGGCCTCTTTGCGGGTGCGGCCGGCCAGCAGCTCCTCATGGAACCGGGTAGCCATGAGGATAGCGTAGTCCACCGTGGCGCCCAGTTGGATGGTGCCGATGACAATGCTCGCAATAAAGGGCAGCACGGTGCCGGTAAAGTAAGGGATGCCCATGTTGACCATGATGGCCGCCTCGATGCCGGCCACCAGCAGCACCGGGATGGACAGGCTCTTGAAGCTGATGGCAATGATGGCGAACACCGCCGCAATAGACCAGACGTTGACGTTGGCAAAGTCCACGTCCGCCACCTCGATCAGGTCCTTGGTGAGGGGCGCCTCGCCGGTGAGCAGGGCGCCGGGGTCGGCCTCCTTGAGCAGCCGGATCGTCTCGTCCACCTGCCGGTTGCAGCCGTCGGTACCGGTTTCGTATTCGCCGGTAATCATAATCAGCCGGTAGCCCCCGGCGTGCAGCAGCTCCCGCACGGCCTCGGGCACGGCGGCCTCGGGGATGGCTGCGCCCAGGTATTTTTCCATTGCCATCACGCCCGCCACCCCGTCTACCTCTTCCAGCCGGGTGCAGAGGGCGCGGATCTCGTCCGCGCCCATTCCCTCGCTGACCAGCGCAAACTCGGGGGTGGCGATGCCAAAGTCCTCGCCCATCTTGTCGGTGCCCACAATGCCGGCCATGTCCTGGGGCAGGCTGTCAAAGAGAGTGTAGTAGACCTCCGCGGCCGACTGGGCCAGCGGGAAGGGGATAAACACCACCAGAAACACCAGCAGGATGGCGATGTAATGCTTTGTTACAAAGCGGCTGGTGCGGGTAAGCTTTGGGATTACGGTTCGGTGGCTGTGCTTGTAGATGGCCTTGTGGCTGCACAGGATCAGCGCCGGCAGCACCACCAAGGTGCACACCACCCCAAACAGCACCCCCTTGGCCATCACGATGCCGATGTCCCGCCCAAGGGTAAGGCGCATGGCGCAGAGGGCCAGAAAGCCTGCAATGGTGGTAAGGGAGGAGGCCGAGATGGAGGTAAAGGTTTTGCACACGGCCCCGACCATCGCCTCCTCGTCGTTGCCCGGGTGGCTCCGGCGCTCCTCCTCGTATCGGTGGAGCAAAAAGATGGAAAAGTCCATCGTGACGCCTAACTGCAGTACGGCGGCCAGCGCCTGGGTGATGTAGCTGATCTCGCCCAAAAAAAGATTGGTACCAAAGTTGTAGACCACCGGGTAGAGGATGCCCAGCATAAAGATGAGCGGCACCACATTGCTGGGCAGCGCCAGGTACAACACCAGCAGGCAGGCCCCCACCGCACAAAGGATATAAAGGGGCATTTCCTGGTCGATCAGCGCCTTGGTGTCCTGCAGAATCACCGCCATGCCGCCAAAAAAGCAGCCCTCGCGCAGCACCTTTTTAATGGATGCCACCGCCTGCATGGTGCCCTCGCTTGCGGCAGCACCCTCAAACCGCACGATCAAAAGGGTAGAATCGTTCTCGCCCCTTACAAACTTTGCCAGCTCGGCGGGCAGCATCTCGGGCGGGATGCTCACGTCGATCAGCTCATTGAGGTAAAGCACCTGCCGCACGCCGGGTACCGCTTCGATCTGCTCCCTGATGGGCAGGATCTCATAATAGGGCAGCCCTTCAACGGTAATCATGCCGGTGGCCGCAAGGCCAAAGTCGCCGTCCAGGCTGCGCTCGCCGATCATGCTGTCCAGCTCGGGCGGAAGGTAGGTAAGTACATCGTAGTTGATGCCGGTCATCACCGCACCCAGCGCTGCGGGGATCAGCAGCAGGGTTGCCACAATCAGCACCATGCGGCGGTGCCGCACCAAAAAGCGCGCAATGTGCTCCATAAAAAATGCGCTCTCTCCTCTCTATAGCGCCGAACCCCTGCGGGGGCTTTTGCGGCGCAGGCATTGCTGTGTTGGAGGGCTTTGCCGGCCCGGGGCCTTGGCTCCGCGGTTTTGCCCTTTGCCGCCAAAGCGGCTGCATGCAAAACCGCTTTGGGGCCGGCTTGTTGTGCAGCGGGCCCCCGGGGCAGGCTGCCCTCCCCCCGCGCCGCTTCTGCCGGGGGCCCGGCTGCGAGGGATAGTATACCGCAAAAATGACCATCGGTCAATATAAATAATGACCAATAGTCATTTTATCTTTTTGCCGGTTTTGGTGCAGTTTGACAAAGCTGCCTAAAACCGCTTGCAATCCGATACGGCGGCCCGTATACTGGATACACGGGACAAACCGCGCTACATCGTACACCCCATGTGCGGCATAAAGGGCGCGACATGCGGGGGTCCGGAGATACGGCAACGGGCCGGGGTATAATAAGAAAAGCCCTGTCAAAAGCCTTCAAAGGAGACGCCTTATTTATGGGACGTTTGATAGACGCAAAAAAAGAATCCAAGCGGCAAAGCCTGCTGTCTTCTGCGTACGAGCTGTTTTTGGAGCATGGCGCGTCCAAAACCTCGGTGGGAGACATTACCGAACGGGCCGGGGTGGCAAAGGGTACCTTTTATTTATATTTCCACGATAAAGAAAGCCTTTTGGAGGCGCTTTGCTTCCAGATCAGCTATGATTTAATGCTGCGGGCCCACACGGCCATGCACGGTCAGGCCGGCCTTACCGAGTTTTGGCAAAAGGCCGTTTTTATTGTGGATTACATCATCGGCTATTTTTGCCGCGAAAAGGTAGTGCTGCAGCTACTCAAGCGCAATTTCTCCTGGCCGCTGATCGAGCGGGAGTTCACCCGGCAGGACGACCCGCTCTTTTCGGCTATCTGGCAGGATGCGCAGAGCTGCCCCGCCCTTACCGGGCAAAGCCGGGACGAGGTGCTGCGGATAATGTTTGCGCTGTTTGAAATGTGCGGCTCCACCTGTTATTCCTCCATCATTTTAGGCCGCCCGGCCGGGATCGAGCAGATGAAGCCGGTGCTGTTTCACATCATCCGCCGATGCCTGGACGGGCCGCCGGCCGATTTTGGCGCGGGTTATCCGGGCGCTGAAACCCCCTCCTTTTAGGCCCCTTCCCCTTTTGCCGCGCGCGTGATATACTGTATGGGAATATACGGAGCGGGCGCAGGCGCGTGTTCTACGGAGGGTTGGTTAATGGCTCTTGTGCGTACCATTGTGTGGTTTTTTGTGTTTTTTGGCTCCCTTGTTTTGGTTTGGCCGCCGCTGCACAAGGGGCTGCGGGCGCTGGAAAAGGGCGATTGGGCCACCGCCGACCGGCTGGCCGGCCGCTATGTCGTACCCTGGGCTGCCCGGCTTTTGAGGCTCGCCGGGGTAACCGTTGCCACGGTGGGTAGGGAAAACATCCCTGCCGGGCGGCCCTGCGTGTTTGTAGCCAACCACCGCGGGTACTACGACATCCCGCTGATGCTTACCCAACTGGACGGGCCCCACCCGCTGCTAAGCAAGATCGAGGCCGACCGTATCCCTCTGGTGCGGGGCTGGATGCGCCTTTTGCACTGTGTGTTTGTAGACCGGTCGGACACGCGCGCCAGCATGGCCGCCTTGCACCAGGCGGTGGAGCTGGTCAAAAAAGGGTATTCGATGGTGGTATTCCCCGAGGGTACCCGCTATAAGGGCGAGGAGGGCGGCATCGGGGAATTCAAGGGCGGCGCGTTCCGTATTGCTACCAAAAACGGCGCGCCGGTCGTGCCGGTGGCCATCTCGGGCAGCCGGGCCATCATGGAGGCAAACGGCATGCTGATGCGCCCCGGCCGGGTAACCGTACGGATCCTGCCCCCCATTGAGACGGCCGGGCTTTCCCGTGCCGAAATCGCCGCCCTGCCCGAAAAAACCGCCGGGCTGATCCGGGCCAGCCTGGATGCAAACCTTGAACCCGGCCGGGACGACGCGCCGGCCTGAGCGGGGCCTTTTGACGGGACCGCCGGGCCGGGCCTCTGAAAACAGCGCCCCCCAAAAAACCAGCGCCCGGCCCAGAACGCCCCTGCCAAGGGGCTGCCGCTGGCGCCCGGCCCTGCCCCGCAAAACCCCTACCGCCGTTTTTACACCGCCCTGCCGCCCCTGCCGCGGCCGGCAGGGGCATCACCCACCGGAGGGCTTTTTATGAGCAGCATTAAAAACGAGGCCCGCATCAAAAACCCCCTGATTGCCGCCGTCCGCGGGCAACTGGAGCACCGCGCGCTCTGGATGTACCTTTTGTGCGACGAGGCCGCCAAAAGGGGGCTTCTCTCGGGCGAGTATGTACCGGACGCCATCCGCCGCTGCGGGCTGTACCAGGGCAGGCTGCTGCGCCAAAAGGCGGGCGGTGGCGATTCGCTCAAGGGGCTTAAAAAAGCCCTGTTTACCAAGCCTGCCCAATGGGTATTTGAGATGAAGGTGCGCCGCTGCGACGACGATCATCTGGACATCGACTTCCACTACTGCCCGCTGGTCAAGGCCTGGCAGAAGCAGGGCTGTGCCGACGAGGAGATCCGCCAGCTCTGCGAGCACGCCATGTGCGGTGACGCCGGCATTGCCGAGAGCTTTGGCTGCCGGCTGGAGCTGCCCGCCACCATCGCCCGGGGGGACGAATGCTGCAAAGTCCGGTTTGCGCGCCCCCCTCAGGGGCAGGAGGAGCAGGATGCCTGAGCCGATCCGGGTTTTACAGGTAGTGCCGGCCATGAACGCCGGCGGCATGGAGACCTTTATCATGAACGTCTACCGCGCCATCGACCGGCAGCGGGTGCAGTTCGACTTTTTGTACCATTACGACATGCCCTGCTTTTACGACGAAGAGATTTCCGCGCTGGGCGGGCGGGTCTACAAGCTGACCGTGCGGCAGGACAACCGCCTTGCCCGCTACCTGCGCGCGCTGGGCCGCTTTTTTGCCGCCCACCCCGAATACCGGGTGCTGCACGGGCATTACAGCGGCTTTGGCATGTTTTATAACCCCGCCGCAAAGCGCGCCGGCATTACGGTGCGGGCCGGCCACAGCCACAACACCGGCTACGAGCAGGGCCTTGTGGGCTTTTTGGACCGCTGCATGAGCTTTTTCTTTGTGTACGGGCTTACCCACCGGTTTGCCTGCGGGCAGGCCGCCGGCAGGGCTTTGTACCGGGGGCGGCCGTTTACCTTTTTGCCCAACGGTGTAAACGCCGCCGCTTTTTTGCCAAGCGAGACTGCGCGGGCGGCTGTGCGGGCTGGGCTGGGCCTCCCGGCCGATGCGCTGCTGCTGGGCCATATCGGCCGGTTTACACAGCAAAAAAACCACGCCTTTTTGCTTGAGCTTTTTGCCGAAATTGCCCGCCGCCAGCCCCGCGCCGCCCTGGTGCTGCTGGGGGAGGGCCCGCTTTTGGAGGAGATGCGCCAAAGGGCGGAGGCCCTGGGCCTTGCCGGGCGGGTGCATTTTGCCGGCCTGCAGCGGGACACCCGCGCCTTTTACAGTGCGATGGACGGTTTTTTGCTGCCAAGCCTCTTTGAAGGGCTGCCGGTGGTGCTGGTGGAGGCCCAGGCGGCCGGCCTGCCCTGCTTTGTGAGCGATACGGTAGACCCCTCGGCCGCCTTTTGCAGCGGGGTGCATTTTTTGCCGCTGGCAGATGCCGGCGCCTGGGCGGATGCCGTGCTGGCAGCCCCCCTTTGCCGCAACCCGGACGCCCTGGCCCAGGCCCGCGCGGCAGGGTATGATATTGTAAAAACGGCCGTCGCCTTGCAGGAATTTTACCTCGCGGCCCACGCGGCAGCCCCGGAAAGGGGGCCACGGCCGTGAAAGCGCCCGCCGTGTCCATTTTGACCCCCACCTACAACCGCGCGCATGTGCTGCCCCGCGCCTACGGGAGCCTTTGCCGCCAAAGCTGCCTGGATTTTGAGTGGGTGGTAGCGGACGACGGCTCGTCCGACGGTACCCGCGCCTTGATCGAGGCCCTGGCGGCGGATGCGCCTTTTGCCATCCAGTACCTGCCGTTGCCCCACCGGGGCAAGCCCTACGCCATGCGGGACGGGTTTGCTGCCTGCCGGGGCGAATACCTCTATGAGCTGGACTCGGACGACGAGCTGGCCGAGACCGCTGTGGAGCGGGGGCTGGCGATCTGGGCCTCGCTTGCGCACCCGGAGGAATACCACGACGTTAATGGCTGGGGCTGGGTGCCCGAGCAGCAAAAGCCCACCGGCCTGCCCTTTCCCGAGGGCATCAACAAGCTGCCCCCCCAAAAGCAGCGGGCGCTCTCGGCAAAGCTGGGCAAGGGGGCGGGGCTTTGCGGCGAGCAGCGCAGCTTCCGGCGCACCGCCCACTGCCAGGGCTACCCCTTCCCTATCCCGGAGGGGCTGAGCTTTATCCCGGAAAACGTGCTCTGGAACCGGATCTACTGCGATTACAAGCGGTTTTATACCAACGAGCGGTTTATGATCTACCATGCGGCCGAGCAGGCCGATTCCCTTTTGGCCAACACCCGCCGGGACGCCCGGCCGGCCTACGAGTATTACCTTTACCACTTTAACGAGATTTTCCCGCGGGACGCCAGTTGGCGCGGCCGGGAGACCTGCGCGGCGGCGGCCGGCCTCGCCCTGGCGGCGGCCCGCTGTGGCGCCCCCTACAAGGCCTCCATGCGGCGGCTGCGCAGCCCCGGGGCCCGGTTTCTCACCGCGCTCTGCTGGCTGCCCATGGCGCTGCTGCACCGGCTGCTGCCGGGCGGATAAGCGCAAAAAAGCCGCCCGGCGCCCAAGAGGGAAATGCCCGGCGCGATGGGCCTTGCCCCTTGCGCCGGGCAAAAGGGTACCGGGGCCCGGGCGTTTCCCGCAAAGGCCAGGCGCGCCGGGCAGCGCCCATAAAATGCAAAAAGAGGAGGGCGCCCCCATGCCGCTGGTAAGCCTGATCGTACCGGTATACAACGCGGGCCTCTGCCTGGAGCCCTGCCTTGCAAGCCTTGCCGCCCAGACCCACGCGCCGCTGGAGGTGCTGCTGGTGGACAAC
>CAJTSP010000115.1 GCA_910578965.1 uncultured Oscillospiraceae bacterium
AAATCCAGAAACATCGCATCCATCAAATGCAGGGCATTTGATGGTGGGCCGTATTCCTCAAATTGGCGATTGGCCCAAGGCGGGGGTCTGGGGGCCGCGGCCCCCAGATTGGCCTTTGGTAGGGCGTGCCCCCCAGATCGGCTTAAGACCCGTCCCCAGCTCGGCCCAATCCGCCCTACATCGCCGCGCCTACCTCGGCCAGGCGCAGGCCGGGGTTGTGCTCCATGGCCCAGTCCACCGCCCACTGGCTGGTAAACAGCAGCAGCTTTCTTCCTTTCAGGTCCTCGGCGCGCTTGGTGTCGCTGGTCAGGTCCAGGGCTTTGGGGTCCAGCTCCTCGTTCAGGATCCAGCGGATCTGCTCGTAGGGCAGGGCCTCGCGGCGGATATCCACCTTGTACTCGTTGACAAGGCGGTACTCCAGCACCTCAAACTGCAATACCCCCACAACCCCCACGATCACTTCCTCCATGCCGCCGCCCAGCTCCCGAAAGATCTGGATACCGCCCTCCTGGGCAATCTGCTCCATCCCCTTCACAAACTGCTTGCGCTTCATGGTGTCCACCTGGGTTACCCGGGCAAAATGCTCGGGCGCAAAGGTGGGGATACCCTCAAACCGTACCTTTTCTTTGCCGGTGCACAGGGTGTCCCCGATCGAAAAAACCCCCGGATCAAACAGGCCCACAATATCCCCCGCAAAGGCCTCGTCCACCGTGGCCCGGTCCTGCGCCATCAATTGGGTCGATTGGGCCAGCTTGATGGTGCGGCCCCCCTGCACATGGGTCACCTCCATGCCCCGCTCAAACCGCCCCGAGCAGATGCGCAAAAAGGCGATGCGATCCCGGTGGGCCTTGTTCATGTTGGCCTGGATTTTAAAGATAAAGCCCGAAAATTCCGGCTGGCAGGGGTCCACCGGGCCGTTTGCCGCCTTGCGGGGCAGCGGCGGGGGCGCAAGACGCAAAAAGTCCCGCAAAAAGGGTTCCACCCCAAAATTGGTCAGCGCCGAGCCAAAAAATACCGGGCTCAACGCCCCGCGCAGCACCGCGTCCAGGTCAAACTCCATGCCCGCGCCGTCCAGCAGCTCCACGTCCTCCGAGAGCTTTGCGTGCAGGGGAGGGGTGATCAGCTCGTCCAGCGCCGCGTCGCCCAGGGCCGCCTCGATCTTGTCCACCATCCGCACCCCGTTGGCCCGCCCCTCGCTCTGGAAGGCCAGGATGCGACGGGAAGCCCGGTCGTAGACCCCCTTGAACTCCCGGCCGCTGCCAATGGGCCAGTTCATGGGATAGGTCTCGATGCCCAGGACCGTCTCGATCTCCTCCATCAGGTCCAGCGGGTCGCGGGCGTCCCGGTCCATCTTGTTGATAAAGGTAAAAATGGGGATATGGCGCAGGGTGCACACCTTGAACAGCTTAACCGTCTGGGCCTCCACCCCCTTGGCCGCGTCGATCACCATCACGGCCGCGTCGGCCGCCATCAGGGTGCGGTAGGTGTCCTCGGAAAAATCCTGGTGGCCGGGGGTGTCCAGGATATTCACGCAGCAGCCATTATAGTGGAACTGCAAAACGCTGCTGGTCACGCTGATGCCGCGCTGCTTCTCGATCTCCATCCAGTCGCTTACCGCATGGCGGGCGCTCTGCTTGCCCTTGACGCTGCCCGCCTGCTGGATGGCCCCGCCGTAAAGCAGCAGCTTTTCGGTGAGGGTGGTCTTGCCCGCGTCCGGGTGGCTGATGATCGCAAAGGTGCGCCGGCTTGCGATCTGGGTTTGGTAATCCGGCATAAAAGGCCGTCTCCTCTCGTTTGCAAAATATGGGATACGGGATGTCTGTTACATGGGTGATCCCCTTTCATGCCGGTATTTGCGGTGCTTGCCGCCTAAACAGTATCATTCTACACGCATCCGGCGGCATGCGCAACCACGAAACGCAAAAAAGGTGCAAAACCGCCTGCGGATATGCTATACTACCTTCAGCATACCCTTGTGCAAAAGGAGGTGGGCCGCCGTGCATCGCCGTTTAAGGCGGGTTTTGCTGCTGGCTGCTGCGCTGGCGGCCTTGTTTGGGCTGGCGCTGCCTATGGATCGCGCGGCCCGCGCCGAGGCGGCCGGCCTTGCCGCCGGTTCGCTTACGGCCGCGCCGGGCGAGCTAGGCTTTTTATATTTTGAGCCCGGGCGGCTGCCCGGCGCGTCCCAGGGCGCGGCGGTGCGGCTGCAGCCCTGGCGCAGCCCCCAGGGGGAATGGGTGCTATTTATGCCGGCAGCCTGCGGCGGCCCCCTTACCGTGCTGGTTACCCGGCAGGGCGCCGCGCTGGACGGCCGGCCGCTCGAGACCGGGCAGCAGCGGACCCTTGCACCCGGCGAGCACATCGTCACCCTGCCAAACGGCCGGCAGCGCAGCCTTACCGTGTTGCAGGGCGGGGGTTTGGGCGCGGTGTTTTTGGAAACCGGGGGCGGCAGCTTTGATTTTGTAGAGCAGGACGAGGCAAAATACACCGGCATGCCCGGTACGGCAACCTTTTTGCGGGCGGACGGCAGCCTCGAATATGCCGGCCCGGTGGAGCAGCTACGCGGCCGGGGCAACACCACCTGGGCCGAGCCCAAAAAGCCGTTCCAGCTAAAGCTAACCGCAGCGCAGGCGCTGTACGGTATGGACCGGGCCAAAAACTGGGTGCTGCTGGCCAACGCCCTGGACGACACCCTTTTGCGCAACGACACGGCCTTTGCCCTGGCGGATGCGCTGGGACTTGCCGGCACCCCGCAAAGCTGCTTTGTGGACCTTTATCTCAATGGCGAATACCGCGGCTGCTACCAGTTGTGCGAAAAGGTGGAGGTAGGCCCCGGCCGGGTGGAAATTGCCGACCTCGGCCGGCAGAACGAACGACTCAACCCCACCGGAACCCTTTACCGGGACGCGGTGGTGCAGTTGGGCCGGCCGGACGAGGGCCAGAGCGCCCGCTGCACCGGCCTTGCCAGCGAGCCGGAGGACATCACCGGCGGTTATCTGCTCGAGCTGGAGATGGATTACCGCTACCGCTACGAAAACAATGGTTTTGTAAGCGAGCTGGGCCAGTGCGTCCTCATCAAGAGCCCGGATCCGGCCGGCCGGGCCGAGACGCGGTACATCGCCGGGCTGTACCAGCGGCTGGAAAACGCGCTGGATGCGCCGGGTGGCATCGACCCCGAAAGCGGCCTTGCCCTGCCTGAACTCATCGACCTGGAATCCTTCGCAGCCAAATACCTGCTGGAGGAGTTCTGCAAAAACGTGGATGCCAATGCCTCCAGCCAGTATTTTTACAAGCCGGCCGGGCAGGGCAGCCGCTTTTGCGCCGGCCCTGCCTGGGATTACGATTACTCGTTAGGGTCGGATTATCCGCAGGTCGAGGGATACGACCTTGCCTCCCCGCAGGGCTTTTACGCCAACCAGCAGCGCCCCGGCGCAAGCTTCTGGCCGCGGCTTTATGGCCAGCAGGCCTTCCGGCAGGAGGCCGCGCGGCAGTTCCATGCCCGGCTTTTGCCCCGGCTGGACGACTTGTGCGGGCGGCTGCGCCGGCAGGCCAACCGGCTCTGCGCCAGCGTCCTGATGGACTCCCGCCGATGGGGCGGCGTGGCCGGCCGCTCGGAAGGCTCCCAGGCTTTTGGGTTGCAGGGGGATCCTGAGGGCCCGGCGGCCCCGGGAACCCTTGCGGACGAAGAGGCGGCGTTTTACCAAAGGGTGGGAGACCTCGAGGCCTTTTTGCGCCGGCGGGCGGAATTCCTGGCCGGCGAATGGCCCGAGGGCTGGGACGGGGCCCTGCCGCAGGGCGCCGCCGGCTGACAAGGGCGGCCCCGCTCGGAGAACCCGCCAACGCGGCCGTACGCCGGCCGGGCAAGCGCTTCGCCGCACGCTGCAGGGGCGCCGGGCTGCAAGCCGCTAAAAACATTTCCAAAGGGGGATACGTAAAAATGAAGCGTTTATCTGCCGCCCGCCTGCTCACCCTGGGAGCCGGCGCGCTGCTGCTGGTCCTGGGCATATGGCAGGGTGGCTACCGCGATACCCTCGTCAAAGCGGTACACATCTGCTTGGAGTGTGTTGGCATTGGATAGCAAACAAATTTACCCAAACGGGCCGGGCGGCTCCCCCAAGGTTCCCCCTACAGCCGCAAGGGGCTCTGCGCATGCCGCCCCAAAAACTCCCGCGCCGAGCCTATCCCACGCAGGCAAATCCCTCGCAGCCCCGGCCCCAAGGCCCCGGCCCGGCCTGCGGCGGCGCTGCATCCAACTGGCCGCCGCCCTTTTGTACAATGCAAACCTGCCCGGCTTTGCCCGCGGCAGCATCTATCAGGGCGGCATAAAGGGGGCCTGTGTGCCGGGGCTCAACTGTTATTCCTGCCCGGGCGCGATAGGCGCCTGTCCGCTGGGGGCATTGCAAAACGCCCTGTGCGCCCTGCCGCACAAGCTGCCGCTTTACATTGCGGGCTTTATCCTGTTGGCGGGCGGGGCGCTGGGCCGGGTGATCTGCGGCTTTGCCTGCCCTTTTGGCCTTGTCCAGGAGCTGCTGTACAAGCTGCCCGTCAAAAAGCTGCAAAAGGGCCGCTGGAGCCGCCGGTTGTCCCGCCTCAAATACGTGGTATTGGCTGTGTTTGTGGCGGCGCTGCCTCTCTGGTATGCTTTGGCCAGGGGGGTTCCGGTACCTGCCTTTTGCAAGTATATCTGCCCGGCCGGTACCCTGGAGGGCGGCTTCCCGCTTATGGCCCGCCGGCCGGAATACCGCGCCCTGGCCGGCGCCCTCTTTGGCTGGAAAACCCTGCTCTGCCTGGCCATTCTTGCGGCCTGCGTGTTTATATACCGGGCGTTCTGCCGCTTCCTCTGCCCGTTGGGAGCCATTTGGGGCCTTTTTAGCCGGCTGGCCCTGCTGGCCGTGCGGGTGGACAAGGATCTCTGTACCCGCTGCGGGCTCTGTGTGCGGCAGTGTAAAATGGATATCCGCCATGTGGGGGATCATGAGTGTATCCAATGTGGCGAATGCGCCGGCTGCTGTCCCACCGGGGCCATCTCGTTCTCGTTCGGGATGCACAGCGATACAAAAACAGGGCTGTAAGCCCTAACTGTGCCGTCCTGCCTACCGTCCTATCCGCTGTTAAAGGAGATTCTGTTATGAAAAAAGCTTTGCGTATTTTTGCCTGCGCCCTTTTGCTCTGCCTTGCGCTGGCCGGCTGCGGCGTGCAGGAAAAGCCCAACGACGGCGATGCCCCGCCGGCCGGCAGCGGGCCGGCGCCTGCCGAAAGCGGTGGGACCGCCCTGCCCGGCGGGCCGGTGGCTGAGGGGGACCCCTGCCGCGACTTTACCGCCACCCTGGCGGACGGCGGCAGCTTTACCCTTTCGGAGCAGGAGGGCAAGGTGGTGCTGCTCAATTTCTGGGCAACCTGGTGCGGCCCCTGCGTGGGCGAGCTGCCTGCTTTCCCGAGGCTGATCGAGCAATATGGAGACCGGCTGGCGCTGGTAGCGGTCAACTGCATGGAGGACGCCGGGACGGTGCGCGCCTTTTTGGACAAAAACGGCTACACCTTCCCGGTGGTGCTGGACGAAGAGGGGGCAGTCGGGGCGCTCTATCCCACCGACGGCATCCCTTACACCGTGGTGGTAGGGCCGGACGGGGACATCGCAGCCATCCAATTGGGTGCGGGTACGGCCGACGAGATGTACGAGCACTACTGTGCCCTTATTGACGGCCTGCTGGAGTAAGTCTGGGGAGGATAGCCCTAAAGAAGACCCCGCTGCCTGCCCCCCTGGGCCAATCCGGGGCGTCCCCCTTGCCGGCCGCGTGAGTTCTCTGGGCGGCCGGATTCGGTTGCAGTAAAAGGATATACGATAAGTTTATATCCGACATAAAAATACAAAAATGAGGATAAAAAGCCCGGTTCCAGGCGGGGAATAGGGAAACAACCCGCCCGCCGGGCATCGCTTGGCAAAGGGGAGCGGGCTGCCGCCTGCCAAGGGATGCAGGGGACCCTTTGGGGCTGCCCGTTACCTGCACGAAAGGGGAGTGCCGCCATGCAGAAACCGGCCCGTTACGAGGACGACCTTGTTTTGTTTTTTAATACCCGCCCGGCCAGCCTGCCCCTCTACCGGGCGCTGGAGACGGTAATCGAAGCCGGGTTCCCGGCCTGCAGCGTCCGGGTGCAAAAAAGCCAGGTGAGCTTTTACGGCCGGCACATGTTCGCCATGGCCTCGCTGCCCCGCCGCAAAAAGGACGAAGGCCTCTTGCTCTCGCTGGGGCTGGGCCGCCCGCTCGGCTCCCCCAGGGTGGCCTATCAGAGCGAACCGTATCCCGGCCGCTTCACCATCCACATCCCCCTCAAAACCTCTGCCGAGCTGGACGGCGAGCTGTGCGCCTGGCTGCGGGAAGCCTGGGAGTTCAACGAGGCAAAATAAAAAGCCGGGCGCCGTTTCCGCAAAAGGGTGCGCTGCGCCGGCGCCCTTTGAAACGCGGGGCCGGCGTGCTTGCGGCGCCGCAATAAAACCGGGACCCTGCGCCAAACAGCGCGCCCGGTATACCGCAAAAAATCCGGCCCGCCGGTAGGCTCAAGGGCCCTGAGGCCGACCGTGGGGCTTTCTCGCCCAGGCCGGTACTCCCTGCCCCATCCAAAGCCAAGGCCCCCGCCCAGAGTCCCGGGCGGGGGCCAGTATGCGCTTTGGGCGCAAAAGCCGCAGCAGCTTATTTTGCGTATTCTACCGCGCGGCTCTCGCGGATCACATTTACCTTGATCTGGCCGGGATAATCCAGCTCCTCCTCGATCTTTTTAGTGATGCTGCGGGCCAGCAGGGTTAACTGGTCGTCGCCGATCTCGTCCGGCTTTACCATGATGCGCACCTCGCGCCCGGCCTGCACGGCAAAGGCGTTTTCCACCCCTTCAAAGCTGCGGCTGAGGTCCTCAAGGTTTTCCAGCCGCTTGATATAGCTCTCCAGGTTCTCACGCCGTGCGCCCGGCCGCGCCGCGCTGATTGCATCGGCCGCCTGCACCAAAAAGGCCAGCGGGGTCTTGGGCTCCACATCCCCGTGATGCGCCTCGATGGCGTGTACCACGGCGGGGTTTTCGCGGTATTTGCGGGCAATGTCCACCCCGATCTGCACATGGCTGCCCTCGATCTCGTGATCCAGCGCCTTGCCAATATCGTGCAAAAGGCCGGCGCGCCGCGCTTGGGTGGGGTTTACCCCCAGCTCGCTCGCCATCAGGCCCGAGAGGTATGCCACCTCCAACGAATGCTGCAAGACGTTCTGCCCAAAGCTGGTGCGGTACTTCAGCCGGCCCAGCAGCTTTACAAGGTCTGGATGCAGGCCGTGGATGCCCACCTCCAGCACCGCCCTTTCGCCCTCCCGTTTCATCGCCAGCTCCAGCTCGCGGCGGCATTTGTCTACGGTTTCCTCAATGCGGGCGGGGTGGATGCGCCCGTCCCCAATCAGCTTTTCCAGCGCCATCCGGGCTACCTCGCGCCGGGTCTGGTCAAAGCTCGAGAGGGTAATGGCCTCGGGGGTATCGTCAATAATCAGATCCACCCCGGTAGCGGTTTCCAGCGCTCGGATATTGCGGCCCTCCCGGCCGATAATCCGGCCCTTCATCTCGTCGCTCGGCAGCGGCACCACGCTCACCGTCGCCTCGCTCGAGTGGTCGGCCGCGCAGCGGCTGATGGCCTGCCCGATCAGCTCCCGCGCCATCGCGTCGCACTGATCCTTCAGGTTGGTCTCGCAGGCCGCTACCCGCAGTGCCTTTTCATGGGCAAGGTCCTCGTCCAGCCGGCTCAGCAAAAGCTGCCGTGCCTCGTCCTGGGTAAGCTGGGCAATGCTTTCCAGCTTATCCGCCTCGCGGGCCTTCATCTGCTCCAGCTCGGCCAGCCGCGCCTCCACCAGCTCGGCCCGGGCTTTAAGGTCTTCTTCCTTTTTTTCCAGCGCCTCGGTCTTTTTGTCCAGCGCTTCTTCCTTCTGGTCGAGCCGGCGCTCCTGCCGGCTCACCTCGCTGCGGCGCTCCTTGATCTCCTTGTCGGCCTCGCTCTTCAGCTTAAAGGCCTCGTCCTTTGCTTCAATAATGGATTCCTTGCGCTTTTGTTCGGCGGTCTTGATGGCGTCGTTTACCAGTCGCTTGGCCTCGTCCTCCGCACTGCCGATCTTTGCCTCGGCAGTTTTGCGGCGCCAGGCGCTGCCCGCAAAAAAACAGGCGGCGCCCACCAGCACGGCAACCACAGCCACCAGCACAGTACAGGCTAATGGTGTCAAATGGTTTCACTCCTCTTCGCAATCGAATAGAATTTAGATTGGGAGGATGAACTGCCGGCGGGACGCCGCAAAACAGGAAATCCAGATTTTATGCAAAAAGGGCATAAAGGCCCCTCAAAAAAGAGCGATCCCCAGCCGCAAAGGCTGCGCAAAGCAGGCCAAAAGCATGCCGCCAAACCTTACGGCGCGGGGCAAAGCCCGGGCAAAAACCGGAAAACAGGGGAAACAGCGCCTCCCTCTGCCGAAGTCCATCCAAACGGGACGCACAGCGCCCCGAATACTATACCAAATAATAT
>CAJTSP010000116.1 GCA_910578965.1 uncultured Oscillospiraceae bacterium
ATTTTGTATAATATTACGGCGGGAAACAGGCGGCAGGGCCCTTTGCCCAAAATGCCGCGCCGCCGCCAATAAGGGTGATAAACGATGAACAGCATCCGCAAAAAAATTTCCGTCTGCCTGATGGCAACCGTCCTGCTTGCGCTGGCGGTGGTGGGCGGCTGCAGCACCGCGCTGAGCTACCGGGGCACCCTGGCCACGGTAGACCAGATGATGTGCGAAACCGCCGTGCTGGCGGCCGGCCGCATCGAGCAGGAGCTCAATGCCTACAAAAACGTAGCTATGGACACCGGCTGCGTGCCCCAACTGGCCGATCCGGAGGCATCAGTAGAGGACAAGCGCGCCATCATCAACGAACGGGTAAGCGCCCACGGCTTCCAGCGCGGCAACGTGATCGGGCTGGACGGCATCAGCCTCTTTGACGGCAAGGACTATTCCGACCGCGAGTATGTCCAGCAGGCCATGCAGGGCAACGTATATGTCTCGGAGCCGCTCATCAGCAAGATCACCGGCGAGCTCTCGATCATGGTGGCTGCGCCCATCTATTCTGGCGGGGTATACGGCTCCCGCATTGTGGGCGTGGTGTATTTTGTCCCGCCCGAAACCTTTTTGAACGATATCATTTCCTCCGTCCGGGTTGGCCAGAGCAGCCATGCATACATGATTAACCGCAATGGCGACACCATTGCGGACGTCACCCTCGAGACGATTACCACTCAAAATATCGAGGCCGAGGCCCAAAGCGACCCCTCTCTCAAGGAGCTGGCCTCGATCCACAGCGCGATGCGCCAGGGGCTGAATGGGTTTGCCAGCTTTAGGGCAGAGGACGGCCCGCGCTTTGCGGCCTATGCCCCGGTAAACGGTACCGACGGCTGGAGCGTTGCGGTAACGGCCCTGAAAACCGACTACCTGGCCGACACCTACTTTGGTATGATCGTAAATGTAGTGGCGGTGCTGCTTTCGGCCGCCGCATCGATTATTGTGGCGATGCGGCTCTCGGGCAGCATCAGCCGTCCGATGCAGGCCTGCGCCAAACGGATGCGCCAGTTGGTGGAAGGCGACCTGGAAACCCCCGTACCCCCTTGCCCTGGGCAGGACGAAACCGCCATGCTCACCCAGTCTACCGCCGAGCTGGTAGCCGGGCTCAACAACATCATCTCGGACATCGGTTATCTGCTCACCGAAATGGCCAACCAGAATTTTGACGTACAGTCCCGCCATCGGGATGCCTATGTAGGCGGGTTCGAGAGCATCCTGCTGACCATGCGCAACCTCAAGGTAAACCTGAGCAACACCATGCGCCAGATCGACGCGTCGGCCGGGCAGGTCTCGGCGGCCAGCGGGCAGGTGTCGGCCGGCGCGCAGGCTTTGAGCCAGAGCTCGATGACCCAGGCAAGCTCGGTGGAGGAGCTTGCCGCCACCATCGAGGATATTTCGGACAGCGCCCAAAAAACGGCGGCGGCGGCCAAGGAGGCCGGCGAATACGTAGAAAAGGCCGGCGCCCAGCTTGGCGCGAGCGTGGGCCATGTAAACGAGTTGAACGCCGCGATGGGGCGGATCTCGGCCTCTTCGGAGGAGATCTCCAAAATAATCGCGGTAATTGAAAATATCGCGTTCCAAACCAACATCCTGGCCCTCAACGCCGCAGTGGAGGCCGCGCGGGCCGGTGCGGCGGGCAAGGGCTTTGCGGTGGTGGCCGATGAGGTGCGCAGCCTTGCCTCCAAGTCGGATGAATCGGCCAAGGCCACCAAGGAGCTGATCGAGGGCTCGATCTCGGCCGTGGCCGAGGGCACGGCCGCCGCCGCGCAGGTAACCGAGGCACTGGAGCAGACCAGTACCCTGGCCGGGCATGTCTCGTCCCAGATGGCGATTGTGGTGGAGGCGGTAGAAAAGCAGACCGCCGCCATCGTACAGGTAACCGATGGGGTAGACCAGATTTCCGGCGCCGTGCAAACCAACAGCGCCACCGCCCAGCAGAGCGCTGCCACCAGCCAACAGCTTTCGGCCGAAGCGGTAAGCCTCAAGCAGATGGTGGATCAGTTTACCCTCGCGGCCGACTGACGGCCGGCCCCTGCATTCCCCGGCCGGGCCGTTGCCTGCAAACGTCGGTATCCAAGAGCGGCCGGCCGCGCCGGGGGCGGGCCGGCCACACAGCAGCATGCAGCCAGCGGCAGGCCCGCGGCGGGAGGATTCCCCCTGCCGCGGGCCTGCCGTGCTGGAGCCTTTTATCTAAAATATCCGCAGGGTAGGCGCCGCGGTACAGCGGCAAAGGGATCGTTCCTTACCCCGCGAGATACGGCATCGGGTCCACCGTGCTGCCGCCCTTGAGCACCTCAAAATGCAGATGGGTTTTTTCGGCGCTCTCGGCGCTGATTTCCCCAATCATGCCCAGCTTGGCGCCGGCGCACAGCTCGTCGCCCACTGTTACAGCAAGGCTGGGCGCAAGGCCGGCGTACCGGTACACCACCTCGCCGGATTCCACCTCGACCACCTGGCCCCAGTTCCCGTCCTCATACACGGCGGTCACGGTGCCGGCAGCGCAGGCGCGGACGGTGGCGTCCTCGGCACAGGAGATGTCCACCCCGTTGTGGGTACGCCAATCGCCCAGGGTCTCGCTGTATACCAGCTCATCGCCGCTATATTCCTTGCTGATCGGCCCAGAGACCGGCTGCACAAAGGAAGCACCGGCCTGCTCGGCAGCACCGCCAGATTCGCCGGATGCGGCCGGCGGCTGCGACGAGGCAGCCTGCGAGGACGAGGCCGCTTGCTGCGGCGCCGAGGATGCGGGCTTGGGTATATCTTCTACCTTTTGATCGACCTGTGCCTGCGGCAGATCCCATGGGATGGCCTCCTCCTGCAATGGGGTTTTTGTTTCTGGTGTGTCGAGGCGCTGCACCATATTGCGGATGGCCCAAAAGCTGCTTACCGCCGCCGCCAGGATGCAGGCCAGCAGGGCAAGGTAAAAGCCCTTGTCCCGCAAAAACGATGTGATCTTGTTCATGTTCTCGCTCCATTCTCCTTTGCGCGTATGGATTGCTCGTCCGCCGGGACGATGGGTTCGCTGTTAGTTTGCAGCAGTGCCGGGCGGTTTATGCATGGCGGTGAAACGCCGTGCACTTGTTTTTTGCCGTACGGCACAGTACAATGAAAGAAAGCCCGCCGCCGGGCAGTCTTTGGGGCGCGGCGCCGCAGCACAGGATATAAACGCGGCGGCAGGGCCGGCAAATACGGGGCGCTGCAAAAACACAGATAAAGAAGAGGAGGCCGTCGCCTTGGGCTATGTTGCGGGCATTGGCGGGGCAAACATCGACCTGCACGGCAGAGCGGACGGCGCGGTGGTCCTGCGGGACTCAAACCCCGGCCGGATGCATCTGTCGATGGGGGGCGTGATGCGCAATATCCTGGAAAACCTGGCCCGGCTGGGCGTGCCGGTACGGCTGGCCAGCGTGGTGGGCGGGGACGAATACGGCCGCATGCTGCGCGAGGGCTGCCACCGGCTGGGCATGGACACCGAATGCCTTGTGACCCTGCCAAACGAGCATTCGAGCTGCTATGTCTCGATTTTGGACGGCAGCGGCGACATGCTGATCGCCATGAGCGACATGCACATTGTTAAGCAGCTCAACGAGGATTTTGTGCGCGGCTGCCTGCCCATGCTCAATGCAGCCGAGCTGGTGGTGTGCGACGCAAACCTGTCCCCTACCGCCATGCGCTACCTCACCGGGAACTGCACCCGGCCGCTGTATCTTGACCCTGTGTCCACCCGGTGGGCCGAGGCGGTACGCCCGGTACTGGGCCGATTTGACACGGTAAAGCCCAACCTTCTGGAAATGGAGGTGCTGGCCGGCATGCCCATCCGCAGCCGGGCAGGCCTTGACGCGGCCTGCGACACGGTGCTGGCCGCCGGGGTGAGGCAGGTGTTTGTTTCGCTGGGCGAAAACGGCCTTTGGTACAAGGGCCCCGGCGGGGCGCTGCATGGCAGGGCGCGCGGGTTTGACCGGCTGGTAAACGCCACCGGCGCGGGCGACGCCACCATGGCCGGCATTGTATATGCGGCGCTGCACGGTATGCCGCCAGAGGATACCCTGCGCTTTGCGCTGGGGGCCGGGCTGCTGGCCGTGAGCGGCCAAGACACCATCAACCCGGCGATGAGCGCCGGCGCGGTAAATACCATGATAAAGGAGTATCTGCTATGAACCTAAACCAATACCTCGATATTGCCCCTGAGATACGTTCGGCCGTGGCCGGCGGAAAGCCGGTGGTTGCGCTGGAGAGCACCATCCTTTCGCACGGGATGCCCTACCCGGAAAACCTCGCCTTTGCAGCCCGGGTAGAAAGGGTGATCCGGGACGAAGGGGCCGTGCCCGCCACCATGGCGATCATCGACGGCCGGATGAAGGCGGGCCTGACCGAGGCAGAGCTTGAGCGGATGTGCAAAGCCGAGGGGGTGGCCAAGGTGAGCCGCCGGGATCTGCCCATTTTGCTGGCTCAGGGCGGCACCGGCGCAACCACGGTGGCCTCCACCATGATTCTGGCGAGCTTTGCAGGCATCCGCATCTTTGCCACCGGCGGCATTGGCGGGGTACACCGCGGCGCACAGCAGACCATGGATATCAGCGCCGACCTGCAGGAGCTGGCCCACACCCCGGTAGCGGTAGTATGCGCCGGCGCCAAGATGATTCTGGACATTGGGCTGACCCTGGAATACCTTGAGACGATGGGGGTGCCGGTGCTGGGCCTCGGCACCGACGATTTCCCCAGCTTTTACTGCCGCAAAAGCGGCTTTGGGGTGGACTGCAACGCCAAGACCCCGGCTGACGCCGCCCGGGTGGCCAAGGCCAAGTGGGACCTGGGGCTTGCCGGCGGGCTTTTGATCGGCAACCCGGTGCCCGAGGAATACGCCATGGATTTTGACGAGATGACCGCCGTGATCGACAGGGCGCTGGCCGCCGCCAAGCAGGCCGGGGTGCGCGGCAAGGATACCACGCCCTTTTTGCTGGCCCACATTGTGGAGTACACCGGCGGGCGCAGCCTTGCCACCAACATCGAGCTGGCCTGCCACAACGCGCAGATGGCCGCCCGTATCGCGGTGGAGTACGCAAAGCTGTGAGCCGGCACAAAAAAGGCACAGACGGGGCGGCTGTTCCCGCACCAAAGCCGCCCGACGTGCAGGGGCCGGACAGCGGGGCGCCGGCGCGCAAACCCCCTGCCCCGCAAAGGCTGGCGCTACCCCTCGGCCCCTGCCGGGTTGACTGGTCCGCAGCCATCCTGATTGGCCTTGCGGCGCTGGCCTGTTTCCAGCACCCGGACATCTGGGAAACCTCAAACCATAGCTGGCTGCTGCTGGACAGCTTGTTTGAGGGCCGTTTTTTGGAGTTTTACAGGGTGGTGGCCGCCCACGAAACGCCCCTTTACTATGTAAACGGGGCCAATTACAACATCGCTGTCTACCTGCTGTTTGCGGTTTGGCAGCTACCGGTCTGGCTGGTGTGCAGGCTGGGAAGCCTTGCGGTAAATGAATATTTTTTGCTCTTTTGGTCCAAGGGGCTCTGCGCGGCGGGGCTGGCGGCCTGTTGCTGGCTGCTGGGCCGGCTGGGCCGGGGCCTGGGGCTCCCGCAGGCGGAGTGCCGGTGGGCGGCGTTGGGGTTGCTTCTCTGGCCGGCCAGCTTTTTTGGCGTGCTGGTGATGGGCCAGTACGATGTGTTCTGCCTATCGGCCACCCTGATTGCCCTGCTGCACTACCAAAGAGGGCAGCTACGGCCGTTTACGGCCTGGATGGGCGCGGCGGCGCTTTTTAAGTTTTTTCCGCTGCTGGTGTTTTTGCCGCTTTTGCTGCTGGCCGAAAAGCGGCCCAAAAAGCTTTTGCTGCACGGCCTCGGCAGCCTGTGGCTGTTGGCCCCCACCACCCTTTTGTTTTGGGGCCGTACCGATAAAGCCCTAAGCTTTACGGTGGAAATGGCACAGCGCCTGTTTGCCCAGACCCTGCCCGGCGGCATGCGGGATTACCCGGTGTTTGCGGTTGTGTACGCGGCCGCCCTGGTACTGTGCTGGTTTTGGCGGCCGGAGCCGGCGCGGCTGCGCGGGCCGCTGGCAGTATACGTTTGCCTTGCGGTGTATGGGCTGATGCTGCTGTGCATCCGCTGGCATCCGCAGTGGGTGGCGTTGCTGGGCCCATTTTGGTTGCTGGGCATGCTGCTTCAAAAGGAGCGGCTGGCCTTTTTGGCAATGGATTGGGTGTTCAGCGCTGGGTACTTTTTGCTGGTGTTTTTTGAGTTCCCCTGCCAGATGGATGCAAACCTGTTTGATTATGGGCTCATCTCGGCCCTGACCGGGCGATACGCCAGCCAAAACCTTGCCCGCACCACTGCCTCTGTGCTGCTGGAAAAGATTCCCTTCTGCGTGCAGTTGGCCCCGGCCCTGTTTGCCGTACCGCTGCTGGCCGCGCTAATCCTGCAATTCCCCCTTGAGGGCGGCAGCCTTGCGGCTCGGCTGGCCGGGGCGGGTGCAAACGGGGTAAAAGGCGCCCAAGGCTGTAAACCGGCTATTGCCCCGGTATCCCTGCGGGTGTGGATGTTTGCCAGCTTTGCGGTCGGGGTATTGGCCTGCTGGTTCCTGCCCAGCCTTTGGGTTTGGGTACAGTGTTTTTAGCTTCTGCATCCTTTTGCAATATAGGCTGCAAAGAGGCCTCGGCGCTCAAAAGCGCCGAGGCCTCTTTGTGTTTTAGGGAGTAATTCTACTCTGCATATCTCGAGTCGATGCCAAGGTATTCCTCCAGGCACAAGCCGCTTTCGGCCACCGCAGTGGCGGTCTCCACCCCAAGGTACCGCAGGTGCCATGGCTCATATTTATAGCCGGTAATCTCGACCTTGTCGGCCGGGTAACGCAAAATAAAGCCGTACTCGTGGCAGTGAACGGCCACCCACTGCCCCTCGGGGGTGTTTGCAAAGGAGTCGCTGATGGTATTGAGATCAAACGCAAGGCCGGTTTGATGCTCCGAATGCCCGGGCCGGGCCGAGTAGGTATCGGCAGCCGCCTGGCCGTCCCGGTTAACATACCGCTGGTAGAGCCCGGCCTGATAATCGTAGGAGCGGAAGCCCGAGGATATATAGATGTTCAGCCCCTCGTTTGCGGCGGCGCGGGCCATCTCGTCAAAGGCGGCCTGGGCATTGGGGTCTACACCGGGATTGTAATCGCTCGGCAGCGCATAGGTTTTGTTGGCCACCAGGATACCGTTTACATAGGTAATTCCGTCCACTACCTGGACGTCCGGCCCGGGCTGCCGGGTCGGCTCAGGGACAGGCTCCGGCGTAGGCCCAGGAGTAGGCTTTGGGACCATGGTGGGCGCGGCTGCGGGCGCGGCCGGCGGCGCCTCGGGCTGAGACACAGGCGCAGCACCCGAGGCCGAACACCCGGCCAGCACAAGGGTTAGCGCGCACAGCACCGCAAGGGCAAAAGGACAGATGGGGTATTTCATGGGATCGTCTCCTTATTGGATGTTTTGGGGCGCAAGAGCATAGTATGGCGGCCGGATAAGAAGCAAGGCTCTTTTCCCTTTTACTATGCCCGGTTTTTTATTAAAAACCCCCAAAGAGGCCCCGCCGGACGAGGCCGGGCGGTTCGATACCCCGCCGGCGCTCCGTTCAAAATGCCTTATGCTCCCTGCTGCCGGCGGGCAAGCGGCAGGGCATTTTTTAGCAGATACCGCCCAGGCCGCTCAATGCTCCTGCCGATGGCGGCGGGGCAGCGGCAGCGAAAGCGTGATTGCAATGCCCAGCGCGAGGGCCACGGCAATCTTAAAGGTCTCTACCCCTTTGGCAAGGGCAAGGGCATTTTCGGCCCGGATAAAGTAGTAGGCGGTATAGTAGATGCCCGCGCCCGGCACCAGCGGGAAGATGCCGCAGAAGAGGAAGATGGTGATGGGCGCCTTGCGCCAGACCGCAAAAAAACGCGCCAGACCTGCCAGAGGGATTACCGCCATTAGGCTGGCCATGGCCGGGCCAAGGCCGGCAGCCGTAAGCGCCCAATAAACCACCCAGCCTGCCGCACCGGTGGCCGCACAGCAGGCGTAGTGCCGCACCGGCACCGCAAACAGTACCCCAAACGAGAGGGTGGCAAAGCCGGACAGGAGCAGTTGCCCCAGCGCCTGCAAAAGGGCTTGGCCCGTAATCATATCGCCACCCCCGTAAACAAGCGGGCCAGCCCCAGCACAATACCCACCCCGCAGGCCAAAAAGCCCGCGATGAGCAGCGCGTCCAGCAGGCGGATAGCCCCGGATAGGTAATCGCCGTTGACAAAATCCCGAATGGACATGGTGAGCGCAATGCCGGGGGTGAGGGGCATCAGCCCGCCAATGATGACCACACCCGCCGAGAGCCCGGGCAGCAGCGCCCGGCAGCAAAGGGCTGCCAGCGCCACCAGCGCCGCACCGCCCATGCGGGTAACAATCTTGTTCATGCCGGCGTGGCCGGCCTTAAGCAGCATCCCCTGCAGCAGCAGGCCCACCGCCAGCGCGGCCAGCCCCTCGGC
>CAJTSP010000117.1 GCA_910578965.1 uncultured Oscillospiraceae bacterium
GTTCTGCGCACGCCGTGGGGTTTGTATCTCAAGCGCGGCAAAGCCCTGCGCACGCCGCGAGGTTTTGCGTAAAAATAACGCTCTATTTACTTTTCTTGGCATCAAGAAAAGCATATTAAAAAGCATTTTCAAACACTATCACACGGCATGCGCAGGGCCTGCCGGCCCTTACGCCAGCGCAAACTCCACCCGGCCCAACGCAACGTTCGCACCGGCCACGGTGATGCGCACCGCATCTCCCAGCGCCCAGCTACGGCCGGTGAGCGGGTCGGACAGGCGGACCCCCTCGGTGAGCAGCGGCCGGCCGGTGCACAGCCCCTCTACCGGCACCATGCCCTCCACCGTATTTTCCAGCTCCACAAAAATGCCATGTGCCGTAACCCCGCACACCAGCCCGTCGGCCTGCTGGCCCAGGCGGCCGTGCATGTACTCGGCCTTGTAGCGGTCGGCTGCCGCGCGCTCCAGCCGCATGGCGGCTTGTTCGCGGGCACTGGCCTGCTTGGCCGCCTCGCCCGCAAAGCCGCCCCAGCGGCGGGTGGTCTCGGCGGCCGGCACGCCGGCCGCATACTCGGACAGGATGCGATGCACCGCAAGGTCCGCATAGCGGCGGATGGGGCTGGTAAAGTGCGCATAGTCGGCCAAGGCAAGCCCAAAATGCCCCAGCGGCACGGCGTCGTACCGCGCCTTGGACATGCTGCGCAACACCCCCGTATGCACCACATGCTCGCCCGGCGTACCGCGGGAGCCCTCCAAAATCGCCCCCAGCTCCTGTGCGGTGGGCGCCGCGCCCGCAAAATGGTAGGGTACCCCGCAGGCGGCCAGCAGGGCGGTGAGCTTTTCGCGCCGCTCGGGGTCGGGGGCCTCGTGCACCCGGTACACAAACGGCAGCCGGGCCGCGCGGGCGGTTTTGGCCGCGCACTCGTTGGCCAACAGCATAAACTCCTCGATCATGCCGGCGCTTTTGCCCGGCACGCTCCTTTTAACCCCCACGCAGCGGCCCTCCGGGTCGATCTCGAGCTTGCCTTCGCTGGTTTCCAGCTCCAGCGCCCCGCGCGCCGCCCGCAGCGCGGCCCGCTTTGCGTAAAGCTGCTGCATGGCCGCAAACTGGGGCAGTACTTTTTCGTACTTGGCGGCCAGGGCGGCATATTCCGGGCGGCCGGTATCGCCGGCCAGCAAAAGGTCTATTTCGGCATAGACCCCCTTGACCCGGCTGTGGATCACCGTTTTGACAAACCGGTGTTCCAACAGCCGGCCCTCCGCGTCCAGCCGCATCAGGCAGGAGAACGCCAGCCGGGTTTTTTGCGGGTTGAGGCTGCAGATGCCGTTGGACAACTGGCGCGGCAGCATGGGCACAACGCTGTCGCCGTAATATACCGAGCTGCCGCGGCGCATGGCCTCGGCGTCCAGCTCGCTGCCCGGGCGCACATAATAGCTCACGTCCGCAATGTGCACCCCCAGCTCGTACCCGCCGTCCGGCAGGCTGTGCAGGCTCACCGCGTCGTCGATGTCCCGGGTAGAGTCGGAATCGATGGTAAAGATGGGCAGGCCGCGCAGATCAAGCCTTCCGGCCAGCTCGGCCTCGGCAGGCTCGGCCCCCTCAAAGGCGCGGGCCTCGGCCCGGACCTTTTCGGGGAACTGCTTGGACATCCCGGCGGCGTACAAAAGCGCCTTGACGCAGGGCTTGGCCTCCTCCGCCCGGCCAAAGCGCATGGCTACCCCTACCCGGTGCTCCTCGTGGCAGGCGCCCCGCTCCAAAATGACCACAGCGGCCTTTTCGCCCTCCCGGGCGCCGCCGTCGGCGCTTTTTTTGATGACGAGCCGCAGCCCCGGGCAGGCATCCGGCTCAAGGGCCAGCCGACCCTCCTCCCTACAAACGGTGCCCACAAAGCTGTTGCAGGGGGCAACCACCGCCGCCACCTCGCCCTCCTGGGAGCCCTCCACCCGGGGATGCTCAAACAGGCGCACCAGCACCTCGTCACCCGGCATGGCGCCCAGCAGGCCCCGGCCCGGGATAAACACATCCCCCTCGCCGTCCTGCCGGGCGGCAAAGCCAAAGGTACGGCCAATCTTGACCATGGTGCAGGGCAGCAGCGTGTCCTGCCTGCCGCCCTGTGCAAAATACACCTCGCCCTGCTGGCGTACCTTCTGCCCCTGCACCAGCTCCTCTAAGGCGCGCTGCACCTTTTTATCGCTGCCGAGGCGCTCTTTAAGCTCCTTGGCGCGGCGGGGCTTTTTTTCCAGCTCTTTAAGGATTTTGGATCGGATTGACATAAAAATGACTCCTCCGCTCTACCCTGCCCCCCATCTCCGCCGGACGAAGGGGCCTTCCTGCCGGGATGCGCGCCCAAGGCGGATCGGATGTAAGGCCTTTGCCTTATTATCCTTTCGCTCCTTGGCCGCACGCCCTTTTCAAAAGAAAAAGCCCGCTCGCGCGGGCTTTTATCAGCTCTTATCCCAGCCTTGCACTCAAAACGCTTACCAGGATGGTTACCGCAACAAATGCAACCCCCGCGATTTTGGTCCACTGGGCCATCCTTGCGTCGATGCCGCGGCTACGGCCGGCTTCCATCTGGCCGCCCTCGCCCATGATCGCGCCCGAAAGGCCCCGCCCCTTGGACTCCTGCGCCATGGTAAGCACAATGATGAACAGCGCAGCCACGATCAGCACAACGCCGCAGACAATCTCAAAAACACTCATGCGTGTACGCTCCTTACGTTTATAATGCGAAAAATATCATAGCATACCCACCGCGCAAATGCAACAGCATTTTGCAAAAAGGGCAGTTGAAAGCCCCGGCGCGGTATGCCCCTTACAAGGTAAGCCGGGTCTGCTCGGCGGTATCCTCACTGCGCAGGATGGCGCCGGCGGCAGGCAGGGTGCGCACCCGGTAGCGGTGGGGGTTTGCCAGCTCGAGGCCGGCGGCGGGCACAACGCTTTGGATGCGCTGGTTTTTTTTGAGGGTGAGCACCGAGACGCCGGCGGTGTCCCGGGTGGCCTTGGCCGGGATCTGGGCGCTGCCCACCAGCAGCAGCCGCCCGGCGCTGGTGCGCAGGGCCAGCTCGGCCTCCTCCGGCAGCGCCAGCAGCGCCGCCAGCTCGGCCTTGCCGCTAAAGGCCCCCAGCAGCTTTTTGCGGTTCTGCTTGGTGGCATAGCTGGCCAGCGGCACCTTGGCGCACTTGCCGTTTTGGTAGAAAAACAGCAGATGCCCGCCGTAATCGGCCGTGACCACCATGGCAATGGCCGCCTCCTCCGGCTCCATGCCCAGGGCCACCGGCACATACTCGCCCATCACGCTTGCCTTGGTGTCGGCAAAATCGGCGGCGCGGCACTTATACACCTGCTGCTTGTTGGTAAAAAACAGCAGCCAATCGTCGTTTTTGGCCTCCACCCGCTGGGTGATCTCGTCCCCCTCCTTAAGCTTGTGCTCGCCGCTCATGCGCAGGGAGGCCGGGGTGATCTTTTTAAAATACCCCTCCCGGGTAAAAAAGAGGGTCACCGGGTAGTCCGGCAGGGCGGGCTCGGTTTCCTCGCCCTGCTGGGGGGGCAGCTCGTACAAAATTTCGCTGCGGCGGGGCTGGCCGTACTTTTTGGCCACGGCGGCCAGCTCGTCCATGATCACCCGGCGCAGCCCGGCCTCGGAGGAGAGCAGCTTTTCCAGCCGGGCGATCTCGTTTTCCAGCGCCTCGGTCTCCTGGGTGCGGCGCAGGATATACTCCCGGTTGAGATGCCGCAGCCGGATCTCGGCCACAAACTCGGCCTGGGGCTGGTCGATGCCAAAGCCGATCATCAGGTTGGGGATGACCTCGGCGTCCTCCTCGGTCTCGCGCACGATGCGGATGGCCTTGTCGATGTCCAGCAAAATGGCCTTGAGGCCCAGCAAAAGGTGCAGCCGTTTGCGCTTGCCCTCTAACTCGTGAAAGGTGCGCCGGCGCACGCACTCGGTGCGGAAGGCCGCCCACTCGGTTAAAATCTCCCGCACCCCCATCACCCGGGGCTGGCCGCCCACTAAGATGTTGAAGTTGCAGGCAAAGCTGTCCTCCAGCGGGGTGGTGCGAAAGAGCTTTTGCATGACCTTTTCGGGGTCCTGCCCGCGCTTGAGGTCGATGGCGAGCTTTAAGCCGTTGAGGTCGGTCTCGTCCCGCATGGCGCTGATCTCCCGGATGCGCCCGGCCTTGACCAGCTCGGCGATCTTGTCCATCACCGCCTCGATGGTGGTGGTGGGCGGCAGCTGGGTGATCTCCAGCATGTTTTCGGGCTGCTGGTACTGCCAGCGGGCCCGCACCCGCACGCTGCCCCGGCCGGTCTCGTAGATCTTTTGCAGCTCGTCCCGGTCGTACAAAATCTGGCCGCCGCCCACAAAATCCGGGGCGGGCAGGGTGGTAAAGAGGTCGTGCTTTGGGTCCTTCATCAGGGCGATGGCGGCGGCGCAGAGCTCCGAGAGGTTAAACGAGCAGATGTTGCAGGCCATGCCCACCGCGATGCCTAGGGTGTTGTTGGCCAAAATGGTGGGAAAGGTGACCGGCAGCAGGGTGGGCTCGGTGGTGGTGCCGTCGTAGTTGGGCACAAAATCCACCGTGTTCTGGTCGATGTCCCGGAACAGCTCCTCGCAGATGGGCTCAAGCTTTGCCTCGGTGTACCGGCTGGCGGCGTAGGCCATATCCCGGCTGTAGGCCTTGCCAAAGTTGCCCTTGGAATCCACAAAGGGGGCCAGCAGGCTCTCGTTGCCGCGGCCCATGCGCACCATGGTGTCGTAGATGGCGGCGTCGCCGTGGGGATTCAGGTGCATGGTGCTGCCCACGATGTTGGCGCTTTTGGTGCGCGGGCCCTTGAGCAGCCCCATCGAGTACATGGTGTACAGCAGCTTGCGGTGGGCGGGTTTGAAGCCGTCGATCTCGGGCAGGGCGCGGGAGACGATGACGCTCATGGCGTAGGGCATAAAGTTCGACTCGATGATGCGGGTAATGGGGGTCTCGACCAGTACCCCGGCCGCGGGGATCTCGACCCCCTCGCCCAGCTGCGGGCGGGCGGGCTTTGTTTTTTTGGGCTGTTTTTTAGCCAAGGGTGTTCACCTCGTTTTTTGTTGCGGCGGAAGGATGGGGCCCGGGGCGGCACGGCCTGCCCCGCCCCGCCAAAAAGCGCGGACGGCCCCGCCGGCTCAGGAGAGGTCCAGATCATCCAGATACTCGGCCCCGTGCAGGGCGATGTGCTCCTTGCGGCCGGCGAGGTTGTCGCCCAGCAGCAGATCGAACATGGCGGCGGTGGCGGCGGCGTCCTCGGGCTTGACCAGGATCAGCCGGCGGCTGTCCGGGCTCATGGTGGTAAGCCACATCATCTCGGGGTCGTTTTCGCCCAGGCCCTTGCTGCGCTGGATGGACGGCTTTTCCCTGCCGCCGATCCGGCCCAAAATGTCCGCCTTTTCCTGCTCGGTATAGGCAAAATACGTCTTGCTTTTGGTGCCGATCTCGTAAAGCGGGCTCTCGGCAATATAGACGTACTCCTTTTCGATCAGGGTGGGCACCAGCCGGTAGAGCATGGTAAGCACCAGGGTGCGGATCTGGTAGCCGTCCACATCCGCGTCGGTGCAGATGATGATCTTGGAAAACCGCAGGCTGTTGAGGTCGAAGGTGGCAAGGTCCTTTTTGCTTTTGCCCCCCAGCTCGACCCCGCAGCCCAGCACCCGGATGAGGTCGGTGATGATGTCCGACTTGAAGATGCGGTCGTAGTCCGCCTTGAGGCAGTTTAAGATCTTGCCCCGGATGGGCATGATGGCCTGGAACTCGGAGTCCCGGCTGGTCTTGACCGCCCCCATGGCCGAGTCGCCCTCCACGATGTACAGCTCGCGGCGGGAGACATCCCGGGTGCGGCAGTCCACAAACTTCTGCACCCGGTTGGCGATGTCCAGCTGGCTGGCCATGGTTTTTTTGATGGACTGGCGGGTTTTTTCGGCGTGCTCGCGGCTTTGCTTGTTGATCAGCACCTGCTGGCACAGCCGCTGGGCCTCCTCCGGCTTTTCAAGGAAGTACACCTCTAAGTTGTGGCGCAAAAATTCGGTAAGGGCCTGGGCCACAAACTTGTTGGTGATGGCCTTTTTGGTCTGGTTTTCGTAGCTGGTGCGGGTGGAAAAGCTGCTGGAAACATACACAAGGCAGTCCTGCACGTCGGCAAAGGTGATCTTGCTCTCGCCCTTTTTGTACAGCCCCCTGGCCTTGAGGTAGGCGTCGATCTGGCCCACAAAGGCGGTGCGCACCGCCCGGTCCGGGCTGCCGCCGTGCTCAAGAAAGCTGGAGTTATGGTAGTACTCCAATAGCTGGACCTTGTTGGAAAAGCAAAAGGCCGCGCTCATGCGCACCCGGTACTCGGGCTGGTCCTCCCGGTCGCGGCCGGCGGCGGCGGACTCCCAGTACTGCACCGGGGTCAGGGCATCGGGGCCGGCCAGCTCCTCCACATAGTCCTGGATGCCGTGCTCGTAGTAAAACTCGGTGGTTTGGGGCGCCGGGCCGCTCTCATCCCGGAACACCAGGGTCAGCCCGGCGTTGACCACCGCCTGCCGCTTCATCACGTCCAGGTAGTATTCGCCGGGCACGTTAATGTCGGTAAACACCTCGGCGTCCGGCTTCCAGCGGATGACGCTGCCGGTGCGCTTTTTGGCCAGCGGCTCCTGCTTGAGGCCGCCCACGTTTTCGCCCCTGGCAAAATCCAGGTGGTAGTGCGTGCCGTCTCGGTAGATGTCGGCGGCCATCCATTCGCTGGCGTACTGGGTGGCGCACAGCCCTAAGCCGTTGAGCCCAAGCGAATACTCGTAGTTGTCCTCGCCGGCGGTGTACTTGCCGCCCGCGTACATCTCGCAGAACAGCAGCTCCCAGTTGTATCGCTGCTCGTTTTTGTTGTAGTCTACCGGCATGCCGCGGCCAAAATCCTCCACCTGGATGCTGCCGTCCGCAAAGCGGGTAAGGATGATCCGGCTGCCATAGCCCTCGCGGGCCTCGTCGATGGAATTGGAGAGAATCTCAAAGATCGAATGGGCGCAGCCCTCCACCCCGTCCGACCCAAAAATGACCGCCGGGCGCTTGCGTACCCGGTCGGCCCCTTTAAGGCTGGTGATGCTCTCGTTGTCGTAGGCCTGGTTTGCCTGTTTTTTTGCCATGCTGTCTGCCTCCGTTGTGTCCCTGCACGAGGGATGCGCGATGCCGCCGGCCTGCCGACTCCCCCAAAAAAGGATACGCCCTCTGCCGGCCTGCCGGGCGGCAGGATGCGCGCACGGCAAGCTTTTCTATTAAATCATGCCTTTGCGCAAAATGTCAAGTTTTTCTGCTTGTGGGCAGCGCCCCAGCCGCGGGGACAAGCGGCTGGCCCCGCCCGGGGCATTCCCGGGTTTTTTTGGCGCGCAAAGCCCCCGGGGAGGGCTCCCCGGGGGCCGGTATGGCTGTGGTTACAGCACAAATTGGTAGAGCAAAAAGCCGATTGCCACCACCAGCGCACAAAGCCCCGCCGTAATGGGCGGCGCCCAGCGGATGATCTTTTCGGCCGTCTCGTCCGCTTCGTCCGAGCAGTCCTCCTCCGGGCGGTCAAGCTCAAACTGGGAGGTGGATTGGCCGGCCCGGCCGCTGTAGGGCCGGGCATTGCCCTCCTCGTCCCATTCTTCCTGCCGGGCCGGCTCGGCGGTGCGGCTGCGGTAGCTTTGGGCAAATTTTTGCTGCTCGGTAAGCTTCGGCATCATCCGGGTAGGCTCCTCGGGGCGCATGCCGCTCACCACACGGGTGGGCTCGTCCGGCTCGGCAGCCGGCTCGCGGCCCTGCTGCAGCAGGGTGGACAGAGAGTTTTGCAGAAGGATGCGGTCGCACCCGCACTCGCTGCAATAAACGCTGTCCTCCTCCTTTGGATGGAATGCGCCGCAGGCGCAATACCAGCCGCCCTCTACTACCTGGGGCACAATCGAAAGCCCCTCCTTGCCTACCCTCTGGCAGAGCGACGCTGCCAGAGGCGCGGGCAGGGCCTTGGGCGCAGGCAGCCGGACCCGCTTGTACCCGCCCAACTGCAGGGCGCTGCCATCGGTGAGAAAGGCCTGCTCCAGGTCCACCTCCACGCTGCCCACCGCGCTGTCGCTTACATACACCGCGTCGTCCGCCCCAAACAAGTCGCCCTGGGCGGCGGCAATGCCCTCGTAATAGTATTCGTCCTCGCACAGCAGGGCGCCGGCCGGGCTTTTGCACTTAAAGCGCACCACCAGGCCCGAAACAGGCTGGGGCGCTACATTTTTGAAGGTAAGGCAGACCGCTACCTCGCCGGTAACATCCCCCTTGAGCAGCTCCACCCGCACAAACTGGATGGGGCTGCCCTTGGTGTAATAGTTGGCCCGGGACTGGGCCAGCAGTTCAAAGTTCTGTTCCATCGGTTCCGGTTTCCTCTTGTTTTTCGCCGCCCGGCGTCGGCTCACCGGCGGGCGGCGGGGGTGGAAT
>CAJTSP010000118.1 GCA_910578965.1 uncultured Oscillospiraceae bacterium
CCAGCTCCCCCGCCCGCAGCCGGGGCAGCACATGCGCGCAGAGAACCGCTGCGCTGCAACCCGCCCCGCTGCCGCCCGCCTGTACCTGCTGGGTAGCCCGGTCAAAAAGCAAAAGGCCGCAGTCGGCGTGGTTGTCCAGCCCGACCCCCTCGGCCGCCAGCAGCTCCTTGAGCAGCCGGGTGCCTACAAGGCCCAGGTCGCCGGTGTACACTAAGTCAAAATCGCTTATCCGGCTGCCGGTATCCCGCAGATACTGCAGGATGGTGTTGGCCGCGGCCGGGGCCATGGCGGCGCCCATGTTGTTGATGTCTGTAACCTCGTAATCCCGTACCCGGCCAAAGGTTACCGCGCGCACAAAAGGCCCGTTGCCGGCCGGCTGCACCAGGCAGCAGCCGGCGGCGGTAGCCGTCCATTGGGCGGTGGGGGTGCGCTTGCCGCCGTACTCCAGCGGGGTGCGGAACTGTCGCTCGGCCGCGCAAAAATGGCTGCTGGTCATGGCGGCGGCCCGGTCTACCAGCCCCGCGCTGGCCAGGCAGGCCGCCAGGGCCACCGCCTCGGCCATGGTGCTGCAGGCCCCGTACAGCCCCGCAAAGGGCACGTCCAGCCCCCGCAGGGTGTAGCCCGAGGCGGTGCACTGGTTTTGCAGGTCTCCCGCCAGCACCAAATTTACCTTGTCGAGGGTGGTCTGGGCCTTTTGCAGGGTCAGCTCCAAGCAGTGCCGCTGCAGGGTGCTTTCGGCCTTTTCCCAGGTATCCTGCTGGAGGGTGTTGTCCTCAAACAGCAGGTCAAAGCCCGCGGCCAGCGGGCCCTCGCCTTCTTTTTTGCCGCCCACCGCGCCAAACGCCGTGATGCTGGGCGGTTTTGCAAACAGCAGGGTATCCCCGCGCCGTGTGGCCATTGGCCATGCCTCCTTTTATAGCAGTGTGTGCAGGGCGGGGCGCCGGGTCAGCCCCCCGCAAAGGGCCGGATAAAATACCATACCGTGCCCCATACTACGCTGGCCAGCATCCCGTATACAATTACCGGCCCGGCAATCAAAAACATTTTGGCCCCCACGCCGGTTACCAGCCCCTCGCAGCGGAACTCGATGGCGGGCGAAACCACCGCGTTGGCAAACCCGGTAATGGGTACAAGGGTACCTGCGCCCGCCTTGGCGGCCAGCTTCTGGTACCAGCCCAGCGCGGTAAAGATGGCCGAAAGCCCTACCAGGGTGGCGCTGGTCATGGTACCGGCGTCGGTAAGGGTAAAGCCCCAGGCTGCGTAGGCCTTGCGTAGCGCCTCGCCCAAAAGGCAGATGCCGCCGCCCACGAAAAAAGCCCAGAGGCAGTCTTTCCAAACGGGCGAAGGGGGCGAAGCCTTTTTTACAAGGCTGCCGTACTGTTTTGGATCGGTTTTCATAGCTGCCATCACTCCTTATGGCGGTATAAAGGCACCGCACCGTTTACAGAAAAACAGGCATCGCTTGAGGGCAGGCCCCCGCAAAGCGATGCAAAGGATTTGCAGCAAAAGTATTTGCCAAAAAGGGCCGGATTATGTGCCGGCCCGCGGCCGCCCTTGCGCAGGGCAGCCTGTACAGGGCGCAAAAGGCGATTTTAGCAAGGTTTGTGCCTGTATTGGAAAATCTTTTGCAACCTTCCTAAAATTGCGGCAGGCCGTCTTGGCAAGTTTGTGGCGTTTATGAATTGTGCCCGGTACGGCGGAAGGATATAATAAATAAGTATGGGCTGACGGGTGCGGCCTGTAGGAGGTTTGCCGGCGCAGGACGGTTTTGCCGGCACGGAAGGAGGCCTTTTGCCGGGCGGCCCGGACGGCCCCATAGGAGGAATCGGTATGGCCAGCAAGTTGATTGGAACGGTGGCACGCAGCCTGCATATGGCCGCGGCGCCGCAGCAGGACCTTGTGCAGCAGGTGATTGAGGCAGTCACGGCCGCCACGGCCCAGGAGGGTGTGATTTTGCACCGCAGGGACACGGTGGGCGTGCCCCACGCGCTGCCCCGGCAGCACGGGCTTTCGGAGGATTCTTTTGGCGAGCGGCTGCAGCAGGCGCTGCTGCAGGCCACCGGGGTACAGCTCAATGTAATGCTGTACAGCGAGGTGGTGGATGCCGGCCACCCGCTGTGCAGCCTGTGTACCCTTACGGCAGGCAAAAGCGCCAAGGAAAGCATTGTGCTGATCCAGGGCGCAGAGCTCTGATCGGCCGGCGCGGCGCCGCTTTTTTGGCTTTTGGCTGTTTTACTGCCCGGCGTATCTGCGCCGGGTCTTTCTTCGGCCCCCTACGGGCGGCCGACCCGGCCCTAAGGATAAAACCACACCGCGCAGGTGAGCCCTTGTGCGTTTTGTGGGTCGCTGATTACGGCGTCGGCCGGGACGGTGAGGGCGACCATCCGCCCCTCGCCGGGATCGAGATGCAGCGGCTCCATAGCAAAGTCGTACAGCTCAAAGCAGACCCCGCCGCCCGTCTCCCGCAGGCTTACCTCTTCTAAGGCCTGCGCATCCAGCGCGGTATCGGAGCCGTTAAAGGCCCAGAATTCCAGCCCATAGCTGCCGTCGGGGTTGCGATATACCACCACCGGCATGGCGTCGCAGACGCCGGGGATCACCGGCTGGATCAGCCGCATTTCCTCGGCAAAGGGCACGACCGCCCGGCCGGCAGCCCGGGCCTCCTGTTCCTTTGCGCTGCGGCGCTGGCCCGAAGGCAAAAAGGACGGTTCAAGCCCGCCCTGCTCCCACCGCCGGGCGGCTTGGCCTGAGGCGTCCACCCGCCAGCTACTGCCGGTCCACAAAAGGCCGATCCGCACGGTGGCATAGTCGATCTGCAAAGGGGGCTGGCTGCCGCTCACCGAGTAGAGCATGGCCAAAACATACCCGCAGTTGCCTGCCATCAGAGGGCGGCCCAGCAGGCAGCCGTCCCAGCGGGAGAGGCTTCCAACCGTCTCGGCGTTTACCTCCATCGCCTTGTCCAGCGCGCTTTTGTACCCCCCGGCCGCCAGGTTGCAAAACAGCCCGCTGGCCTCGGCGCGGGAAATCGGCTCGCTGCCGTACAGGGTATAAAAGGCGTCCTCGCCGGCGTCTGCCAACAGGGCGCGGGCCATGTCCTGCTCGGGCAGGGCCTCATCCAGCTCGATTACCGGCGAGCCCGCCTCGTCGGTAGCGGGGCGGCTTACCCGCTCGCTGCCCTCCTGGCCGGGGCGCGGGGTGGGCGCAGGGTCAAACAGCCGGCCGAAGGAACCCCGCTGGCTCCAAACAGCGGCCGCCAGCAGCAAAAGCACCATCGCCGCCATAGCGGCCACAATGCCCGCCGTATGGTTTCTCTTGGGCCCCGGCGCCCGGCCGGGCGTACCGGACCCTGCCGGTGCGCCGCAGCGCGGGCAAAAATGGTCACCCGGCTGCAGCGGGGTACCGCAGCGGTTGCAGTAGTACATGGTATCTACCCCCCTTTGGCCCTGCCGGGATAAACGCCGCGCCCCTCGCAAGGGCGGGCGCGGGTACCGGCGGGGCTTTCCTTTATTGTAGTTTCTGGTGTATACTGTTGTCAACAGCCGCCGTGCGCCGCCGGCAGGGCAGTACCTTGTGCGCTCCCCGTGAAACAGCCCGGGCCGGGGCCAGGGAGGAGGCATTTTTTCCGGGATTGCCAAAGCTGCGCCGTGCCCGCCGGGCCGCGGTGCAAAAAGAAAAAAGAGGATGGAACGCAGTATGGAATGGACCGATCTTTGCATCACGGTGCCCCGCCCCGAGGCCGGCACGGCCGAGGCCATTGCCACCGGCATCTCGGGCAGCGGCATTTATATTGAGGATTACAGCGACCTGGAGGCCCAGATGGAGGCGATTGCGCATGTCGATCTGATCGAGCAGGCCCTGCTGGACAAGGACCGCACCCATGTGTCGGTACATCTTTACCTTGCGCCGGACGAGGATGCCGCGCCGGTGATTTCCCTCCTGCACAGCCGGCTTGCCGACGCACAGCTACACTACCGGCTGAGTGTGTCCGGGGTAGAGCAGCAGGACTGGGAAAACGGCTGGAAGGCCTACTACCATACCCTCGAGATCGGCCGCCGGCTGGCGGTGGTCCCAAGCTGGGAGGAATACGGCGGTACCGGCCGCACCGTGTTGCGGCTGGACCCCGGCATGGCGTTTGGCACCGGTACCCATGAAACCACCGCCCTCTGCCTTATCCTGTTGGACGAGTGGATCGCCGGCGGCGAGCGGGTGCTGGACATCGGCACCGGCAGCGGCATCCTGGCCATCGCGGCCCTCAAGCTGGGCGCGGCCGAGGCGGACGGGGTAGACATCGACCCCATGTGCGTGCGCACCGCCGGCGAAAACGCTGCCCGCAACGGGGTCGCGGACCGGTTCCATCTGCGGGTGGGGGACCTTGCCCAAACGGCCCGGGGCCGCTACCAGATCATCACCGCCAACATTGTGGCCAACGCCATCCTGCAGCTTGCGCCGGCCGTCCCGTCCCTGCTGGCCCCCGGCGGGCGGTTTGTAGCCAGCGGGGTGATCGACACCCGGCGGCAGGAGGTGGCCGAGGGGCTGGCCGCGGCCGGCCTTGTGGTGGAGGAGATGCGCGAGAAAAACGGCTGGGTCGCCTTTTGCTGCCGCGCAAAGGAGGGCTGAGGCATGGCGCACCTCTATTTTGCCGATGAGTTTACCCCCAGCCGCGCCCGGATTACCGGCCAGAGCGCCCATCACCTGGCCCGGGTGCTGCGGGTGCGGCCGGGAGAGCCCCTGCCTCTTTGCGACGGGCAGGGCTTTGTGTACGATGCGGTGGTCGCCGCCGTCTCGCCCGGCTGCGTCGAGCTGACACCTGGGCCAGGCCGCCCCGCCCCCGAGCCGGCCACCCGGATTACCCTTTTTGCCGCCTGCCCCAAGCAGGACAAGCTTGAGTGGATCATTCAAAAGGCGGTGGAGCTGGGCGCAGTGCGCATCGTGCCGTTTTTTAGCCGGTACTGTGTGGCCGCCCCCAAAAACGAGGAGGCGAAGCGTGCCCGGCGTGCCCGCATTGCCCGTGAGGCCGCCGAGCAGGCGGGGCGCGGGGTAATCCCGGCGGTAGAGGCCCCGCTCGCCCTGGCCGGGGTCTGCGCCCGGCTGGCCCAAAACGAATACGATGCGGCGCTGCTTTGCTATGAAAGGGGCGGCGCGCCGCTGCGGCAGGTAGCCCCGCCGCTGGCCGGCCGGCGGGTAGCCCTTATTACCGGGGCCGAGGGGGGCTTTGCCCCCGAGGAGGCGGCCGTCCTCACCGCAGCCGGCGCCGTGGCGGTGGGGCTGGGGCCCCGTATCCTGCGCTGCGAAACCGCCCCGCTTGCTGCTCTCGCCGCCCTGCTTGCTCTCACCGGGGAGCTGGAATAGCAGGCGGGCATAGCCATGGGGCAGGCGCACACACCAGCCCCAAAAACGCAGGCTTTCGCAAAAAACGGGAATGAACCGCGCCCTGTGAACGCATACTAAATACGCTGGACCGGCGGCCGTTTGCAGCCCTGCGCCTCGTTGGGCCCAACCCGCCGGCCCTTCAATTTTAGAACCGGTATCCATCATCGGCAATGCCGGGCGGGCGAGAGCTTTTGCCCTTTGCAGCGGGGCCTTGGCCGGTTCCGGGGCTTTTGGCGCCCCGGGCGGGCAAAAGGCCCCTTCAGACGGCCGTTTCAGCCTGCGGATACGGGTTCTTACTCAAAAAGGAGCGTTTTTTGTATGAAGCGTTTTGCAATGGCCTTCCTTTCCCTCAGCCTTGCGCTGGCCCTCTGCCTGGGCCTGGCCGGCTGCCGCAACCGGAATGTGAGCCCTTCCTCCTCGATGGCCGGCAGCGGGGCCGGCTCGCCCTCAGCGGGCAGCTCCTCGATGGCCGGCTCCTCCGACCTGCCCGGCGGTTCCCTTTCGGAGGGCGGTTCCTCGGCGGCAGGCAGCGCCCCGTCCGGGTCCTCTTCCCTGGCCGGGTCTTCTTCGATGAGCGTATCGTCCGGCTCCTCGATGGCCGGCTCCTCCCGCGTGGCCGGATAAGCAGCCTTTGGGCGGCGGTAAGGGCCCACGCCTTTACCGCCGCAGCTTCCCCTGCCCGGCCCCGCGCGACAAAAAGCGAGAAAACGGGAGAAAACAGCCTCTGCAGCCGCGTATAGCGGCGTGCGGGGGCTGTTTTATGCATGGAGGGGCAGCGGGGGAGGCGAAGCTGTCAAAAATTTAACAATACCGCTTTTGCTTTTACAGTGGTTTTATTGTACACTAAAGATGCACCAAAAAAGAACCATTTGGGAGCGGGCAGGGCCGGCGTACCGGGCGCCCGGGCGCGGCGCGCGCTCCCAAATGGCCCCTGGCGGTGCGGAGGGCAGGGCCGCCGGTGCCCGGCCCGGTTTCCAGATTATGATACGAGGGGCTCCGCGCGGCGCAATGCAAGGGCCGCCGGCGGAGCCGCCCACAGGCCGGGGCGCAAAATGCCCCCCAGAACAGGAGGATACCCATGCGATTTGAACGGTTTTCTATGCACGGCCCGCGTGGCCCGCAGCCGCCGGCGGACGGGGGCGATATGCGCCCTGCGCGCGGCGGGGGCTTCTTGAAAAAGCTCATGGGCCGCACCGGCATTGTGCTGCTGGTGCTCGTGCTGGCGCTCTGCGTTCTGAACGCTTTCTACAGCATCAACGAGCAGGAGAACGCGGTGGTAGTTACCTTTGGGGTACCCACGCCGGTTACTACCAGCGGCCTGCATTTCAAAATCCCCTTTATCCAGCAGGTGCGCAAGGTGGATATGACCATCCACGGCTTTGCCATCGGCTATGTGCCCGAGACCCAGGAGGGCATCCCGGACGAAAGCCTCATGATTACCTCCGACTACAACTTTGTCAATGTGGATTTCTTTGTGGAATACCGCGTGACCGACCCGGTACGCTACCTTTACGCCAGCCGAGAACCCGAGCTGATCCTCAAAACGCTGGCCCAGAGCTACATCCGCGACACCATCGGCCTCTACCCGGTGGACGATGTCATCACCACCGGCAAAAACCAGATCCAAAGCGAGATCAAGGACAAGATCATCGCCCGCCTTGAGGCCGAGGACATCGGCCTGCAGTTGGTCAACATTACCATCCAGGACGCCGAGCCCCCCACCGCCGAGGTGCTGGCCGCCTTTAAGGAGGTGGAAACCGCCAAGCAGAGCGCCGACACCGCGGTGAACAACGCCAACAAGTACCGCTCCGAGCAGATCCCCGCCGCCGAGGCCCAGGCCGACCAGATTTTGCAGAACGCCCAGGCCCAAAAGGAGGCCCGCATCAACGAGGCCATGGGCCAGGTGGCCCGCTTCGAGGCAATGTACGAGGAGTATGCGCGCTACCCGCTTATCACCAAGCAGCGGATGTATTACGAGGCCATGGAGGAGCTGCTGCCCGGGCTGCGGGTCATCATCCAGGATGAAAACGGCAACACCCTCAACGTACTCAACAACCCGGACGAAGGCTGAAAGGAGGCCGACACAGAATGAAAAGCAAACATACGCATACGCTCAAAATTGCCGTAATTGCGCTGCTTGTGCTGGCAGCCGTGCTGGCGTCCAACGCCTGCGTCATTACCCAGCAAAATGAGTACACGGTAGTACGGCAGTTTGGCGAGGTGGTGGACATCCGCTCGGCCCCCGGCGTTAGCTGGAAGCTGCCCTTTATCCAAACCGCCAGCACCCTGCCCAACACGGTGCTGCTCTACGACCTGCCCATCTCGGATGTGATTACCCAGGATAAAAAGACCATGGTGGCCGACAGCTTTGTGCTCTGGAAGATCGAGGACCCCAAGCTCTTCATCCAGTCGCTCAACGGCAGCATCTCCAACGCCGAGAGCCGGCTTTCCACCTTAGTGTACAACAGCATGAAGAACATCATCAGCTCCCGCAGCCAGTCGGACGTCATCAGCGGGCGGGACGGCGAGCTCGCGGCCGACATCCGGGCCGGGGTGGGCGACACCCTGGGCCAGTACGGCATCGAGGTGATCGCGGTGGAAACCAAGCACCTCGATCTGCCGGACGATAACAAGGAGGCGGTTTACCAGCGCATGATCTCAGAGCGGGGCAACATTGCCGCCAGCTACACCGCACAGGGCGAGAGCGACGCCCAAAAAATCCGCAGCGAGACCGACCGCGAGGTGCAGGTCATGCTCAGTGAGGCCCGCGCACAGGCCGAGATTCTCATCGCGGAGGGCGAGGCCGAGTATATGAGCATCCTGGCGGACGCCTACTCCGCCCCCGAAAAGGCCGAGTTCTACAGCTTTGTGCGCGCGTTGGACGCCGCCAAGCTCAGCCTTGCAGGCGGCAACAAGACCCTTTTCCTGTCCAAGGATTCGCCCTTGGCGCAGATCTTTTACAACGCCCAGTAACGCCGCGCTGTACGCCCGGCCGCCCTGCCCACCCACAAACCGGGAATGGGCAGGGCGGCACTTT
>CAJTSP010000119.1 GCA_910578965.1 uncultured Oscillospiraceae bacterium
CCTTTGCGCTGACCTTCAGCATGGAGCAGATGGCGGAGTACCTTTATACCATCCTGCAAAAAGAGGTATGGCAGGCCGAGCCCTGTGCCCGGCTGGTGCTGGTGGGCCAGTCGATGGGCGGGTACCTGGCCCAGGTGTACCTGACGCTGCATCCCCAGGGGGTAAGCGGGTTTGTCTCGGTGGATTCCTGCTCGCTTGGCCGCAGCTATTTTACCTGGGCCGAGCTGGCGCTGCTGAAGCGCACCAAATGGATGTACCTCTCGATTCCCTGGCGCTGGCTTATCGGCTGGGGCAGCCGCGGCACCGCCCAAACCCAGTACGGCCAGGCGCTGATGCGGCGGATGATGCAAAGCTACCAAAAAACCGAGTACTGCCTGCTGGCCGACCATGGCTACCGCATTGTGGCCCAGGCGGTGGAGGCCGGCAAAGACTACCGCCCGCCCTGCCCGGTGCTGCTGCTTTGCGGCGAAAAGGACGCCGCCGGCTCGGCCCGGCGCTACAACAAATGCTGGACGGCAAAGGAGGGGCATCCCCTGGTCTGGGTGCCCGGGGCGGGGCACAACTCCAACACCGACGCGCCGGGCTTTGTCAACCGCCAGATCGAGGGGTTCTGCCAAATGCTTTTTGGCGCAGGGGAGTGATGGGCACGCCTTTGCTGTGGGGCGGCTTTGGCTTTGCGCGGGCTTTGCCTGCCCCTTGCGCCGCGGCCTTTCCTTGCTGCAAAGAGCCGGCCGCTCCTAGGGGGAGCGGCTTTTTTGAGCCAAAAACGGTGTAAAATTTCTGTAAAAGAACCCTCTTTGATTGCCCCGGGAGAGGGGATGTGTTATAATCGTTTACATACCTTAACGAAATCAGCCTGCCGTCGGGCCAGCAGCCCGGGGGCGGTTTTGGTTGCTTGGCGGATATTCCGCGCGCGTGGCACCCAAAATAACAAGGTACATTTTATTGTTTGCATCGCAGGGCGCTTTTGCCCGGCGTGCGCAGGAGGTTTAGTATGAGCAACGGCAACCGGGCCCGCGGCCGCAGGCAGGGCTTTGACTTTCACAACATGACCACCCGGCAAAAGCAGGCGTGTGTGGTGCTTGCGGTTTGTGCGGCGGCGCTTGTGGCGACCATTGCCGTTGTGTGCGTGATTTTATCCGGCGCGAAGCCCGCGCCCTCCAGCTCGGGCGATTCCCTATCCCAGCCGGCCAGCGGGGCCGACAGTTACGACAACAGTGCCTATCAAATTGACACAAGCAATCCTGCCGTTCTGCCCGAAACCGAGGACGCCGGCAAGGAGTACCTGGAGCAGACCGTATTTGTGGGAGATTCCAATACGGTGCGCCTCTACAGCTATAACCTCATTACCCTGGATCAGTTTGTCGGGGCCGAGGGCATGGGTATCCAGTCGCTTACCAGCAACGCTTGTGTCGGGTTTAAAAACGACGCCAAGGCCTACACCATCCCCGAGGCGCTGGCTATGATGAAGCCCCGGCGCATTGTGGTAACCATGGGTACCAACAATGCCGACGGCAATATGTCCAAGGATGAGTTCATCAACGCCTATCGCGATGCCTTGAATGCCATTAAGGGTGCTTATCCCTACTGTGACATCATTGTGGCGGCGGTGCCGCCGATCCCCCAAAACCATAACGCCTACCCCGACCTCCAGATGCAGACGATTGACGAGTTCAACCAGGCGCTGCTTGATATGTGCCAGGCGGAGGGCTATCGCTTCCTTAATACCAGCGAGGTACTCAAAGGGGAGGACGGCTACGGCCGCAGCGATTATTTTGTAGACGGCGACATCCACCTCAAGCCGGACGGGCTCAAGGCGATTTTGAGCTACTTGCGTACCCACGCCCTGCAAACCGAGGACCGCCGGCCGGACACCTCCAACATCCCCGCGCGGGCGAACTTTTCCTCCTCCGGCTCCTCGTCTTCTTCGTCCTCCAGCTCGTCCAGCGCCTCGCAAAAGCCCTTTAAGGCCGCCTATTATGTAGAGCAGGACACCGGCGGCACCCTGTCCAGCGGCGACAAAAAGGGCGAGACGAGCCTGAGCTTTGACGTAACCGAAAAGGACAGCCTCACCGTAACCGCGGTGCCGGCCGAGGGGTACGAGTTCTACCGCTGGAGCGACGGCAATACCAATGCCACCCGTACCGACAAGGAGTTTAAGCAGAACCTGTCGGTGACGGCACAGTTTACAGCAAAGCCGGGTATTTCGATCGACAAAACCAGCCAGACCATCACCCAGGGCCAGACGGTGACCCTGACGGCCAAGGGCACCGGCAGCTTTTCGGGCAAGGACAACGAGATTGTCTGGTATCTTGGCAACGAAAAGGTTAAGGAGGGCGCGAGTTATACCACCAGCACAAACCTTGGCACCGGCACCTATAAACTCACCGCCCGGCTTACCGTAAATGGCAAAACAGTAGAGGCAACCGCCACCGTGGTGGTGCAGGCGCCGCCGACGCCTACCCCAACGCCAACGGCCACACCTACGCCTACCCCGCCGCCGGCTACGGCTACACCTACGCCCACGCCACCGCCTGCTACGGCTACGCCCACACCCACGCCCACGGCGGAACCGACGGCGGAACCAACGGCCGAGCCGACGCAAGAGCCAACGCCTACCCCAACGTCCACAGCCACGACGGGCGAGGATAACGAGGACGAAGACAACACATAAGGCGTCGGCCGGCACAAGGGCGGACAGTTTGGCCGGAACCTCCCCCCGCCCCGCCGCATACAGTGGGGTATGGAGGTGGTCTTATGGATGAAACGCGCGCCGCACGGGAAATTTTTGTGCCTTTCCCCGTGCCCAACATCCTGCCCGAGACCCAACTGGAACTGGACGGGCAGGCAGCTTCATCAGATACATCCGGGCAGATGCCCAGCCGGCTGCCGGGCGATGTGCTTGACGGCTCGGTGGATTATTACGACTTTGATTGGGGCGGGGAGGTGGCCCATCAGGAGGATACCATCTTTTCCGGCTGCCGCCAAAACGATACCAGCTATTCCTGCTGCGGGGATATGCCGCCCTGCAGCGGAGGGCACAGCCCCGGCGTGCCGGAGGGCCCGGGCCTGCCCGGCGACCCCTGTTATCCCGAGGGGGAGCTGCCGCAGCAGGGGGACGACCCCGGCTACGCAACGGTAGAACCCTGACGTAAAACCGGCAAAAGGGAGGCCGCAGCACGGCCTCCCTTTTTATAAAACAGGCCTTAAAACAACAAAACCCAAACAAGCCCGCGAAAGGGGACGTTTTGCCATGGCACATTACCACTGCCTCCTGCTGGATGTAGACAACACCCTGCTTGATTTCAGCGCGTCCGAGCACAAGGCCCTGCTTGAAACATTGGAAAATTTTGGCCTGCCCCGCAGCGCCGAAACCGAGGCGCAGTACCGCGCCATCAACACCCAGCTCTGGGCGGCGCTGGAGCGGGGCGAAATCAAAAAGGACAAGCTCTTTACCGAGCGGTTTGCCCGGTTTTTGCGTGCCATTGGCGCGCAGGGGGACCCTGCGGCCCTCAACCGGTATTACCTGGACCACCTGGCCCGGCACGCGGACGCGGTGCCCGGCGTGCGGGAGGTGTTGTCTGAATTGGGCGAGGTGGCCACCCTGGCCGCCGCATCCAATGGGGTTGAGCGGGTACAGCTTGGCCGCCTGGAGGCGTCCGGCGTCCGGCCGTATCTGGATGAGGTGTTCATATCCGAAAAAATGGGGGCTACCAAGCCCTCGCGCCGCTTCTTTGATCTCGCGCTGCGGGCCCTTGGAATTGAGAACCGCGCCAAGGTGCTGATGGTGGGCGACAGCCTTAAGGCGGATATCCAGGGCGCGGCCCAGGCGGGTATTGCAAGCTGCTGGTATAACCCCGACGGGCAGGAAAACACCACCGGCATCCGCCCCACCTACACCATCTCCCGCCTGGAGGAGCTTTACGATATTGTGATGGAAGAGGAGGAACGCCAGAATGTCGGCCTTGCACACAGAAGATATCAGGTTTAACTCGTCCGACGGCGTGAGCCAGGCGGCGGGGTACTTTTTCACCGACCCCGGCCAGCCCCCGCGGGCCATTTTGCAGCTCAGCCATGGCATGTGCGAATACATCGGCCGTTACCGGGATTTTGCCGCCTTTATGGCCGCGCACAGCTTTGCGGTGTGCGGCAACGACCATTTAGGCCACGGGGCCACCAGCCAAAGCGCAAAGACCGACGGCTTTATTTCCCCGGGGGGCGGTCGGTTTTATATGCTGCGGGACCTTAAAACCATGAACGGCCTTGCCCGCAGCCGCTGGCCCGGCCTGCCGCTGATCTTGCTGGGGCACAGCATGGGCAGCTTTTTTGCACGCTGGTTTGCCGAGACCTACCCGGACGCGCTGGATGCCCTGATCCTCAGCGGCACCGGCGGGCCGAACCCTGCGGCTGGCGCGGGCCTTGCCATGACTGCGGTACTCAGCAGGCTGCGCGGGCCCCAGTACCGTTCCCGGCTGGTGCACAATATGGCCTTTGGGGCCTACCTGCGGCGGGTGGAAAGCCCCGCCACCCCCTATGACTGGATCAGCCGGGACAAGGAGATCGTGGCGGCCTACGCAAAGGACCCCAAATGCACCTTCCAGTTTACGGTGAGCGCCTTCCACGAGCTGATGGCTACCCTGCGCACGGTCAGCCGGCCCGAATGGGCCCGGAAAATCCGTAGTAGCTTGCCCATTTATATTTTTTCAGGGGACGCAGACCCGGTGGGGGATTACGGCAAAGGGGTGCAAACGGTGTATGGGCGGCTTAAGGCAGCCGGCGTGACGGACCTTACCTTCAAGCTCTATCCAGGCGGCAGGCATGAAATGCTCAACGAAATAAACCGTGCCGAGGTTTACGCGGATGTATTGGCCTGGTGTGAGGCGCATCTGCCCGCCGGCCGGAAAAAAACAACAGAATAACAGGCCAAAAGCAAAATGCCGGGCATTCCCTTGCTGGGGGAGGCGCGGCGTTTTGGCGGCCGCAAAGGGGGCGGCACCTGGCCGCCCGCAGAAAGTGCGATATGATTATTCATCTACAAAACGTTGGCAAAAGCTTTGGCGAAACGGTGGTGCTGCAGGGTATACAGGCTGCCGTTGAGCCGGGCGAGCACATTGGCATCATTGGCGAAAACGGCGCGGGCAAAACGACCTTGCTTCGCATCCTATGCCGCGAGTATGCCCCCGATGAGGGGGAATACAGCCTGGCCCGGGGAGCAACCTTGGGGTATCTGGAGCAAAACAGTACCTTAAACGAGGCCCAGGATGTCTACGGCGAGATGCGCGGCGCCTACGCCCCGGTGCTTGAGGCGATGGCCGAGATGCAGGTGCTGGAAAAAAAGCTGGCCAACACCCCGAACGACGGCGGCCTGCTGGAGCGGCACGCCCGGCTTTCGGCCGTGATCGACGCGGCGGACGGCTACAATATGGACGTCCAGATCCGCAAGGTGCTGGCCGGCATGGGCTTTACGCCCGAGGCCTGGCAAAAAAAGGTGGCGGTGCTCTCGGGCGGGGAGCACACCCGGCTGCGGCTGGCAAAACTGCTTTTGCAGCGGCCGGACCTGCTGATCCTGGACGAGCCCACCAACCATCTTGACTTTGTTACAATGGAGTGGCTGGAGGGGTATCTCAAGGGGTATCCGGGCGCGGTGCTGGTGGTCAGCCATGACCGGTATTTTCTGGATGCGGTCTGCAGCCGCATCTGGGAGGTGGAAAATAAAGGCCTGGCCAGCTACAAGGGAAACTACTCGGCCTACCTGCCCCAAAAGGAGATGGCGGTGGCCCTGCAGCAAAAGCAGCACGACGCGGATGTTGCCAAGGCCGCCAAGTTAGAGGACTACATCGCCCGCAATTTGGTGCGGGCCTCCACCACCAAGATGGCTCAGAGCCGCCGCAAGCAGTTGGAAAAGTTAGAGATCACCGAGGCGCCCAAAACCGCCGCGCGCGCGCTGAAATTCCGGTTTGAGTTTGACATTGCACCCTATCAGGATCTGGTTGTGGCTAAGAATATCTCGATCGAGCTGGGCGGGCGTACCCTGTTAAGTCCTACCGACCTTACGGTGCTGCGAGGTGAGCGTCTGGTTATTGCCGGGCCCAACGGTACGGGCAAATCCACCCTGATGCAGGTGCTAAACGGCAAACGCAGGCCTTCGTCCGGCTTTGTCCGGCTGGGCGCAGGCGCCCGGGCAAGCGTGTTCGAGCAGCAGTTTCTGCGCCGAGGAGGCAGGGTGATTGACGCCATATGGGACAAATATCCCAATTTTACCGAGCTGGAGGTGCGCAGCCACCTCGCCCGCCTGTCCTTTAGGGGAGAGGAGGTTTTCAAACCCTGCAGCGCCCTTTCGGGCGGGGAAATGGCCCGGCTGCGGTTTGCCGAGATTTTGCTGGAGCGGCCAAACCTCTTGTTTTTGGACGAGCCCACCAACCATCTGGACATCTACACCCGCGAGAGCCTTACCCAGGCCCTGATGGCCTATGAGGGCACCCTGCTGCTTGTTACCCACGACCGGTACCTCATGAACAGCCTGGCCTGCCCCATTTTGTATCTGGAAAACGGCGAGGCGGTGCGCTACCCAAGCTACGCCGCCCTGATGGCCCGCAATGAAGCCCCGGCCCAGCAGGCCGAAAAGCAGCCCCCCAAACAAGAGGCCGGCGGCAGGGCGGCCTACGGCAGGGAGCAGCGCCGCCGCCGTGCCGAGCTGCGTGCCGCCATACGGCAGGTGGAGGAGGAAATTGAGGAGGTTGGCGCGCATGTGGTAGAGCTGGAAAACGAGATTAACTCCCCCGAGGTGCTGCGGGACCACCTTTTGCTGCGGGATAAATGCGACGAACTGGGCGATACGAAATTCCATCAGCAGGAGCTGTTTGACAAGTGGGAGAGCCTGCTGGAGGAACAGGAACAGTATGAGCAGGCGGGGGAGGAATAACCCGGCTGTACGCCGCTGATACCTATGAAAGGGGGCTGCCGGTGGACATATATGGGTTTTGGCGGGATGTCCTTGCGCAGGACGCGCAAAGCATCCGCAGCTATTTTACAAAGGACGCCCGCATCTTTTGGCACTGCACAAACGAGCAGTTTACTTTAGAGGAGTTTATCATTGCCAACTGTGAGTATCCCGGCGAATGGGATGGCCGGGTCGAACGGGTGGAGCAGGCGCAAAATGCCCTCATTACGGTGGCCCGTGTTTACCCCAAAGATCGCTCGCTGTCTTTCCATGTCGTTTCGTTTTTCCGGTTGGCCGGCGACAAAATCGAGACGCTGGACGAATATTGGGCGGACGACGGCGCGCCGCCCGTATGGCGGCAGGAAAGACGCATAGGGCAAAAAATCTTGTAGGGCGGGGGGCAATGTCCGTTTTTGGGCCGCGGCATTCCATAGCCGGTCCCTTTTGCTTATACCTACACAGAGGTAAAACGGCAGCCGCCGGCGTGCTGCCAAAGCCTGCCCCGACGATGTGCGCTTTGTTAAGATGGCAAAAAAGCAGGGCCGCCCCGCTGTGGGGCGCCCTGCTTTTTGCCTGTATCGTTTATTCAATAGGGTCCCGGTTGAGGTTATAAAGATACCCGTCGGATTTGAAGCTCTGGAAATTGTAGAGGATCAATACCTTATCGTACCCCTCGGCCTGCATCAGCGCGTCCACGCTGTAGCTGTAGTTGCGCAGGTCCAGTACCCCGATTCTGGCATAGTTAGCGGTGAGATACGGCACAAAGCAGTTGGCATAGCTGTCTTTGATTACCAGGATGCTGCCCTCGCCGCCCCCCGTAACGGTGCTGTAGCCGGGATTGCCGTGCAAAAAGGCGGCGTATTTGTCCCGTGTAGCAAAGGCGTCCTGGTTATAGAGGCTGCCCTCCGAAAGCGGGGCGAGAGCTTCGGGGCCGGCCGTTACGTCCCAAATGGTCTGAAGGTAGGGCAGCTCGTAATAGGTAATTATATCCGGCACGGCGTTCCAGATACGGGCGGAGGAATAGCTGGTGCCGTAAAATCCCGGCACCTCCACCGCCGTGCAGGCCGCCGTATCAAAAGGGGTAAGCCCTTCCTGCCGGCAGAACTCGGTGTAGGCCAGATACGCGCCGCCGCTGGTCCAGTGGTGGTCGGTACGGTAGTAGAGATATTCGTCCTTGTGGGCGGCAAACAGCTCCCGCAGATCCAGCACATGAGCGCTCTGCCCAACCTGGGAAAAAATGTCATCCAAAAAGGCATTTTCGTTTAGCATCGGCGCAGAAAAAGGCAGCTTTTCCGGGTCTGTCTC
>CAJTSP010000120.1 GCA_910578965.1 uncultured Oscillospiraceae bacterium
GCCCAATATATATTATTATATCACATTTGCCGGGCAAAAATCCATGCAACAAATCTACAAAAAAAGGGCCAATAGTTCATGCAGAATCCCACTATACAATCCCCTGCAAACCGGGTATAATAAAGCCAGACAAACAGAAAACCTTTAAACGAGACAGCCGGAGCAAGAGCGGCCTGGGACACGGCCCGCCGGCGTAAAAGAAAGGAGTGGATACCGATGGCTCATGAAGAACCCGTTCTGCGTGGGCAGGTCGGGGTCCGCTGAGGGCAAACCTCCCCAAAACGTCACAGGGCATCCCCTGAAGGCAGACCAAAGAATGGGTAGAAGGTTCCCCAACGACGCGAGCGCCGCCTGCCGCAGACAAAAGACTTTTTTCAGATAGATCGACGGAAGAAGTGATCTCGTATGAGCATGCTGAGGTATCCGCCAATCATTTAAGAAAAGTCCGACCGACCATTCTATAAAAAGAAAAGGCTGTGAGACCAATGTACTGACGGTTCGTCCGCCAACCACCCTTTTCAGATGAGGCTGCGAAACCAATGAGCTGAAATTGCCGTCCTCCTTCCGATGCTTCTGGCACAGGAGGCAAAGGACGCCGATGGATTGGATTATCCTTCTGCACAAAACTCTCGCAAAACCCTTTTGTATGAGGCTATGAGTCCGATGGGCTAAGATGTTTGCAGGGATCATGTCATATTCGTTGTAGCTTTCGCACAAAAACCATTTGAATGAGGCCGTGAGACCGATGAACTGAAAAGCGTGTCCGCCAACCAACACAACAAGATGAGGCTATGATGCCAATGGGCTGGTGAGTATTGGCCGATCCCTTACTTTGGAGTAGGCCTATAAAAAGCAGAAGCTTGAGCCGTTTGTCCGTTTATCATCTTTTGCATGAGGCTGCGAGACCGATGTACTAAATAATGCCCGCGCCCGCCTGGCAAGCCAGGCGGGCGCTTTTTGGGGTGTTGCAGCCTTCCTTCCGCGGCCGGCCCCGCTTTCTGAAAGCTGCTGGGGCAACCGGGCTTCCCCCGCCTCCCGGGCTCCTATTCCCCTGCCCGCTGCAGCAAAAATACGCGCTGTTTTCTGCTTGCACTTTGCCCGCGCGCCCTCTATAATAAAAGGAGCCGTAAAAAAGGGGGCTGCATGGATGGAAAAAAACGGCAACGAAAAGCGCCCGGTGCTGGGCATCCTGGGCGGGATGGGGCCGATGAGCTCGGTGTATTTTTACGAGATGATTACCACCCACACCCCGGCCAAGAGGGATCAGGATCATCTGGACATCATCCTTTCCAGCCGTGCCTCCACCCCGGACCGCACCGCCTACATCCTGGGCGAGAGCGAAGAGGACCCCTTTGCCACCATGGAACACGACGCCGAAATGCTGGTGCAGTACGGGGCCACCCTGCTTGCCATCACCTGCAACACCGCCCATTATTTTTACGATCGGCTGGCCCGCAGCCTGCCGGTACCAATCCTCAACATGGCGCGGCTCACGGTGCGACAGGCCAAGGCCGAGGGCTGCCGGCGCCTGGGCGTGCTGGCTACCAGCGGCACGGTAGATACCCACACCTACCAACGGATGTGCCGGGCCGAGGGGTTGGGCTGCGTACTGCCCCCGGCCGAGCATCAGCAGGCCTTGATGCGTATCATCTATGGCCAGGTCAAAAGCGGCCGGCGGGCGGACATGGCGCTGTTTATGCAGATTGCAGACGGGCTGCGCGCCGCCGGCTGCGAGCGGGTGGTGCTGGGCTGCACCGAGCTGAGCCTCATCAAGCGGGATGAAGGGCTGGACAGCTTTTTTTTGGACAGCACCGAGGTTCTGGCTCGCGAAGCCCTGCTTGCCTGCGGCATCAGCCCCATCGGGTTTTAGCAAGGGTGCGGCCGCCCAAGCAGAGACGCCGCCCTTCCCCCTTCTCCCGCCGGCCCGGGGCCTGCCGCAAGGGCTGGCTTTTAACCCGGCCGCCGCACTTGTAAGGACCTTCTCCCCCGGAGAGTTCCCTTATTATCACGGGCCGTCTCATCTGCCGCCCATGAAAGGAATTGTACACGATGCAAACCAAAAACACCTTCTACATCACCACCCCCATCTACTACCCCAGCGACAGGCTGCACATCGGCCACAGCTACACCACTGTGGCCTGCGACGCGCTGGCCCGGTTTGCCCGGATGCAGGGCAAGGAGGTCATGTTCCTCACCGGCACCGACGAGCACGGCCAGAAGATCCAGGACAAGGCGGCTGCCAAGGGGGTGCCCCCCCAGGCCTATGTGGACGAGATCGTGGCCGGCATCAAGGAGCTGTGGAAGCTGCTGGACATCAGCTACGACCGGTTCATCCGCACCACCGACGCCTGCCACATTGAAAGCTGCCAAAAGATCTTTACCCGGCTGTACGAGCAGGGGGATATTTACAAGGGCGTGTACAAGGGCCACTACTGCAAGCCCTGTGAGAGCTTTTGGACCGACAGCCAGCTAAAGGACGGCAAATGCCCCGACTGCGGCCGAGAGGTCTATGAGGCCGAGGAGGAGGCCTATTTCTTCAAGACCGGCAAATATGCTGACCGGCTGCTGAGGCTCTACGAGGATAACCCTGCCTTTATCCAGCCCGAGAGCCGCAAAAACGAGATGATCGCCTTTATCCGGCAGGGTTTGCAGGACACCTGCGTCTCCCGCACCACCGTGCCCTGGGGCATCCCGGTGCCGTTTGACCAAAAGCACACGATGTATGTGTGGGTGGACGCCCTCTCCAACTACATCAGCGCGTTAGGCTACAGCAACAGCGCCTACAATGACTACGGCAAATTTTGGCCGGCCGACCTGCACATGGTAGGCAAGGAGATCCTGCGGTTTCATACCATCCTCTGGCCGGCCATGCTGATGGCGCTGGACCTGCCGCTGCCGCATCAGGTGTTCGGCCACGGCTGGCTGCTGCTTGAGGGCGGCAAGATGAGCAAATCCAAGGGCAACGTGGTAGACCCGGTGGTGCTCTGCGGCCGGTACGGGGTGGACGCCATCCGCTATTTTTTGCTGCGGGAAATCCCCTTTGGCAACGACGGCGTGTTTACCAACGAGGCGCTGATTGCCCGCATCAACGCCGACCTTGCCAACGACCTGGGCAACCTTTTAAGCCGCACTGTTTCGATGGTGGAAAAATACTTTGGCGGTAGCCTGCCAGGCTCCGAGGGGCGGGCCGCGGGCGAGTTTGATGAGGATTTGATCGGCGTTGTTTCGGCCATGCCGGCCAAGGCCGCCGCCGCCATGGAGCAGCTTTTGATCCCCCAGGCCCTGCAGGAAATTTTCAAGGCGATCCAGCGGGCCAATAAATACATCGACGAAACCGCCCCCTGGGCCCTGGCAAAGCAGGAGGAAAACCGCCCCCGGCTGGCGGCGGTGCTGTACAACCTCTGCGAAAGCCTGCGGTTTGCCGCCGTGCTGCTGGCTCCCTTCCTGCCCGGCACCGCGCCCCGCATTGCGGCCCAGCTTGGCCTTGCCGGGGATAACGCCGCCTTGGGCTATGAGGGCCTTGCCTTTGGCGGGGTAAGCCGCTACACGGTGCAGAAGGGCGAGCCGCTCTTCCCCCGCATCGACCCCGAAAAGGAATTGGAGGCCCTTGCCTCCGCGGCCGCCGGGCCTGCGCCGGAAAAAGCGCCCGAAGCCCCCGCGCCGGCCCCTGAGGCCGCGCCGCAGGAGCATTTGGCCGAGATCACGATTGACGATTTTGCAAAATGCGAAATCCGGGTGGCCAGGGTGCTGGAATGCGAAAAGCTGCCCGAGAGTAAAAAGCTGCTCAAATTCCGCCTGTTCGACGGTGAGCGGGAGCGCACCATCCTTTCCGGCATTGCCAAGTGGTACAGCCCCGAGCAGCTCGTCGGCAAGCATGTGTGCATCGTGGCAAACCTGGCCCCTCGCCCCATGATGAAGGGCAAGTATGTCAGCGAGGGGATGATCCTCTCGGCCGAGGACGACGAGGGCAATGTGACGGTGGTGGAGCTGCCGCAGGGCGTCAAGCCCGGCAGCCTGCTGGGGTGAGCGGGGCTTCGGGCTTGAGCGGGCAAAACGGCGCCGGTGCAGGTACGCCGGGCATAGCCGCAGCCATATCGGATGCCGGCGGTGCTGCCGCGCCCGCCGAAATCAGCGCAAGCCCCCGCAAAAGCGCCGCCGAAGCCTCCCCCTTGCCGTCATCGGCCCCCGGCCCCATCTTTGACAGCCATGCCCATTATACCAGCCGTCGGTTCGACGCCGACCGGGATGCCCTGCTTACGGGTCTGCCCGGCTTAGGGGTGTCCGGCATCGTTGAGTGCGGCACCCATCTGGACACAAGCCTTGCGGCGGTGGAACTGGCCCATCGGTATCCCTTTGTGTGGGCGGCGGTAGGCATCCACCCCGAAAGCCTGATCGAGCAGGACGCCGCGACGGTGGCCCGGTTTGGGGGCGACTGGGCGGCCGAGCTTGCCGCCATCCGCCCGCTGCTGGAAGACGGGCGGGCTGCGGCAATTGGCGAGTGCGGGCTGGACTACCATTGGCCGGTGCCTAAGGATGCCCAACTGGCCTTGTTTGAAGCGCAGTTAAGGCTTTCGCTCGAACTGGATAAGCCTATTATTGTGCACGACCGCGAGGCCCATGCCGACACCTATGCCCTTTTGCGCAAATACAAGCCCCGCGGGGTACTGCACTGCTTCAGCGGCAGTGCCGAGGACGCACTCTGGCTGGCAAGGCAGGGCATGTATATCGGGTTTGGGGGTGCGGCCACCTTTAAGGGGGCCCGCAGGGCGGTGCAGGCGGCCGCCGCCCTGCCGCCGGACGCCCTGCTGCTGGAAACCGACTGCCCCTATATGGCCCCCGAGCCCTACCGCGGGCGGCGCTGCCACTCCGGCATGATCGCCCGCACAGCGCAGGTTCTGGCCGCGGTACGGGGAGTGCCGGCCGGGGAGCTGCTGCGCATGACCGACCAGAATGCCCGGCGGCTGTTTGGGCTGCCGGCGGGCTGAGGGCAGCCGTCCGGTTTTTTGCCTGCCTTAAGGCCGCACGGGCAGGCTGCGGGCGGCCGGGTTTAACCGGCCCGAAAAATTTTATCCTTTGTCTTCTTATCCCGCCGCCGCGCAGGGCAGCGCACCGTTTGCATCTTAACAGCCAGCAAGGAGGAACCGAATATGAAAGCCCGTATTCCCAAACACCGTGAATTCATCATCAACTTTGGAGAAAACGCCGACGACGCCCGCAGCCAGGAGGCTTGGGCCAAGCTGAACGCCATCGTAGAAGAGTACAAAAAGGCCCACAACGGCCGCAGCGTTTACGAGCCCACCTTCATTGAGGATACCGAGGAACAGGTAAAGGCGCTGCAGGCCGAGTACGGCTTCAGCTACACGGTGGAGCTGCGGTAGGGCCTTGCGGCATGGCGGCGGATGGCCCGGCCAAACCGACGGCGCCGGCCCGTTTTTGCTTGCAGCTTTTGCGTTTGTACCGGCTGGCCGCCTGCGCGCCTGTGCCTGCGGCCGTACTGGTGCGGCCCTTTGCGGATGTGCCTGCCGGGATTGCCGGCAGCCCACCCGCTCCTGCTTACTCTTCCTTTTACCTTGAGGCTCAAAAGCCGGCGCTGTGCAGCGCCGGCTTTTTTATGGAGGATGTTGTAAACCCTTTATCATTTTATGGTTGACAATATGTTTTCACCGCCTTTACAATAGGGCCATCGACGGCGGCACAGCCGATGCGGTGTAGGGAGGGATACGGGCATGACCACCCGGCAGGCTTTTTTGCAAGCGCTTTGCGAAGCGCAGGGGCAGCCGCTCTCGGGCGAGGCGCTGGCCCAAAGGCTGGGGGTCAGCCGCGCGGCAGTGTGCAAGGCGGCCCGCGCGCTGAGGGCGCAGGGCTATCGGATCGAGGCAGCCAGCGGGCGGGGATACCGGCTGTTGCCGGGCCCCGACCTGCTGACCCGCGAAGCCCTGCTTGCCGCCTGTGCGGCCGAGGGCTGGGCCCCCGCAGCAGCCGAGGTTTACCCTGAGCTGCCCTCCACCAACCTACGCGCACGGCAGTTGGCGCTGGCCGGCGCGCCGGACGGTACCCTGGTGTTGGCCGGCGGCCAAAGCCAGGGCCGGGGCCGGCTGGGCCGCCAGTTTGAAAGCCCCGCCGGGCGCGGGCTATACATGACCCTCCTGCTGCGCCCGCATCTGCCGGCCGCCGAGGCTGTGTCCCTCACCGGGCGGGCGGCCGTGGCGGTTTGCCGGGCAGTAAGCCGGCTATGCCGGGTAGAACTGGCCATTAAATGGGTCAACGACCTGTTTTTACATGGCAAAAAGGTGGGCGGCATCCTTACCGAGGCAGTAACCGACCTGGAGGGCGGGCTGGTGGAGTTTGCGGCCGTGGGCATTGGGCTGAACCTGACCACCCTGCCCGAGGAGTTTGGCCCCGCCCTGGCCGGGCTGGCGGACAGCCTGTTCCCCGGCGGGCCGGCGCCCTGCGGCCGGTGTGCGCTGGCGGCGGCAGTTTGTGCCGAGTTTGCGGCTCTGGGGCCGGGGTTTGGCTATCTGGAGGAATACCGCGCCCGCAGCCTGGTGCTGGGCCGCTACCTGACCGTGCTGGGCCTGGGCGAACCGTTTGCGGCCCGGGCGGTAGAAATCGACGGCCTTGGGCGGCTGGTGGTGGAGCTTTCCGGCGGGGGGCTGCGGGCCCTTGGCAGCGGCGAGGTACAAATCCGGCCCGCCGCACTGGGCTTTAGTACGGCCGCCGGCCCTCCCTAAGCCGCAGCCCAGGGCTTTAGGGCCACGGCAAACCGGGGCGACTGCCCCAAAAACCGCCCCCCTTAAAAAGCGGGCCGACGCCCAAGGCGCAGCGGCCCGGCTGCAAAACAGAAAGGTGGAATCCATCATGGCAACAACCACAAGCGAAAAAACCCGGCAGATGGTAAACGCGGCGCTGTGCACGGCGCTACTCTGTGTTATTTCCCCCTGGTCGGTGGTGATCGGGCCGGTGAGCCTAACGTTAGGGGTCTTCGGGGTCTTTTTTGCCGGAGCGATGCTTAGGCCCGGCTACGCCTGTTTGGCCGTAACGGCTTACATTGCGCTGGGTGCAATGGGGCTGCCGGTTATCAGCAATTTCCGCTCGGGGCCGGCAGCGGTGTTTGGGCCCACCGGCGGCTATCTGCTGGCCTACCCGGTCATGGCACTGCTGCTTTCGTTGGCCAAAAAGCGCAGCCGCAGCCTCTGGCTGCACGCGGCAGCCATTGGGGCGGCGCTGGCGGTGATGTACACCCTGGGCACCGCCTGGTTTATGGCCGTAACCGGCACCGGCCTTGCCGCCAGCCTTGCCTACTGCGTAATGCCCTTTATGCTGCCGGACGCCGCCAAGGGCGCGGCCGCGCTGGCCCTTGCGGCCGCGCTGCAGCGGCGGATACGGTAACGCGGCGGTTTTGCCCTGGGCAGCCTTGCCTTTATGCCCCTGTCCGGGCGAGGGCGCCTTTTGCAGCCCTGCCCGCCTGTTCTGCTTTTTTACCCGGCCAAAAAACGCCGCCCGGCCCCGTTCAGGTGGGGCTGGGCGGCGTTTTTGCCTGGGCCGCCTGGATAAACCGCAAGGCGAACATCTTGTTGGCAAAGCAGATGGCCAAACTGCGCACCAGCTCGCTTTCGGGGGTGACCTTTTGGGCGCTGCTGGGCGCCGAAAAATCCCGGCTGCCAAAGGTGGCCTGCAGGGCCTTTTCCAGCTCGGTGCAGAAATAATCGTGCGCCTGCCCGATGGGATAGCTACCGGCCTGGATACGAAACAAGCTGTGCAGCTCGGATATGCTCGCCACCTGCTTGAGAAGGCAGATCCAGTACAGCCGTGCCAGTTGCTCACGGCTATAGCGCTTTTTGACAGGCGGGCCGATCAGGCGCAGCTTGACATAGTTGTTAATCATGGAGGCGGTGATGGGCGGCTCGTCGCGGCCGGCAAAAAAGGGCGCGGTGTACCGGGCCAGCTCGTCCATCACCTGGTCGCGGTAGAGCATCAGGTCGGGCAGCTCGTCATACCGCGGGCAGCGGTATGCCAGCATCCCGTCAAAGGCCTGGGAGGTTTTTGAGCTTTGCATGTAAGCGCGCCCCCTTCTTGTTATTGCCGCCCGTTGGCGGCAGCGCCACCGGCTGGAGCCAATTGCTCCGGCCTTTTTTATTGTAGCCGCTTTTTTCCTTCTGTCAAGCGTTGTTATAGGTTGCTTGACATAGTTTTTAATACCATGTATAAT
>CAJTSP010000121.1 GCA_910578965.1 uncultured Oscillospiraceae bacterium
TCGCGCGGCGACCGGCGGGAGTACCGCTGGGAGGAGCTGGCCGGCGCGGGGGTGCAGGTAGTCCGCCACGCGGCCCAGGCTGGCCGCGCGGTCCTGGTATTTGGTGCTTACGTCCCCCGCGCGGTACAGGCCAAGGTTTTTGGCCGCAAAGGGGCTGGGCAGGGCGGCGGCCAGCGCGTCCTGGCAGCCCAAAAGGTCTTTGTAGTAGCCCGGCGGGGCCAGCGTTGCGCTGAACAGCACCGCCCCCCGGCCCAGGGCCAGGCTTGCGTCCACAAACCGGCTGGGATCCAGGCAGAGCTGCTGCACCCGCACCTGGCGGCCAAAGGCGGTAACCTGGGTCACATACCGCTCGTCGTACCACTCGGCGGTGCGCAGGTAGCCGCGGACGGCAAAATACGCCTCCAGCACCGCGTCGTGGGCCTCGCCCTCCCGGTGCTCGTCCAGCCAGTCCTCTAAGGGGGCGGCGGCGCGGGCCAGCAGCCGGTTAAATTCCTCCTGCGCCTTTTCAAAAAACAGGGTGTTCCCCGGCGCGCCGGCACACTCTTTCTGCCAGGCCAAAAACGCCCCGTTCAGCTTGCCAAGGGCGGTTTTGGCCCGACTTTTTTGCTTGCCCAGCGCCTTTTTGGCCGCGGCCAACTGTCCCTTTTCCAGGCTGGCCGAATACATCTCCCGCGCGCGGGCGGGCAGGTTGTGGGCCTCGTCCACCAAAAAAAGCGGCTCCTGCCCGGTTTTGCCCCCCTCAAAAAAACGCACCAGCCGCACCACCGGGTCAAACAGGTAATTGTAGTCCCCCACGATCACATCGCACCAGAGCGCAAGGTCCAGCCCCAGCTCAAAGGGGCAGACGGTGTGCTTTTTGGCAAGGCTTTCCAGCACCGGGCGGGTATAGCTGTCCAGGGTCAGCGCGTCATCAAGGGCGGTTTTGATGCGGTCGTAATAGCCGTTGGCATAGGGGCAGTGTTCGGGGGTGCACTCCCGCCGTTCGCACAGGCAGGCCTTGTCCTTGGCGGTAAGGCTTACCGAGCGCAGGCGCAGCCCGGCGTCGGCCGCACGCAGCCGGGCCAGGGCGTTTTCGGCAGCCTCGCGGGCGGTGGTGCGGGCGGTGAGGTAAAAGATGCGCCGGCCGTACCCGTCGCCCATTGCCTTGAGGGCCGCAAACAGCATGCCCATGGTTTTGCCGATGCCGGTGGGGGCCTGGCAAAGCAGCCGCCCGCCCTGCAAAAAGGCCTTGTAGGCCGCGCCCGCCATGGCCCGCTGCCCCGCCCGGTAGCTGGGGTAGGGGAAGGCGAGGACCGCAAGGCTGTTGTCCCGCGCGGCGTTCCACTCGGCCGCCCGCCGCGCCCAGGGGGCGTAGCCGGCCAGCAGGTCCTGCAAAAACCCTTCCAGCCCGGCAGCCGAAAAATCGCGGGTAAAATACAGGGCCTTTTCCTCGTCCACCTGGTAGTAGGTCAGCCGCACCCGCACCTTGGCAAGGCCCTGCTGGGCGGCCAGAATGGCGGCGTACACCTGCCCCTGGGCCCAGTGCACCGGCTGCATATCGGCGGTGATGGCCTCGCTGGGCAGGGTGGTGGTCTTGATCTCATCGACCACGGTCACCCCGTCCGGGTCGGTAAAGACGCCGTCCGCCCGGCCCTCCAGCAAAAAGCAGAGGCCGCCCGCCTCGCGCTCGGCCCGCAGCGCAACCTCGGCCGCGTAGCCCGGCCCGGCGGCCTTTTGCAGGCGGCGGTGGATGCGCGCGCCCTCGTTTGCCCGGTCAAAGCCGGTAAAGCGGCTGTCGATGCTGCCGGTGCGCAGCATAAATTCCACCAACTGCCGGATGCCGATGCGCACCGGCGCGGCTGCGCCGGCCCGCGGGCCTTGCGGGTTCTTGTTTGCGGCCAGGGTTTCCGCCCCCTTTTTTGCGTTGATCGCCGTTTATAGTATAGCACACCGCCCGCCGGCCAACAAGAAAAGCACGATGCCAAAGCGGCGGTTCAATAAGAAAACAAATCCGCCCATTCTACTGGTCAGCCGCATCCGCTGCGTCAGGAAAGCTTGGAATCCACCAAGGATTCCTTCGCTTTCCTTCCTTGCGGCTGCGGCCGCCCAGCGAATGTTCGGTGGATCAAATTTTGTTCGGAATCTTTGTTTTCTTATCTCACCGCCGCCAACCTGCGGGCTTTTGTTAAGGGATGCGAATGATACCGCAGTCAACAAAGGAATAATTCCCGATCGAAAATTCCCGCTCCGTAATTTTTTCAGCAAGCTGCCGGCTCTCGATCCATTCATCGGTTACGATGACAAGAAATTGTTTGCCCGCCTGGCTAACAAGATAAAATTCTTTCTCAGCGTTTTTGATGCCGTTCAGGAACTCCGGTATGCCAAATGGTGCGCTTGTCAGATACCCTATAACGGCATCCGCAATTTTCTCCCCTTTGGAAGGAATTTGCCTGCCTAAGAGGGCGCGTATTTCGGCATTTGGGTACTTTTCCGCTACAGCCATATCCTTTTTGCCAGCCTTTTTGTTCCATCGGCCTTTTATGGATCGGGTGTATGTATAATCATCCAGATCGATCCTCGCCCTTGTAACCGAAAGGTCGATCGCTTGCCCGCCGTCAAGAAGGGAATCGATGCTGATATGGAGGAGGCTTGAAAGCTGCCTGAGGTTTTCAAGATCGGGCATTCCCTTGCCGGCTTCCCATTTTGTGATCGCCTGCCGGGAGACAAAAAGCTTTTCAGCAAGCTGCGCCTGCGTAAGCCCCGCGTTTTTGCGCGCAGACCGGATTTTTTCGCCCAAGGCCGTTTTGGCTTTATCCATTTTCTCCATTTCATAGCCCTCCAACATTTTTCGCTGCCAATTTTATAATACCCCCTATCGCGATTCCCTGCAAGAAACGCCTGGTTTCATCAGGGTAACGCTGCGCAGCAAGGCTGTTTGGAGGCGGATCGTTCCGCGCCCGGGGCGGCAGGGGGAACAGGTTTTCAAAGCGATTGTTTTATTAAGAGCATTTGTCAAGAGGGATTCCCCCAAAAAGATAAAATCCCCCGGCAAAACGGGATCAACCTGTTCGCACGGCAAGCACCTTGTCATGTCATGAGCGTTTTTTCGCAGCAGGAAACCGCCGCAGGCAAACGCAAAAAGCCCTGACCGCCGCTTTGGGCGGGCAGGGCAGGGAACGGCCGGGGCTTGCCGCCTGGCAATCGAGGCGATTTTTTTACCTTGGCGGTCTTCCGGTGAGCATTGCTCTTTTTTGCAATGGAGCCGCCGCTTTCAGGCGTGGGCTTTGGCGGCCAGGGCGCGCACATAGTCCGCGGCTGCCTGCCAATCGCCGCGCGCCACCGCCTCTTTGGGCAGCAGGCTGCTGGCCAGGCCCGCCGCAATGCAGCCGGCCTTAAAAAACTCCCCGATGTTGTCTGGGGTTACCCCGCCGATCGCCATATAGTGGGTACCGTCAAACGGGCCCTGCAAATCCCGCACATAGCTGCGCGGCATGGCCCCGGCCGGGAAAAGCTTCATGGTCTTAAACCCAAATTCCAGGCAGGTGGCCACGTCGCAGGGGGTCAGCACGCCGGGCAGCAGCAAAACGTCGTTGCCGGCGCAGTATTCCAGTACGTCCAAAGGGGTGCCGGGGGTTAAAAGGAACTGCGCGCCGGCAGCCAGGGCGTCCCGCGCACGCGCTACCGTAATGGCGGTGCCCGCGCCGACCAAACAGCTCTCGCCGTATTTTTTGCGCATCAGGGAGATTTGCTCCAGCGCGTGGGGGCTGTTGAGGGCCACCTCAAAAAAACGCACGCCGCCCGCCACAATGGCGTCGGTGTAATCCAACGTCATCTCAAGCGGTATGTTGCGCAAAATGGCCAGCAACGGGTTTTGTTTTACGATCTTGTACATATCCATGGCAGCTCTTCCTTTCCAAAGGTTTTGCGCGGCGCGGATGCGGCTTTAGCGGTAAACCGTCCCGGCCCCCGCAAGGGCCTCATGCAGCCGGGCGGCATCCGGGTACCCCTCGATGTCGCCGGGAGTCTGGGTAGCCAGTGCGCCGCAGGCACAGCCCATCCGGCCGGCGGCCTCAATGCTGCCGGTTTGCAAAATGCCGGCCAAAAAGCCTGCGTTAAAGCCGTCGCCCGCGCCAATCGGCTCGACGCAGCGGCAGGGGTGGGGCGGCAGCCGCAGGCAGTGCCCTCCGTCTGCCGCCCAGGCGCCCTCCGCCCCGTTTTTGATGGCGGCGTAACGGGCGCAGCCGCCCGCAAAAAGCCGGGCAAAAATGGCGTCCGGTTTCCGCAGGCCAAAGAGGGCCTCAGCCTCGTCCAGCCCCAGCAGCACAATCTCGCTTTGCAAGGCAAGCTCGCGCAGCAGCGGGGAATAATCGGTATCCCGCCACAGCTTTTTGCGGATGTTGGGGTCAAAGCTCAGCAAAAGGCCGTGCTGTTTTGCCAGCGTTACCGCCGCTAAAAGGGTTTGCCGGCAGCTTTCGCTCAGCACCGGGGTGATGCCGGTCAGGTGCAGGATTTGTGGTTTTTCGGTTCCCACGCCGGCAAATAGCCCCTCGTCCAGGTCCTGCGGCCGCATAAAGCTGGCGGCGCTGTTTTCACGGTAGTAATATACCCGCGTCTCGCCTGCACCGGTTTCTTTTACCATCAACCCGGTACGGTGGGCTTTGTCAAACACCACCCGGCTGCAGTCCACCCCTTCGGCGCGGATCTGGTTGCAGACAAAATGGCCAAATTCATCCTCGCCCAGCCGGCTCAGCCAAACGGCGCCCACCCCTAACTTTGCCAGCCCGATGGCGGTGTTGCTCTCGGCCCCCGCGATGCGCAGGCGGTAGTCGCGGATATATCGCAGCGGGCCGCTCTCACAGGGGGTAAAGGCGGCCATAGTCTCGCCTATGGTTATTACTTGCGGCATCTTTATCCTCCTTTTTTGTACGGCGGGCCGGGCCCTCCTTGTTTTTGCTAAAATACAATATCCACGTGTTGGATCAGCCGCTCAGCCCGGCTGCGCGCCTCGTCCAGCGCATGGCGGACGCTTTCGGCCAGGGCCGGCGTAAAGCGCGGCACCGGCATGGCCACGCTCATGGCGGCAACGATCTGCCCCCCTTTGCGGATGGGCGCCGCCACACAGCGCACCAGGCGGGTGCTCTCCTCCTCCTCGTGGGCAAAGCCCTCGGCCCGCATGGCGGCCAGCTGGTTTGCCAGGGTGTAAAAATCGGTGACAGTGTTTTCGGTCAGGGCAATCAGGCCGTCGCAGTAAAGCGCCCGCAGCATGGGCAGGGTGTAGTCCATCAGCAGCGCCTTGCCAATGCCGGTGGCGTAGGCCGGCAGGGTGCGGCCCACGGCCGCCGTCATGGCAAAGGGGTTGGGCGGCCGCACCTCCTTGATGTAAAACACATCCCCGCCCTTCAGGCTGCCAAAATAGCAGGTCTCGCCGCAGGCATCTACCACCTGCTGCATAATGCGCTGGATCTCGCCCATTACGGTCTCGCCGTCCAGGTAGTGGTTTCCCAGATGGAATGCCATGCTGCCGATGCGGTAGCACTGGGTTATCTGGTCGCAGGTGAGATAGCCCCGCTTGTGCAGGGTGTGCACCAGGGGGAAAAGGCTGCTCTTGGGCGCTTTCAGCCGGCGGCTCAACTGGCTGAGGGTGTACCCCTGTGCGCGGGTACCACAAAGCTCCAGGATATCCAGCGCCCGGGCAAGGGTGCGGTGCGCGCCAGCCTGCTGTGCCATTCGGATCCCTCCCCGCAGGGCTCGGCCCCGCTTTTTATACCCTGCCCGTCCCGCGTGGCGGGTGTCCCGCACCGGGCCGGATGTTCTTATATACAAACAGAAAATGCGGGTGGTTCGCAATAACGAACGCCTTGCCTGCCTCGTAGGGCCGATTTTTTAGGCCCGGCCGGTATAGGCCCGCGCATTTTTCCATTACGGGCCCAAGAGGCAGCGTGGCCGGCGCTGCCCGCCGTGGCGGGAGATATTATATGATAAGACGAGTGTTTTTTGCTTTTTTATCCGGGTGTTGGACAGCGCGGGGGCCATGCAAAAGCATGGCGTTTCAAAAGCCGGCCCCTTCTTTTATTATAAAACAGCGCAAAGCAACATCAACCACTCGGTTAAAAATCGGGAGATTGAACAAACTGCCGGCCCGGCCGCCCGGCAAACCGCCGAACCGGCGCTCTTGCAGAAAAGCGCCCCACGGCGTATGCCGCCGGGCCCATCTTGCAGAAATGTAAGAAAAACGTAAGGCATTTCGCTGGAAGCGTTTGCCGCGGCGCGGTATGCTGGTGGTACGGCCGGAGCCACCCTTTGGAACAACGCCCACGCTGCCCCCCGCCCAAATGGGTTTGCGGAGGATGGGACGCTTTGGGAAGCACGGACGTTTTGGGCAGAGGGAGGGCCGCGCCGCCCGAGCGGATGTGATGGCGGCCCGCCGCAAGGCCGGCCGATTTTTGCAGGGAGGGATGTCCTGATGAGGCCTATCATACACCGTTTGTTCCGCTGGCTGTTGGCTACAGCGGTTTTGGCCCTGCTGGCACTGGCCTGTTTGGGGCTGGTGGTTGCCTGCAGGGGTTACTGCCTCTACCGGCAGGCCCTAAACAGCAGCAGTATTGCCGAAAAGATCGAGGAGATACACCGAACCCCCGGCTTTACCCCGCTGGAGAAGCTGCCTGCATTTTACATACAGGCGGTGCTGGCGGTGGAGGACCATCGGTTTTACAGCCATCCCGGCTTTGACCCTATCGCCATTGCCCGCGCTTTGTGGAACGACCTTTTGGCCGGCCGCTTTGTGGAGGGAGGCAGCACCATTACCCAGCAACTGGCTAAAAACCTCTGGTTTACGCAGGAAAAACGCCTGACACGCAAGGCGGCCGAGCTGTTTATGGCCCTGGAGCTGGAAAATGTCTGCACCAAGCGCGAAATCTTGGAGCTGTACGTCAATTCCATCTATTTTGGCAGCGGGTATACCGGCGTTGGGCAGGCGGCCGAAGGCTATTACGGCGTTCCACCCCAGGAGCTGGATATGGCCGGCTGCGCGATGCTGGCTGGTATTCCCAACGCTCCCAGTGCCTATGCTTTGGACGAAAACCCCGGGCTTGCGTCCCAGCGCCAGAGGCAGGTACTGCGGCAGATGGTACGGCGGCATTACCTTACCCAGCGGCAGTCTGACGTCATTTTGTTGGGCGGCAATGTCCGTTTTTCGTCGCCTGCTGCGGCCGGCCCCCGCTGCCGGGCGGGCAAGAGGGTCCTTGGCAGCCCTGCGTGAGCGGGCGCTTGCATTTGTATGGGCGGAGGGGGCGGGCAAATTGCCGCCGGCTATTGTTTTTTGAGAGGATTTGTGCTATCCTGTCATCTGTATAGAGCGATGTCAAGACATCTTGGGGGGATACGGATGAAGGATCAAACAAACCCGGCAAAATCTGCGCAGCCTGCTGCACGAGGGGGTGTCAAGGGTTTTTTGGGCCGAAAAAACATTGTTTTTTCGGCCCAAAGGTACGGCATCGACGCGCTGGGCGCAATGGCGCAGGGGCTATTTGCCTCGCTGCTCATCGGTACCATTATCAACACGGCGGGCGCCCAGTTCGGCATCGCCTTTTTAACCCGGCCGGTGGCCGTTATTGCCGGGGCCGAGTATACGGTGGGCGGCCTTGCCTCGGCCATGAGCGGCCCGGCTATGGCCTGCGCAATCGGGTACGCGTTGCAGGCTCCGCCCCTTGTGCTGTTCAGCATGGTCACGGTGGGCTTTGCTGCAAATGCCCTGGGCGGGGCGGGCGGCCCGCTTTTAGTGCTCTTTGTGGCCATCGTTTCGGCCGAGCTGGGTAAGGCGGTAAGCAAGGAGACCAGGGTGGATATCCTTGTTACCCCGCTGGTTACCATTTTTGCGGGTATCCTGCTCTCGGCTCTCTGCGCCCCGGCCATTGGCCGTGCGGCCAGCTCGGTGGGGCGCATCATCATGTGGGCTACCGAGCTGCAGCCCTTTTTTATGGGGGTCGTCGTTTCGGTCGTTATTGGCATGGCGCTTACTTTGCCCATCAGCTCGGCAGCCATCTGCGCCGCGTTGGGGCTTACCGGGCTGGCCGGCGGCGCGGCGGTGGCCGGCTGCTGTGCCCAGATGGTGGGCTTTGCCGTGATGAGCTGGCCCGAAAACGGGGTTGGCGGGCTGGTGAGCCAGGGCATCGGCACCAGCATGCTACAGATGGGCAACATCGTCAAAAAC
>CAJTSP010000122.1 GCA_910578965.1 uncultured Oscillospiraceae bacterium
CCCCCAAAGCAGTAAAAAACAGGGAATAAAAGAAGGAGTTTGCAGATGCAGAGCAAAGAACTTGCCATTGCCGTTGCCAAAACGCTGGACGGCAAAAAGGCATCCGGCGTAAGGCTTTTGAAGGTGCGGGACCTCACCGTGCTCACCGATTATTTCGTGATTGCCAGCGGCAGCTCCTCCACCCATGTCAAAAGCCTGGCCGAGGAGGTGGAATTCCAGCTTTCGCAAAAGGGGGTCAAGCCCCTGCGCACCGAGGGCTACAGCACCAAGAGCTGGATTTTGCTCGATTACGGCGAGGTGATCGTGCATGTGTTTTACCCCGAGGCCCGGGAATTTTACGACCTCGAGCACCTTTGGGCCGACAGCGAGGAAATCGACCTTGGGCCCTATCTGGATGCGCCGGAAACGGAGCAAGACTGACCCGCCTGTGGGGCAAAAAATGCTGGTTGCCCGCTGGAGCGAAAACGCCCCAATGTCCCGGCTCCGGCACCTGGGCACAGGCGTGCGGCGCGCATAAGCGCACATCACATAATAAAGAGGATCGGCAGAGTAAGGCGGCCGGGTGTAAGCTACCCGGCGCCATGTATCGCCATGCAAATTAATCGGGAGTTGATGCGCAAGTGAAGTACGATTTTAAGGCCATTGAACAAAAATGGCAAAAGGTGTGGGAAGACGAAAAAACCTTTGCGGCAAAGCTGGACCACAGCCGCCCCAAGTTCTATGCGCTGGTGGAGTTCCCGTATCCCAGCGGGCAGGGTCTGCATGTGGGCCATCCCCGCAGCTATACCGCGCTGGACATTGTAGCCCGCAAAAAGCGGCTGTGCGGCTACAACGTGCTCTATCCCATGGGGTGGGACGCCTTTGGCCTGCCTACCGAAAACTACGCCATGAAAAACCATATCCACCCCGAGGTGGTTACCAAAAGGAACGTCGAGCGGTTCAAGGGTCAGCTCAAGAGCCTGGGCCTCTCGTTTGACTGGACGCGGGAGATCAACACCACCGACCCTGAATATTATAAATGGACCCAGTGGATTTTTTTGCAGCTCTACAAAAAGGGCCTCGCCTACAAAAAAGAGATGAATGTCAACTGGTGTACCGGCTGCAAGGTGGTGCTGGCCAACGAGGAAGTGGTCAACGGGGTTTGCGAGCGCTGCGGCTCCGAGGTGGTGCACCGGGTCAAGAGCCAGTGGATGCTGCGCATCACCGCCTATGCCGACAGGCTCATTGACGACCTGGACGGGCTGGATTATATCGAGCGGGTCTCCACCCAGCAAAAAAACTGGATCGGCCGCAGCCATGGGGCCGAGGTCACCTTCAAGGCCACCACCGGCGACGACCTCGTGGTCTACACCACCCGGCCGGACACCCTCTTTGGCGCGACCTACATGGTGCTGGCCCCCGAGCACGCCTTGATCGAAAAGTGGGCGGACAAGCTCGAAAACCTCGACGAGGTGCGCGCCTACCAGGCCGCTGCCGCCCGCAAGAGCGATATGGAGCGCACCGAGCTTGCCAAGGACAAAACCGGCGTCGAGCTCAAAGGGGTGCGGGCCGTCAACCCGGTCAACAATACCGAAATTCCCATCTTTATCTCGGATTATGTGCTGGCCAGCTACGGCACCGGCGCGATTATGGCGGTGCCGGCCCATGACACCCGCGACTGGGAGTTTGCCAGGGCCTTCCGGCTGCCCATCGTCGAGGTGGTGGCGGGGGGCGATGTGGAAAAAGAGGCCTTTACCGACTGTGCCACCGGCAAAATGGTCAACAGCGGCTTTTTGACCGGCATGAGCGTGGAGGAGGCCAAAAAGGCCATCACCGCCTGGTTGGAAAAAGAGGGCAAGGGCCACGCCCAGGTCAACTTCAAGCTGCGGGACTGGGTGTTCAGCCGCCAGCGATATTGGGGCGAGCCGATCCCGATGGTCTGGTGCGAGAGGTGCGGCTGGCAGCCCCTGCCCGAGAGCGAGCTGCCCCTGCGCCTGCCCGAGATCACCGACTTTGAGCCCGGGCCGGACGGCGAGAGCCCCTTGGCCCGGCACACTGAGTGGGTCAACACCACCTGCCCCTGCTGCGGCGGCCCTGCGAGGCGCGAGACCGACACCATGCCCCAGTGGGCCGGCTCCTCCTGGTACTTTTTGCGGTACATGGACCCCCACAACAAAGAGGCGCTGGCCAGTCGTGAGGCGCTGGAATACTGGGGTCCGGTGGATTGGTACAACGGCGGTATGGAGCACACCACCCTGCACCTGCTTTACAGCCGGTTCTGGCACAAGTTCCTCTACGACATCGGAGTGGTGCCCACCGCCGAGCCGTACAAAAAACGCACCAGCCACGGCATGATCCTGGGCGAAAACGGCGAAAAGATGTCCAAGAGCCGGGGCAACGTCGTCAACCCGGACGACATCATCAACGAGTACGGGGCCGACACCATGCGCCTGTACGAGATGTTTATCGGCGACTTTGAAAAGAGCGCCCCCTGGAACACCGCCTCCATCAAGGGCTGCCGCCGCTTTTTGGAGCGGGTCTGGGGCCTGGCCGAGCAGCCGGTGCCGGGCGGCGGATACCGCCCGCAGCTTGAGGGCAGCATCCACCGCACCATCAAAAAGGTGGGCTCGGACATCGACCAGCTCAAGGCCAATACCGCTATTGCGGCCATGATGAGCCTGGTCAACGAGCTGTACGATGCCGGCGGGGCTACAAAGGACGAGTTCAGGGCCCTTTTGGTGCTGCTCAACCCCTTTGCGCCCCACATCACCGAGGAGCTTTGGCAGCAGGCGGGCTTTGCCGGGCAGATCAGCGGCACGGTTTGGCCGGAGTACGATGAGGCCAAGTGTGTCGAGAGCACGGTGGAGCTGGCGGTGCAGGTAAACGGAAAGATCAAGGCCCGCATCACCCTTGTGGCCGACGCCTCCAAGGAGGAGGCCCTTGCGGCGGCCAAGGCCAGCGGGGCGGTGGCGAGCGCTATTGCCGGCAAAACGGTGGTCAAGGAGATCGTGGTACCGGGCAAGCTGGTCAACATTGCGGTGAAGTAAAGTTTTTGTGAATTCTTATCCCACGGGCAAAAAATCGGTTGACGAATCCCGTGGGGCATAGTATAATCGTAATGTTGGGTTCTTTCCCCTTTTTTGGGGGGCGGCTCCCGCAAACTCCTGCCGTTATAGGCCAAGGGAGGGAACAAGATGTCGGAAATTCGTGTAAAAGACGGCGAGTCGCTGGAAAGCGCTCTGCGCCGTTTTAAGCGTTCCACCGCGCGCAGTGGCGTGCTGGCGGAAGTTCGCAAGCGGGAGGCTTACGAAAAGCCCTCCGTGCGCCGCAAAAAGAAGTCCGAAGCCGCCCGCAAGCGCAAGTATAAGTGATCCCCCCGGGCAGGGTTCGGCAGCGTTGCAAAACGCCTTTCAGGGGCAGGCCCTTTGCGGGGCCTGCCCTTTTTTGATGCATCGTGCGTTTGCAGGGCCAAAAATACCGCGGCCGGCCAGGGCCGGGCTACAGCAAAAAGTAAAGGAGGCTGCACCGTGTTCCTCACACCGGAATACCTGTTTGGCGGAGTGGGCTCGATTACCCCCGCCTTTTTGGCCGGCAGGGGCATCCGGGCGCTGGCGTTGGATGTGGACAATACCCTTGCCGCGCATGACTCGCCCGAACTGCCGTCCGCCGTGGCCGATTGGCTGGCCCGGATGAAGGCGGCCGGCATCGTCCTGTGCATCGTATCCAACAATACAAGGGCCCGGGTGGCGCCTTTTGCGGAGGGGCTGGGGTTGCCGTTTGTTTCGCTGGCGGCAAAGCCGCTGCCGTTTGGCCTTGCGCTGGCCCGGCGGCGCTGCGGTGTGCCCAAACGCGCCTTTGCCGCGGTGGGCGACCAGCTTTTTACCGACCGGCTGGCTGCCGCCCTTTATGGGGTGCCGGGGCTGGTGGTGCGGCCGCTGGCCCCCGAGACACATAAAAGCATCGAGCGCCGCCGCCGCTGGGAGGCGCCCTTCATCCAAAAATATTACCGCAAGGGAGGCAAACTGCTGTGAACGAGCCGCAAAATGCCCCGCAGGAGGGCATCCGGTTTGGCACTGCCGGCCAGAGCGAGAGCTTTGCCGCCATGGGCTATAAATCGAGCCTGGACATCCCCGAATACACCGCAAAATTTGGCCTTACCGCCTTTGAGTACCAGTGCGGGCGCGGGGTGCGATTAGGGCAGGAAAAGGGGGAACGGATGGCCGCGGACGCCGCCGCGCGGGGCATCCTGTTCAGTCTGCATGCGCCCTATTACATCAGCATGAGCAGCTTGGAGGAAGAAAAACGCCTTGGTAGCATCGATTATTTGCTGCAAAGCGCTGCCGCCGTCAGGGCGCTGGGCGGCCGGCGGATCATCTTCCATTCGGGTAGCTGCGGCAAGCAGAGCCGCGAAGAGGCGCTGCGCAAGGCAACGGATACCCTCGTCCGGGCGCAGGCCGCGTTGGACGAGGCCGGCTTTTCTGGCCTTACCCTCTGTCCCGAAACCATGGGCAAGGTAGGCCAGTTGGGCACCCTCGACGAGGTGCTGGCCCTGTGTAAGGTGGATGCACGCATTACCCCCTGCATCGATTTTGGACACCTCAATGCGCGGGATCAGGGAGCCATTAAAGGAAAGGCGGAATACGCCGCCATCCTGGACCGGATGGCCGAGGTATTGCAGGACGACCGTGCCCGTGCTTTCCATGTGCATTTCAGCAAGATCGAGTATACAGCCGGCGGTGAAAAACAGCACCTTACCTTTGCCGATACCGTTTTTGGCCCCAATTTTGAGCCGCTGCTCGAACTCTGCCACGAACGGGGCCTTGCCCCGGTAATCATCTGCGAGTCTGCCGGCACCCAGGCTGAAGACGCCCGTACCATGATGCAGTACTACCAAAGCCTGTAACCGGCCGCCGCAGGCGGCTTTGCGGCCCATGATATTGGGCGTTGCCACGCAGATACCCGGCAAAAGGGGAGGCCGCCAAACAGTTTGTCCAAAATACTTGCAAAGCGGCCTGTTATCGGGTAAAATACAGACAGACATGCATGCTTCAAAAGACATACTAAAATTCGTGGAGGATTTGATATGATTTCAGCAGGCGATTTCCGCAACGGCGTTACCTTTGAGGAGGACGGCAAGGTGCTGCAGGTAGTGGAGTTTCAGCACGTTAAGCCGGGCAAGGGCGCAGCCTTTGTGCGTACCAAAACCAAAAATGTCATTACCGGCGCCGTAACCGAGACCAGCTACAACCCCAGCGCCAAGTTCCCTACCGCCTACATTGAGCGCCGGGAGATGGAGTATTCCTATGCCGACGGCGATTTGTACTATTTTATGGACGTGGAGACCTTTGACATGGTGCCCATCAACCGGTCCGACCTGGGCGAGGCATTTCGCTTTGTCAAGGAGAACGAGCACGTAAAGGTGCTCAGCTACAAGGGCAGCGTCTTTGGCATCGAGGCTCCCAACTTTGTGGTGCTGGAGGTTACCGAGACCGAGCCGGGCGTAAAGGGCAATACCGCCACCAATACCCTCAAGCCCGCTAAGCTTGAGACCGGCGCCGAAATCCGGGTGCCGCTTTTTATCAACGAGGGCGACAAGATCCGCATCGATACCCGTACCGGCGAATATATGGAGCGCGCATAACGCACCCCGACAGAAAGGATCAATACCATGCAGCTTAAGGAAAAAGCGGCCTACCTCAAGGGCTTGATGGAGGGCCTCGCAATCGATGATTCCACCAAGGAGGGCAAGGTACTGCTGGCCATGCAGGGCCTGCTGGCCGAAATCTGCGACGCGGTGTCCACCCTGGACGACGACCTTGACCAGGTGTATGACGAGCTGGATGCGATGGACGCCGACATGGACGAGCTGGAGGAAGCCGTTTTTGGCGAAGACGGCGAGGCGGACGAAGACGGCGAGGAGGACGGGGTGCGCTACGAGCTTACCTGCCCCAACTGCGGCGCCGTGACCGTTGTGGACGAGGACACCCTTTTGAGCGAGGAAATCGCCTGCCAGAACTGCGGCGCAGCCTTTGATATCGAATTTGGCGAGAGCGATGAGGAAGAAGCAGCCGGCAGCGACGAAAAAAAAGGATGACCGGCGCCTGAAAGCCATATGTTAAACCAAAAGCGCGGCCCTAAAAAGGGGCCGCGCTTTTGCATTGCCGCTTCAGCCGAGCTTGCCATATTGCTCTTCGCCTACCGGCTCCAGCCACTCGATGGAGCAGCCCTCGCCCGGGGCCTCAAAGGCGACATGACTGAACCAACTGTCCCTTGCCGCGCCGTGCCAGTGCTTGACGCCGGCTGGGATATATACCACCTCGCCGGGGCGGAGGGGGCGGGCCTGCCTGCCCCACTCCTGGTACCAGCCCCGGCCGTCGGTGCAGAGCAGGATCTGGCCGCCGCCCCTGGCGGCGTGGTGGATATGCCAGTGGTTGCGGCAGCCCGGTTCAAAGGTAACGTTGGCGAGCGAGACGGTCTCACCCGGGTCGGTAAGGCGCTTGAGATAGCTGCTGCCGGTAAAATACTGGGCATAGGCCTCGTTGGGATCGCCCAGGCCAAACATCCCGCCGTCTTTGCCGGGGTCATCTTTATAGACCTCTACTGCCGCCCGGAAGGCTGCCCAGGCGCACGGCCAGCCGGCATAAAAGGCCAGATGGGTCAAAATTTCGGCCATCTCGTTTTTGGTGACCCCGTTTTTCTTGGCATTTACCAGGTGATGCTGGAAGGATTCGTCAAAAAGCCCCTTGCTTACCAGCACCGTAACGGTAAGGATAGAGCGCAGCTTGGGGGAAAGCGCCTCCCGGTTCCAAACCTCGCCAAACAGGATGTCATCGTTGAGCTGTGCAAATTTAGGGGCGAATGTCCCCAGCCGATCCCGGCCGGCCGTTTGTTTTATCATGGAAATCCTCCTCGTTTATAAATGATCCGGCTGTGTAAAAGCCCGGCCGTTTTAGCGCCGCTACAGCCAGGGGAGACCCCCTATGGCTTTTTTAGCCGGTGCCGCAGGTAATCGAGGCGGCTGAGTTTTTCTTCCTGGATGTGGATGCCGTCGAGCAGGGTGCGGCGGTAGATATCCAAGAGGCGGGAGCAATCCCGTACGGCCCCCGCGTCCAGGGCTTTTATGCACTTCCCAATCAGCTCCTCCGAGCATCCGGCATCCTCAAGATTCTGGCGGACGTCCGCCCCGTTTATCCCGCAGCCCATCCGGCCACCTCCCATAACCCTATTATAAGGCACAGCCGGGGCAACCGCAAATGCCTATTGTAAATGCTCTGATATGCTTGACGGATATGGCAGGGCCGTGGTAGGATGGCCAAAGGGGGGATGTCGGATGGAACTGCGTGTGCTGCGGTATTTTTTGGCGGTGGCGCGGGAAGAAAACATATCCCGCGCGGCCGAGGCGCTGCATACTGCCCAGCCCTCGCTGTCACGGCAGCTTAAGGAGCTGGAAGAGGAGCTGGGCAAAACCCTGTTTATCCGGGGCCGGCGAAAGATTACCCTCACCGACGAGGGGATGTTCCTGCGCAAGCGGGCCGAGGAGATTGTCAGCCTGGTGGATAAAACGACCGATGCGCTGACCATGGACGATGGGGTGGTGGCAGGCAACGTCTACATTGGGGCGGGGGAAACCGAGGGGATGCGGCTGATTGCCAGGGCTGCGGGGGCGCTTGGCAAAACCTGCCCGGACATACACCTGCACATCGTAAGCGGGGACAGAGGGGACGTTGCCGAGCAGTTAGACAAGGGCCTGATCGATTTTGCCCTTTTTGTGGGGGAGGTGGATGCCCGCAAGTACGAGCATATTCATCTGCCGAACCGGGACAGTTGGGCCGTTTTGATGCGCAGGGATCACCCGCTTGCCCAAAAAAATGCCGTCCGGCCCGAGGACCTGTACAGGGAGCCGCTGCTGCTGTCCCGCCAGATCAGGGACGGCAGCCCTTTCCTGGCTTGGATGGGGCGTACCCTTACCCAACTGAACGTGGTGAGCACCCATAACCTGATCTACAACGCATCCCTTATGGTGGAGGAGGGGCTGGGGGTGGCCGTGACCCTGGAG
>CAJTSP010000123.1 GCA_910578965.1 uncultured Oscillospiraceae bacterium
CCCCCCCCCCCCGACGTTCTTTTGTTACTTTTCTTGACGTCAAGAAAAGCAAACGGAATGTTGTTTTTGTGCAAAATCTCGCGGCGTGTGCGAGGCCTTGCCGTGCCTGAGACAAGCGGAGTCTCAAATCTCGCCCGGGTTGTAGTCGATGGGCAGGGTGGCGTAGCCGTTCAGGTTGAGGGAGGCGGTGTGGCCGGCGCAGTACTCATAATATCCCTGGGCCGCAATCATGGCGGCATTGTCGCCGCAGAGGGCTGGCTCGGGCAGGCACAGGCGCAGCCCGGCCTTTTGCGCGCCCTCGTTTACCAGCGTCCGCAGCCGCCCGTTGGCCGCCACCCCGCCCGCAAGGCAGAGGGTGGCTGCACCGGTATCCCTTGCCGCCGCAAGCAGCTTTTGGGCCAGGATACAGGCGATCTTTTCCTGGAAGCTTGCCGCCATATCCGGCACCCGCACCGCTTCGCCGCGCATCCTGGCCTGGTTTACCGCGTTGAGCACCGCCGTTTTCAGGCCCGAAAAGCTCACGTCGTAGGGCCCCGGCGCATGGGGGGTGGGCAGGGCGTAGCCGTGCGGGTTCCCCTGGCGCGCCGCCTTGCTCACGCTGGGGCCGCCCGGGTAGGGCAGGCCCAGGGTGCGGGCCACCTTGTCAAACGCCTCGCCTGCCGCATCGTCCACCGTGCGGCCCAATACCGCAAAGCGTGTATACTCTTCTACCTTTACAATATGGCTGTGCCCGCCGCTCGCCACCAGGCATAAGAAGGGGGGCTTTAGCTCCGGGTGGGTCAGGTAGAGCGCCGCGATGTGCCCCCGCAGATGATGCACCGGCACCAGCGGCTTGCCCGTAGCGCAGGCCAGCCCCTTGGCAAAGTTCACCCCCACAAGCACCGCCCCGATCAGCCCCGGCGCAAAGGTTACCGCAATGGCGTCCAGCTCCGCGGGGCTGACCCCCGCGTCCGCCAGGGCCTTTTGCACCGCCGGGCTGATGGACTCGATATGCCGCCGGCTGGCAATCTCCGGCACCACCCCGCCGTACAGCGCCTGCTCGGCTACGCTGGTGGCAATGGCGCTGCTGTGCAGTGTCCGCCCGTCCTCTACCACCGCAGCAGCGGTTTCGTCGCAGCTCGATTCGATCCCGAGAATCAACATAAGGCAATATCACATCCAAACAATACTGTTTGTATCCGCAAAAGACTGCTTTTGCAGGGAGCGCCCATTTAAGGGGGGATTGCTGGCCAAGGGGGCTGGGGAGAGTCTCGAGGGGGAACATCGAGGCAGGGAATCCCGCCAAGCCTTGAGAGGCTGCCCCCTGCCCAGCCGGCGGATAGTCCACGGTTTGGACATCCCCCTTTTGCGGGCCTTTTTCTAAAAGCTGTCCAGCGGGCAGCGCATTACCAGCGCATCCTCGGCCGGGGCGCGGTAAAAGCCGGGGCGGCGGCCTGCCTCGGTAAACCCAAGGCCCTTGTAAAGGGCGATGGCCGGCATGTTGGAACAGCGCACCTCCAAAAAGCAGGCTTCGGCCCCCTCGGCGCGCAGGCTGCCGAGCGCAGCCCGCAGCAGCGCGCCGCCTACCCCCTGCCGGCGGGCGGCAGGAAAGACGGCCAGGGTGTCGAGGCTGGCCTCGCCTGCGGCAAGCTGAAAGGCGGCCAGCCCGACAAGCCCGGCAAAGGGGCCTTTTTGGCTATCCCCAAGGGCGTGGGGCCCCGCCCGGCCTGCGGCGGCGCCGTCCAAACCCGGCAGGCCCGGGGCGGCTGCGATGGGGCCGGGCAGGATGCCGCGCCCGGTGCGCAGCGCCGCAAAAAGCCGTGCTGCGCCTCCAGCCTGCTGGGAACGCAGCCCGGCCCGCAGGGCCTCCTCGCTCCAGGCGTCCGGCGCCGTGGCCGAAACCGCGGCCGCCGCGGCAAGGTCGGCCTCGCCCAGCGCGCGCACAGCCAATCCCGCCGGCGGGGCTGGCTGGCCTGCGCCCCGCAAAGCGCCTGGCGCAGCCCCGTAAGGGATGCCCGGCGCGCCGGGCAGGGGCCCTTGCCGGCCGGCCATCTCAGTGTGCCTCCAGCCAGGTAGCCCCGCGCTGGACATCGGCGGTGAGAGGCACAGAAAAGTCCGCCGCGCTTTGCATCTCCTCGGCCAAAATGGCGGCGGCCTGCTCGGCTTCGGCTTCGGGCGCCTCGACAATCAGCTCGTCGTGCACCTGCAAAATCAGCCGTGCGGCCAGCCCCTCGGCCCGCAGCCGCCGCCACACCTTGACCATCGCCAGCTTGATGACGTCTGCCGCCGTACCCTGGATAGGGGTGTTCATGGCCATCCGCTCGCCCAGGGCCCGCAGGTTGTAGTTTTTGCTGGCAAGCTCGGGCAGCGCCCGCCGCCGGCCGAACAGGGTGGCTACATAGCCCTGTTCCCGCCCGTGGGCGATGGTATCCTGCATATACTGCCGGATGCCGGGGAAGCTTTCAAGATAATTTTTGATAAACCCTTCGGCCTCTTTTACGCTGATGCCCAGATCCTGCGAGAGGCTGTAGGCCCCCATGCCATATACAATGCCAAAGTTGACCGCTTTAACGCTGCTGCGCAGCCGCTGCGTAACCTGCTCGGGCGGCAGGCCGTACACCCGGGCGGCGGTGCTGCGGTGGAAATCCTGCCCCTGCAAAAAGGCCTCGCGCATACTCTCGTCCCCGCAGATGTGGGCCAGGATACGCAACTCGATCTGGCTGTAGTCGGCGTCCAGCAGGGTGCAGCCCGGCGCGGCGATAAAATACTGCCGCAGCTTGCTGCCCAGCTCGGTGCGGATGGGGATGTTCTGCAGGTTCGGTTCGCTGCTTGAGAGGCGCCCGGTGCGGGCCTCGGTCTGGTTAAAGGTGGAATGCATCCGGCCGTCCGGCCCCACCACCTTCAAAAGGCCTTCGGCATAGGTGCTGTACAGCTTTTGGTAGGTGCGGTAGCGCAAAATATCCCCGATCACCGGGCTGTAGCCGCGCAGGCTTTCCAGGGTCTCGGCATCGGTGGAATAGCCGCTTTTGGTCTTTTTGCGGTGGGGCAGGCCCATCCGGTCAAACAGGGCCTCGCCCAACTGCTTGGGGCTGTTGAGGTTAAACTCATACCCCACCTGCCCGTAAATGCGCGCAAGGCTGGCGTCCAGCTCGGCCTTGAGCTCCCGGCCAAACTGTGCAAGGCCCTCCTGGTCGATCAGCATGCCGGTGCGCTCCATGTCGGCCAGCACCAGTGCCAGCGGCAGCTCCATCTGGCGCAGCAGCCGCCCCATGCCCTGCTCCTCCACCTTTTGGTCCAGCAGCTCAAACAGCCCGGCCAACTGCCCGGCCTCGGGTAGCGCCTCGCAGCAAAAGGCGGGAGGAATACCGTACTCGGCAGCCAGCGGCCCGGGCGCGTAGCTGCGGGCGGCGGGGTTTAGCAGGTAGGCAGCCAGCTTGGCGTCAAAGGTAATGGCGGCCCCCTCGCCGCCTGCGTCCAGCGCCAGGCGGTAGAGCGGCTTTGCGTCAAACACCCACAGCTCCCGCCCGCCGGCGCTTTCCAGCAGCGGGGTAAGGCTTTGGGCGTCCAGCTCGTATACCGTCCTCCCCTGCACGGCCATCCAGCGGCCGGGTGTATGGGGGTGCTCAGCCAGGTACCAGCGCCCGGCCAGCGGCTGGCCCGCGTAGGGGGCGGGGACGGCCTCGGTCAGCGGCGCGGCGTTTTTTGCGGCGGGGCGGGCAATATCCTCAAGGCCCCACCGGCCGATCATGGTGTGCATCTCAAGGCCGGCCAAAAGGGCCGCAGCCCCGGCGGCGTCCGGCTCGGCCCGGCGGTAGGTGCCGGGCGCGGTCTCGATAGGGGCGGCGCGGTCGATAGCGGCAAGGGTGCGGCTCAGCTCGGCCTCGGGACGGTGGGCGGCCAGCTTTGCCCGCACCCCCGGCTTAACGGCGGGGCTGTCGAGGTTTTGGTATACTCCGTCCAGCGTGCCAAAGGCCTGGATCAGGGCCAGAGCGGTTTTTTCACCTACTCCGGGTACCCCGGGGATGTTGTCGCTGGTATCCCCCATCAGGCTCTTAACCTCAATAAGCTGCACCGGCTCCACCCCGTATTTTTCCCGCACGGCGGCAAGGTCCATTACCACCGTTTCGCTGCGTCCCGCCCGGGTGGAGGCCAGCAGTACGGTGGTTGTGGGGCTTACCAACTGGAGGCTGTCCCGGTCGCCGGTGGCCAAAAGGCAGTTATCGCCCCGCGTTTCGCAGGCGGCCGAGAGGGTGCCTAAAATATCATCTGCCTCAAAGCCCTCCCTGCTTACCATCACAAAGCCCAGCTTCGCCAAAAGCTCCTTGAGCGTGGGTAGCTGGGCGGCCAGCTCATCCGGCATGCCCTTGCGGGTGGCCTTGTAGCCGTCGTACAGTTTATGCCGGAAGGTAGGGGCCCGCAGGTCCCAGGCGATGGCAACTTCGTCCGGCGCGTGGTCCCGCAAAAGGCCGTGCAGGATGTTGAGGAAGCCAAAAATGGCGTTGGTGAACTGCCCGTCCTTGGTGGTGAGCAGCTTGATGCCGTAAAAGGCGCGGTTGACGATGGAGTTGCCGTCCAAAACCAGCAGTTTCATAATAAAAGGGTCCTTTCCGGGCGGCGGGAAGGCCCGGCCGAAAAAAGCCTCCGGTCGGCGCGGCATATGCCGCTTATTCGCCCATCTCGAAAGTAAGTATACCACATTTTGGCCCGATGTGATAGAATAGAACAGCGCGGGAGCGGCCCGGCCCCGCGCGTGTCCCTGCCCGTGCGGCCCGAGCAGCTTTTTGCCCGGCCCTGGGCAGCCCGGGCAGCGGCAGGCAGATGGCGGGCCCTTGCTCCCATGGCCTGTACACTTTTCAAAACGGCCCCGGCAGGGCCGTCCGTTTGGCAAAAGGAGGCGGCGGGTATGCAGTTTGGGCCCCTTGCAATCCCCGGCAAAGCGGCGCTGGCCCCCATGGCCGGCTTTACCGACGCAGCCTGCCGCCGGCTGGCCGCCCGGCACGGCGCGGCGTACACCGTAAGCGAGATGGTGAGCGCCAAGGCCATCGCCTTTGGCGACAAAAAAAGCGTTCGGCTGCTCTGGCGGGGCGAGGATGCCGGCGGCGCCCCCTACGGGGTGCAGTTGTTCGGGGCCGAGCCCGAAACCATGGCCGGGGCCGCCCGGCTTATCGCAAAATACCCCTTTGATTTTTTTGACATCAACATGGGCTGCCCCGCCCCCAAGATCACCTCCTCCGGCGCGGGCAGCCGGTTGCTCTGTGATCCTAAGCTCTGCGGCGAGCTGGTGCGGGCGGTGGCAGGGGTAAGCGAAGGCCGGCCGGTGACCGTAAAGATGCGCGCCGGCTGGGACGCCGGGCAGATTACCGCCCCCGAGGCGGCCAAATACTGCGAGGCGGCCGGGGCCGCCGCCATTGCGGTGCACGCCCGTACCCGTGCCCAGATGTACGAGCCGGGCATTGACCTTGGCGTCATCCGGGCGGTCAAACAGGCGGTGGGCATCCCGGTGCTGGGCAACGGGGACATTGCAAGCGCGGAGGATGCCCTGCGCATGATGGCCGGCGCCGGCTGCGACGGGGTGATGGTCGGCCGGGCCGCGCTGGGCGACCCTTGGCTGTTTGAGCAGATAAACGCGGCCCTGGCCGGCGGGCCCGCCCCGCCGCCGCCCACCCTGCGCGAGCGGATGGCGGCCCTGCGCCGGCAGGTATACGAGATGTGCGAGGAAAAGGGCGAGTGGGCTGCCATGCCGCAGGCCCGCAGCCAGGCCCTGCATTATATGAAGGGCCTGCGGGGCGCGGCCGCCCTGCGCCGGACCTGCTGTGAGCTTCGGCACTTTGCGGACGTCGACCCCCTCATCGAGCGGGTGCTTGAGAGCCAGCAGGGCGTTTGAGCCGGGCAGGAAAAGGGCGGGCTTCCGCCGGCAGGGCCGGAGGGGCAAATCGGGGCTTTGGAAGGAGCATACATGGATATTGCTTTATATTATCGGGAAAAGGGGGATAAAGAGCCCTTTATCCTTTTGCACGGAAACGGGCAGGACGGCTCCTATTTTAAGCATCAAATCGATTATTTCAGCAATAGGTACAGGGTGATTGCTTTCGATACGCGGGGGCATGGCAGGTCTGCAAGAGGCACAAAACCCTTTACGATTGAGCAGTTTTCCCGTGACCTATACGATTCTATGGAGGAACTTGAAATTTCGAGGGCTGTTATTTTGGGGTTTTCAGACGGGGCAAATATAGCAATGAAATTTGCAATGAAATATCCAAACAGGGTCAAGGCGCTGATATTAAACGGGGGGAACCTAAATCCGGGAGGGGTAAAAATAACGACACAACTGCCCATCGAAATAGGCTACAAAATAACCGGGTGGTTTGCCTCAAGATCGCCTAAAGCAAAAAAGGCTGCAGAAATGCTTGGGTTAATGGTCAATGATCCGAACATTGAACCAAAGGAATTGTCAAAAATAACAGCCCCTACGCTCGTGATTTGCGGCGGGAATGATATGATCCGGGAATCCCATACAAAAGAGATTGCAGAAAATATACCGGATGCAAGGCTATCGGTTATCAAAGGGGATCACTTTATTGCGGATAAGAGATACCGTATATTCAACAAAGAGATCGAAGGCTTTTTGCAGGCCATCCGGTAAATCCCTTTTTATCAGGCGGCGGCCCATGCAAACGGGCTCCCTGCTCCCCCTCACCCCAGCCGCCCGCGGGCCAGCTCGTCTAAATTCTGAGTATAGCAGGGCAGCATGTGGGCCATAAAATATTCGGCGGCGGGGCAGCGCATCCCGTGAAGGGCCTGCTCCTGCGCCGCGCGGGCCGCGTCAAACTCGTGGTTGCCGGCCGCCCCTTCCTCCAGGCACTTGATGAGCGCGCTCAGCCGGTCGGCCGCTTTAAGCAGGGCCTTTTCGGCCTCGGTCAGCGTCTCGCCCCGCAGCCAGCCGGCCATCTCGGCCTGCAGCTCCCCGGGCAGCAGCCGCGCCATTGTTTCGGCCCCCTGGCGCTCCAGCGCCTTGCAGGCGGTGCGCATCGCCTCGGTCTGGTATTTTACCGGGGTGGGCAGGTCGCCGGTCAAAATTTCCGGCGCGTCGTGATAGAGCGCCGCCGCCGCCACCCGCTCGGGATGGATTTCGTTGCCGCTCTGGCCTAAAATGCGGGTGGCAATCAGGCAGAGCATGTGGGCCAGCAGGGCGGTATCGGCCGTGTGCTCGCTGAGGGATTCCGGCCGGGTGGTGCGCATCAGGCTCCACCGGGTGATGTATTTCATCCGCGCGGTCAACGCGCTGAAGGGATAGGTTTCCATAGTTTCAGCTCCTGTTGGTATTAATATGAGTAAAATTACTATTTGTAGTGAGCAAGGGGATCTGCGGCCGGCAGCCGTACCTCTAATGCGACAGTATACCATGAACGCGCAGCGCGAATGGTAGAATGGGCGATTTCGCCGGTTGCCCCGCAAGGGGCGAGGCGAACGCCATAGGATAGAGTATAATAGCCGCCCTGCGGCTCTATTCTACCATAAACGCGCAGCGCGAATGGTAGAATGGGCGATTTCGCTGGTTGCCCCGCAAGGGGCGAGGCGAACGCCATAAAAATAAATGATAATAGCCGCCCTGCGGCTATTATACCATAGAAACTGTCCGATCAGGCGGCTTTTGAAAAACGTGCCATACAGTAGGGGTCGCCTTTGGAGGCTGTTTGCCGCTGCCCGGGAGGGCTGCGTTCCCTGGGACCGCCCCGGCAGCCGGCAGGGAACGCAGCCCCTGCGCGGCGCCGGCCTCCGGGCCCCTTCGCCAGAGCACTCTCTGGTCTCAATAGGCCGCTGCTTTCGCCGGCATAGGGCGCCGGCCTGCCGCAGCGGGGGGATCCCCTGCCGGCCAGGC
>CAJTSP010000124.1 GCA_910578965.1 uncultured Oscillospiraceae bacterium
CTCCTGCCGGGCGGGGGGCTCGGGCGCGGGGGGCGCTGCGCAGAACCAATCCCGCACCTTTTGGCAGTCCTCCTCCGAAAGCCGGATACGCTCGATATGGTCGGGATGCTTTTGGGGAGTGATCCCAACCCCAGCGTACCGCAGCGCGGTAATGTACAGCGGCTCCCGGATGCCGTGCTCGGCCAAAATATTGGTAGACAGCAGCTCGTTTGGGGGCAGGTCGGCGGCAACTCGCCCCTCGCTGATCAGCACAATCCGGTCCACATGCCGCCAAAGCACGTCCTCCAGCCGGTGCTCGATAATTACCACCGCCGCCCCGGTACGGCTTTGCACCGCGTCAATCAGCTCGATGGTCTGCTTGCCGGCGGCGGGGTCGAGGTTTGCCAGCGGCTCGTCAAACAGCAGCACCTCCACCTCGTTTACCATTACCCCCGCCAGGCTTACCCGCTGCTTCTGCCCGCCCGAAAGCTCGCCCGGCGCGCTGCCCAAATGGTCCTCCACCCCCACCAGCGCGGCTGCGCGGCGGGTGATTCCATGCATCTCGGCGGTGGGGCGGCAGTCGTTTTCCAGCGCAAAGGCAATGTCCTCGCCCACGGTAAGGCCGATAAACTGGCCGTCCGGATCCTGCAAAACGGTGCCCACATGCTGCGACAGGGCAAAAAGCCCCGCCGTGGGCGCATCCAGGCCGGCCACCGTAAGGCTGCCCGTGCATTCGCCGGGATAGCAGGCCGGGTTGAGCCCATTGATGCAGCTACCCAGCGTGCTTTTGCCGCTGCCGGACGGCCCTACAATAAGCACCCGCTCGCCGGGGTAGATGTCCAGATTGATGCCGCAGAGGGTGGGGCGCTTTTGAGCGCGGTACTGAAAGGAAAAATTCTTAAACGAGATAATAGGCCCGGGCATGGCTTTCCTCTCCTTTTGGGGGCCTTTTAGGGGCGGGCCGCAGGGCAAAAGGCCCCGGCGTTTTTCCCTTTATGAGGCCGGCTCCCCGGATAGTGGGTACAAGCGGCAGGCAAAACAGCAAGAAAAGACAGGGAAACCCGCAAAAAGCCCCCTGTCCCCTCTTTGGTTCCTAAGATTTATTCCTTGTCGAGAGACCCCTTTTTGGCGATGGTTTTGGCGTAGGCCGCGGCCAGGAGGCCGCCCACGATCACGCTGGTAAGGATGTTGGCCACCGCCGCCATGGCGCCCTGCGAGAAAAGCTTTTCGATGGGCTCGGAGTAGATAACGATGTCCAGCACAGGGGCGATGCCGGCCCAGGCAATGAGGTGGGCCACAACGTTGCCAATAACAAAGGCGACCATCTCTTTTTTGCCAAACTGCCCCTCAGACAGCTTGATACTCTTGGACAAAAGGCCAATGGCCACCCCCACAAAGGCGGAGGCAATGATCCAGCTCCACCATGGGCTGCCGCCCCAGCTTACATCAATGAGGGTATGCCCGATGAGCCCCACAAGGCCGCCGGCCACCGGGCCATAAAGCAGGGCCAGCAGGGCCAGCACGGCATACTGCAGGCTGATATTGGTATTGGGCACCGGGCTGGGGATGGCGACAAACCGGCCCACCACAAAAAAGAGGGCGGCGCCAATGCCAACGGCGACGACGGTGGTTACGCTGTTCTTTTTCTTCACGACAAAATTCCTCCTTTTTTTCGCGTTAAAAGGCGGGGAAACCGCCTCAAAAGGGTGTTCCCCCAAGGCCGCGCCTTGCTGCGCGCGGCCTATCGTTGCCCGCGGGACGGCCCTGCGCCTGCCCACCCGGCAAACGCAAGCCCGCAACGATCATTCGTAGACGATACGCGGCGCACGGCGCAACGAAATGCGCCAGGATATACCGGTACCGATATTGTAAGCCCGGGCAAAGCTGCCCTGGTTGATGGCCAGCGCCACGCAATTAAGGCTGTTGATATAAAGCAGCGGTTCGCCAACATGCACGTCGGCAAAGCTTTTGGCGTAAACCATAATGTTTTTGTAAAGGGTGCGGGTATCGTTGGATATGGTTGCCTCGACCCGGCTGCCGTGGGAAATCCCCAGCGACACGAACAATTCCCGCCCGATGTTGGTCCAGAGCGAGCCAAAGCGCACATCCAGCACGTCGATGGTGCCGGATACCGCTTCCCCCTGTTTTGTTGCCTCCACCACCGGTAGCTGTACCAGGCTTTGGGGCGCAACGGCGGGGCCGATACCCTCAAAGCCGATTACCCCGCCGGCCAGCCGCGCGCCGGTATAGGCGTAGACGTCCCGCCCGTGGAAGGTGTAGCTCTCGCCTGAATCGGGCAGGCGGTTGAGGCGTTCGTCGATCTCGCGGGCGGCCTCGATGCCGCAAAACCGCTGGATGTGGGTGAGGGTGCCGTTGTCCGGCGTGATGACATACTGCCCGGTGCGGGTAAGGGCCGCAACGCTACGCCGGGTGGAGCCCACGCCGGGATCCACCACGCTCACAAACACGCTGCCGGCAGGCCAGTACTCGATGGTCTGGATCAGGCGGTAGCTCGCCTCCCAAATATTGTATTGCGGGATGTCGTGGGTGAGGTCAAATACCCGCAGCCCGGGGCAAACCTTTTCGGCCACGCCGTACATGGCGCAGACCGCACCGTCCGCATAGCCAAAATCAGACTGAAAAACCAATGGGTTCATCCGCCGCACGCCCCGCACGCCGCACGGGCAGGGCCTCCCTTCCCTCATAAAAATCACAAAAACAGTATACGTTGCCGGCGGTGCAATGTCAAGAATCGCCCTGCTTTTTTGCAGCGGCGGCCTGGCGCCGCTGCCCATACCGGGCCCCGCTTTTGCCGCGGGGCTACTGGCTGACCTGCAAAGCCCGCCCGTCGCTTGTAAGGGTGATATCGCCGTCTTTGGTCTCAAAGGCCTCCACCCCATACTGCCGCAAAAGCGCGAGGGTTTTGGGGTCGGCGGGGTTTTTGCCGGAGCAGCAGATGGCCGCGTACTGCGGCGTAGCCGCCGCAAGCAAATCTTCAAGCGCGGGGTCGTACCGGCCATGATGCGGTACCTTCAAAAAAGCGCAGGGAGCACAGCCTGGCCCGGCCAGCCACTCCCGGATTCGCCCACCCTCGGCGTCCCCCATAAAGAGCAGCCGGTTTTGGCCGTGGGTTACCGTAACAACCAGCGAAAGGTCGTTATCCTCCTTGGCCGGCAGCGCACCGGGTCCGCAGCCCGGCTGGGACGCCGCCGGCTCCACCAGTAGCTGCGCATCCCCCAGCGCCAGGGATACCGGCGAGGCCAGCCGCTCGGGGGCAACCCCTTTTTGCGCCAGCGCCTCCAAAAGGGCGAGGTATTCCGGGCGGCTGCTTTCATAATTTGGCAGCAGCACACGGCCAATCTCCACCTGTGCGGCAAGGGCTGCCGCGCCGCCCACATGGTCCTTGTCAAAGTGGGTAACGACCAGAAGGTCCACCCGCCCGATACCCCGCGCCCGCAAAAGCCCGGCCAGCTTTTCGCCGTCGTCGGCTTCGCCCGTATCAAGAACCATTACGCCGCCTTGGGTTTCCAGCAGGATGGCGTCCGCCTTGCCTGCCTTTAGGAGGGTAACCTGCAGCCCTACCTCTGCCCCGCTTTGTAAAAGATGCCCCAGCAGCACCGCGCCGCAAAGGGCGGCCAGCAGCAGCACGGCATACAGGCGCGCTTTCCACGGATGCATCTGCACGCCATCCCCCCCCTTACGCCCGGCCCCGCCGGTTTTGCTTGCCCTGCGGCCGGATTTCGGGCCGCAGCGGCCCGGTTTTGCGCCCTGCCTAATGGCCCGTTTGGGCCGCACAAGCGCAGGGCCCGCCGTTTGGCACGCCCGCGCTGCCGCGCCTGCACACCGGCAAGGCCACTGCCTGAAATTATACCGGTAGCGGCCGGCCCGCGTCAAGGCAGGCGGCGCTTGTAATAAGCCGGGCGCAGGGGTATGATAAGAGATATATTTTTTGAAACGCCGCAGCCCCGCAACCGCCGGTTGCGCAAATTCCACCGGCTGTTGGTAGCCTTCCACAGCCCTTTGCTGTACGGTGTTGGTAAGGAGGAAACCTAAATGCTCCCTGAGAACCTGTACGCCCTTAGACGAAAAAGCGGGCTGTCGCAGGAACAGCTCGCAGAAGAAATTGGCGTTTCGAGGCAGGCGATCTCCAAATGGGAGACAGGCCTGTCCACCCCGGAGCTGGGCAAGCTCAAGGCCCTGAGCGGGTACTTTGGGGTCACAATCGACCAGCTCACCGGCAGCCAGGCCGCCGGCTCCCTAAAGGGCGGGGCTAACGGCAAAGGGCTTGCCCCCCGCGCCCCGCGCGAAAGCTGGCTCGGCGCCTGCCTTTGCGCCGCCGGCGCCGTTTGCCTGCTCGCGTTCGGGCTGCTGGCCCTGGTCCGCCCGTCCTCCGTCCATCAGGTTAGCGAATCCTCGGCAATTACCCTGAACGGCGCCGGCATCCTCACTGGCCTGTGCCTGCTGGCGATGGCGCTGGGCCTCGCCTTGATTATGAAAAAGAAATAACGTTTAGGAGGCTCTGCCATGAAAAACTACCGGCGGCTGGCCCGCCTTTTTGCCGCGCTCGCAGTGCTGCTTTCCGACGTGATGTGTGCTGTGGTTGCCTACAATTACTGCGCCCTTGAGTGGGGCGGACGGTACGCAGGGTACAGCGCCCCGGCCAACGTCGCCTTTTTGCTCTGCATTCCTTACGGGGCGGGCATTGCGCTGTGCGCCGCAGCGGCCTGGCTGTTTTATAAAAAGCATCAAAAAAGCCTTTGAGCCCCCGTATCGTAAAAGGCGCGGGCAGACCTGCCAGCCGCCGACGGCCCCGAGCAAACAGAAAGGGCGCCGGGCCTTGAGGCGCCAAGCCGGCCTGCCGGGCCGCCGGCAGGATGCCTTATGGACAAACCTGCCCGGCTGGGTTGGAGCCGGCGGCGCCTAAGGCGCCCGCTGCCCCGGCCCCGTTTCATCCGTACAGCGTTATCCTATTTTTTGCAAGGCTTCCAAGGCCTTGGAAATCGCTACATCCATATCATAATATTTGTAAGCGCCAAGCCGGCCTCCAAAGATTATTCTTTCATCCTGCATCGCCAGGGCTTTATAGCGGGCATAGAGCCGGTTATTCCTGCCGTCGTTGATCGGGTAATACGGCTCTGCCCCTTTGTTCCATTCTGTACTGTACTCTTTGCTGATAACGGTTTTTGGCTGCGTCCCAAACACAAAGTGCTTATGCTCGATAATCCGGGTATAAGGGGTTTCCCGGTCCGTATAATTGACGACCGCGTTCCCTTGGTAATTGGGGCAATCCAGCACCTCCGTCTCAAAGCGGAGGCTCCTATACTGCAGCGGGCCATAGCAATAATCGAAATAAGCGTCGATCGGGCCTGTATAAACAACCCTTTTGGCAGCCGTGCCGAGCGCATCCCGGTTTTTCAGATAATCCACCCCCAGCCGAACGTCCACCCCGTCCAGCATATTCTCGACCATCTTTGTATAGCCGTCCACCGGCACCCCCTGGTAGGATGAATTAAAATAGTTGTTGTCGTATGTGAACCTGACAGGCAGCCGCTGGATGATAAAGCTCGGCAGCTCCGAGCATGGCCGCCCCCACTGTTTTTCGGTATAGCCCCGGATCAGCATCTCGTAAATATCGGCGCCCACAAGGTTGATGGCCTGCTCCTCAAGGTTTTTGGGGGTATCCGTATAGCGAGACCTTCGCTGCTCTTCGATCTTTGCCTTTGCCTGCTCCGGGGTTGTGCAGCCCCACATGGCATAGAACGTATTCATATTAAAAGGGAGGTTGTACAGCCTGCCCTTGTAGTTTGCTATAGGCGAATTGACATAGTGGTTGAACCTTGCAAAGCGGTTGACATATGCCCAGATTGCCGGATCGTCCGTATGGAAAATGTGGGCCCCATAGCGGTGCACCTGGATGCCTTCGACCTGCTCGGTATACAGGTTCCCGGCTATGTGGGAGCGCCTGTCGATAATGAGGCATTTCTTCCCGGCCTCGCAAAGCTGCTGGGCTGTTACCGCGCCATACAGCCCTGCGCCTACAATTAAATAGTCGTACACAGCCACATCATCCTCCTTCCCAAAAATCGCATCTTAAAACCCGCTTCAAAGGGGTTTCAGGCAGGCGGCTGCAAGCGGCCCGCAGGTCATTTTATCTGGCCTGCAATACGCCCGGCGCCATTCCCGTCTACCAGGCGCTGCATTTTTTTTGCAAGGCTTTTCCGTTTTTTGTAGTCCTGGGCAACCTCCTCGGCACGGGCAATCAGTGCCTCGGCGGGCTTGCCCAGGGCCCGTACATCCCCTGTGCTAACCATAACGCCCTGTTTTTCAAAGGCGTCCATCCCTAAAAGCTGGTTATCCGCAACAGCGTATGTCACCGTTGGGATCCCGCAGGCGCACAGCTCATAAAGCGTACTGCCCGCAGCCGATACCGCCAGGTCGCACTGCCGCATCAGGCCGGCCATATCCTGCACGTTCTGGTGCAGGATAACCCGCCCCCCGCATGCCTGCGCAGCCTCCTTGAGCCGGCCCGCATCCGGGTTCATCGCGCCAAGTATAAAATGGTACTCATACCCGCCGCCAGACGGGCAGGCGGCGAGCTGCCCCGCCAACTGCAGGGCGATATGCTGCGGGTCGGCCCCGCCTGTGGAAACAAGGATACTGCGAACAATTTGCGGCTGCTCCCGCAAGGGGCTGTTTTGGAACTGCCTTCTCAGCGGCGCGTACTGCGGCCCCAAAAGCAGCCGCGGCTTTGCAACGCCCGCCCTTTTGTACAGCCCCTCGTAGTTAAGCCCGGGGCCGTAAATATTGTAATTGACAACCCTTTTGGCGGGGTAAGCAAACGCCGCGAGATCATCGATATAGGTTACGTCCCCAAAACGGCCAAGCCATGCCAGATAACCCGCCGTCACAAAATAGCTGTCCACCACAATTGCCTTGGGCCGATACTGCTGCAAAAGCGGCTCCAAAAGCCCGCGCTCCGCATCCATGCGGCGGTAATGGGTGTGCAGGATATCGCATGCAAAGCCGCGGCCTTCTATGGCCCCGGCCATACTGCCGTCGGCCAACAGGAACCGGCAGCAAGCCCCCCGCTCCCTGGCCTCCTCGGCAATCGAAAGGCAGCGCATAATATGCCCGGAGCCGATCTCACCGTTTCCGTCCGCCCGAAAAACAATCATCGCATCCTCTTTCCCGGCAGGCCCTGCCCTTAAAAACGGCGTTTTCACGGCGTCTGCGCCGTTGCCTGCCGATACGCCGCCCTAAGCTCCGCCGCAGGCATGGCGTAATCCTTAATCAGCGCGCGCATAAGCGCCCCGTCTTTTACAGAGTGGTAGCTTCCCTGGCCAAGCTGTTTTTTCCGCATCTGCGGCCAATAGCCATAATAGGCAAAGGCGTCCTTAAAAAGCCTTTTGGCCGCTGCGTCCAGGGCATAATAGCTGCTGTGCAGCGTATCGTCCGGCTGCTGCGGCACAATCTCTTGGGCAATAATGTCCCCGCCGTCCAGGCGCTCGGACATATAGTGAAGGGTAACGCCCCTCGGCGTTTGTTCCAAAATGCTCCACAGGTTGGGGTCGGCCCCGCGGTTCCACGGGAGATAGGCGTTATGGATATTAACCACGTTATGGCGCAGCGCGCTTAGGGTTTCGCCCGTAAGGATATAGGGATAGGTATAGCTTACCGTCAGGTCAAACGATTGCCCTGCACACCACACAGGGTCGAGCTTCCCCTTACATATTTCCACCTGGTGCCGCTGTGCCTTTAGAAATTCGGCAAGCTCCATGGCGCAGGGGTTGGCGTATAGGTACAATATTTTCATGCGGCAAGCCCCCGTTTTTTCTCAAAGGCCCGCGCAAAAAAGGCAGCGGCTAAGAGCCTACACT
>CAJTSP010000125.1 GCA_910578965.1 uncultured Oscillospiraceae bacterium
TGGCTGGACAGGCTCGACCCCTTGACCGGAAAGGCCGCGTCCGGGGGCAGCAGCTCCTCCCAGGGCACGCTGGCCGCACCGTCAAACAGCTCGTCAAAGCTGGCCGCGTGCCAGCTTTTGAGCAGCAACAGTACCCGCTCGGCGCAGCGCAAGCCCAGGTTTGCGGCCGCGATGACCGAGGCGTCCCCCCAAAAGGCAACCCGCCCGTCGGTAACCCGCACCTCCCTGCCGCCGATGCGCTTTGCCTCAAAGGCAGCGGTGGCCTCGACGCCAAAATAGCAAGGAGCGATCAACTGATACTCCAAACCCATCTTCCTTTCTCAAAAGCTGCAAAGGGCGTTTGGTGTACCGGCCCGGCTTTTTAGAACTTGTATCCATGAGAATGCCGGATGGGCGAAAGGGGCTGTTCGCCTGCAAGGCAAAAGCCGCAGGAATGCCTGGTGTATTTTAAGATTTTCCAGCACAGCAGGCGGGCAAGGGCCTTGCCCAAACGCCCGTACAGGTTTTGTGAATACAGGCTCTTAAGGCAGGCCCCCTGCCGGCCTTTTCCCACCGGCACCGCCCTTAAAGCACCCCCCTGCCGGCCCCGTATCGCCGGCAAAGGGCCGCTCAGGGCTCGGGCACCAGCAGGCCGTAGCTGCCCTCGGCGCGGCGGTAAACCACCTGGATCCCGTCGCTGTCCACATCGCGGAAAAGATAAAAGCTGTGGCCCAGGAGATTCATCTGCAAAATGGCCTCCTCCACCGTGCAGGGCTTTACCGCAAAATGCTTTTCGCGGATAACGTCATAGATTTCCTCCTCCTCGGCGATGTCCGGCAGGCCGGCGGGCAGCTCGGCCGCCTTGGTGAGCCGGTCGCCTAAACGCTTGCGGTTTTTGATAACCCGGCGTTCCAGCAGCTCGGCCGCATCGTCCAGCGCGTCCTCCATGCGGGAGGCCATCTTTTCGGCCCGTACCGCCAGGCCCTTGTCCCGCACCATCAGCTCTACCGTCTGGCCGCTTTTTTCCACCGTTACAGTAACCTGCGCCGAGGCGTCCGGCGTAAAGAACTTGTCCAGCTTGGCCAGCCGTTTTTCGGCCTGCTCGGTAAAGCTGGGCTTTAACGAAACCTTGCGTCCTGTACAGGTAATCTTCATCCCGTTTGTACCTCCCTTTGGAATCGGCGGCCCTTGGGCTGCCTTTGGGTATATTATACCAGATTATGGCAGAAATGCATAAGCCTTTTTGCAAAAAGATGCAAAAATTTGTTTTATCCGCGCAAATCCTCCCCGGGCCTCGCCATAAAAAGCGGGCCGCGGCTGACATGCCGCGGCCCGGGAAAAGCGTTTGTGTACCCGAGCAAAAACCGGGCCCCGCCGCCTTACCGCCGGCGGGAATAGCCGCCCCGGCGGCCCTCTGTAGCGCGCTTGAGGTCGGCGTTATTTTCTTCGCTACGGGTTTTCCAGCGGGCCATCATGTCCTCAAAGCTCATATCCCCCTGAGGCGCCTGCACCCGCGGCTGCCATACCCGGCCGGTATCCGCCCGCTGGCCCCGCGGCCCCTTGGGGCGCGGGCCGCCGCCCTGCTTCTGGCCTCCCCCGGCCCTCTCGCCGCGGGGCGGGGGCGGCAGGGTGCGCTTGATAGACAGCGCGATCTTGCCGTCCGGCGCAATGTTAATGACCTTGACCTTGACCGTCTGCCCCTCGGACAAGACGGTGCCAAGGTCCTGGATGAACTCGTTTGAAACCTCGGAAATGTGCACCATGCCGGTTTTGCCCTCGGGAAGGGCAACAAAGGCGCCAAATTTTTTGACGCCGGTCACCTTGCCCTCCAGGATGCTTCCAACCTCTAACTGCAACGCGAGAAACCCCCAAAACTATTTTTTTGACGATGCGCACCGCACCATACCTAAGGCCAGGCCGTAAAACAGCCCGCCCTTTTTGCATCATAAAGGCCCGCAATGCCTTTACGCCCCTTCTACCGGCCTCCCAGCAGCCGCTATCTACCGCTGACCTCAATAAATACCCGCTCGTTTGGCCGGGCATAGCCCAAGCTGTCCCGCGCAACCCGCTCGATCAGCTCCAGCTCGTCGCCGCTTTCCAGCACACGGGCAAGCTCCTCGTTTTGGGCCAGGCGGCTGTCCAACTGGGCGTGCACGGCAGCCAGCTCCTGCCGCTTGGCACTGATCTCAACCTGGTTGACAATAAGCGCCAAAACCAGGTAACCTCCAAGCACCATCAGCCCCGCCCGCACCAGGGCGGCAGGCAGCACCCTGGGCTGAGGCTTTTTTTTGCGCGCCATCCAAGCCGCCCTCCTTTTGGGGCCGGCCAAAAGGCAGCGCCCGGTTTTTTCAGCACCGCAAAAAGCCGTGCAGGGCCCTTGCCGCATAAAACAGCCCACGGCACAAAAGGTCTGGGGCCTTTTGTGCGCCGCGCCAAGAACCCCTTTTAAGAATTATACAATACCCGGCCTTGGTTTTGCAACTGCTTTGTGCGCTTTAATTTGCGTCTTGCGTTCTTTTTTTGCACAAATCCCGCATACGCGCCCCGAGCTGCGCCCGCGAGCAGCCCTGCCAGCGGGCGCAGTACCAAAACATGCGCGAGGGCAAAGGGGCGGGTGAGCAGCCATTTGATCGTACGGTCGGCCGCGCGGGTGGCGGGGGCGATGCCCCAAAAATACCCGGCCAGCCCGCCCGCAAGGCCGGCCGCCATATACCAGCGCACTACCCCGCTATAGCTGCGGCAGGCCGCAAAGCCGCACAGGAGCAGCCCGGCCAAAGCAAAAGCGGCAAGGTCCAGCACAAAGCAAACCGGCTTGGCTCCGCCCAGCAGGATGCGGGCAAGGTCGTAAAGGGCCGCCAGCAAAAACCCCAGGCCGACGCAGCACAAAGCGTCGGCCAAGGCAAGGCGCGGCGCAACGAGCGCGACCAACGGCCTACCGGGCCAGCCTGCGGAAAAAGCCGCCGGCGCTCTGCTTGGTATCGGTGTACTGCAGATATTCGATCTGGCCGTAAATCTTGAGCTCGCCGGTTTGGATGGACAGCTCGCTTACCTGGATACCCTGCCCGCCGATGACCAGCGCGCCCTGCTGGGTCTCAAGCGAGGCGCTGGTCTCGTCGCAGCCCAGCACCCGGGTAACCCCGGTAGCCGTAACCGTACGGCGGTTTTCCACAATCAGGTTGTGAGGGGGCTTGGGGGATGATACCTGCGCGCCTACAGCGGCCGCGGGGGAAGCTTTGCTTTGCATTTGTACAGCACCTGCCTTTACCCCAGCCTATGCGGCCGGGGCGGCAGATATGCCCCCGCGCGGTTGCCATAGGCCCCCCGGCGCACGGCGCCGCCTTTTGGGGGCGCCCCCGGCCACGCCGCGCTCTCAGCCCTCCAGCACCTCGTACATTTCGCGCGCCACATCCTTGCCGGCAGGCAGCTCGGCAGACAGTACCCGTACCTTGACCGGGCGGTTGCCAAAGGTAATCTCAATGACATCCCCCGGCTTGACCGCATAGCTCGCCTTGGCCGGCCTGCCGTTTACCAGGATGCGCCCGGCATCCGCCACCTCATTGGCTACGGTGCGGCGCTTGATAAGCCGGCTTACCTTAAGATATTTATCGATGCGCATGGCTGCGCCCTCCTTTTTGGGGCCGCGCTCCCACGGCCCCTATGAGATGGCCCGCCCCAAAGGGGCATAGGCTGTAAGAAAAGCCCGCCGGCAGCGGCCCCGGCGGCGTTTGGGCCCCGTCGCAGCCCCAAAAGAAGCCGCGCCCCGCTGCATACAGCGGGGCGCGGCGGCGTGCCAGACAGGATACCAACCCTTATTTGGCCACGGCGTCCTTGAGCGCCTTACCGGCCTTAAAGGCGGGCAGCTTGGAAGCCTCAATGGTGATCGTCTTACCGGTGTGGGGGTTGCGGCCGGTATGGGCGGCACGGTTGCGGACCTCAAAGCTGCCAAAGCCGACCAGCGAAACCTTATCGCCGCCTGCCAGCGCGTTCGTAACCGAGTCCAGTACCGCGTTAACGGCCTTTTCGGCCTGCTTTTTGGTCAGTTCCGCGTTTTCGGCAACCTGAGCGATGAGTTCAACTTTCGTCATGAGTCTTGTCCCTCCATAAAATGAGTTTATACCGGCCTGCCCAGGGAGCCCCGGGCCCGGCCGTTTCAGTACAGAGCCCTGGCGCCTACTCTCGGGCGGCGTCCTGGTTCTCTGAAGACTGCAATGCTTGCTTGGCCCTGCGCCAGAGCGTATCCAGCTCGCCGGCACCCAGCCCCTTGAGCGGCCTGCCCTGCGCCGCGGCCAGTTCCTCGCAGGCGGCCACCCGGGCGGTAAACCGCCCGGTGGCGGCACCCAGGGCCTGCTCGGCATCTACCCTGGCCATCCGTGCAACGTTCACAGCGCTGAACAGCAGGTCCCCCGCCTCGCCCGGCAGGTTTTCGCCGGTACGCAGCGCCTCGCGCAGCTCGGCCAGCTCGCTTTCCAGGTCGGCCAGGGCGGCGTCAATGGTCTGGTAGGCAAAGCCATAGCCGGCGGCCCGCTTTTGCACCTTGGCGGCCCGCATCAGGGCCGGCAGGCAGGCGGGCACACTCTCGAGCTCGGCCTTGGCGGTGTCGCGCCCTTTTTCCTTGTTTTTGAGGGCGTTCCAGTTGCGCAGCACCTCGCCGGTGCTCCCGGCCACTGCCTCGCCAAACACATGGGGGTGCCGGTAGATGAGCTTTTTGCAGATGCCGTCGCAGACGTCCTCAAAGCTGAAAACGCCCTGTTCGGCCTCGATCTGGCAGTGCAGCGCCACCTGCAAAAGCACGTCCCCCAGCTCCTCGCAGAGCAGGTGCGGGTCGGCCAGGTCAATGGCCTCCACCGCCTCATAGGTCTCCTCGATAAAGTTCATGCGGATGCTTTTATGGGTCTGCTCCCGGTCCCACGGGCAGCCGCCCGGCGCGCGCAGCAGCGCCACGATCTGCAAAAGGTCGTCGGCGTTGTAGCGGTCCTTCTGGGCAAAGCTTACCATCCGCACACATCCTTTCATCTCTTCAAATCGACACTTTTTTGATTTTACTCCATCGTCTGCCTCTTTGCAAGTATTTTGCGCATAAATCCATGATAAAATCACGTTTGCTTTTGCAAAGCGCCCGTTTTTTCCCGCTCATCGTCCTTTTTTGTCAAAAGGCGACCCGTGCACCCCGCGCCGGCAGGGCTGTGGGCCGAAAAAGCCCTCCTTGAGGACCTTTTTAACGGCCGGGCCGCCGCCTTACAACTGCGCCCCGCAGGCCTCGCAGAACAAAGCGTCCTCTTCCACCTCGGCGCCGCACTGAGGGCAGGTTTTGCCCGAGGCAGGCACGGCCCCGCCGCCCTCGGCCCGCAAAGCGTCAATCTCGGCCTCGACCCTGGCAATGGCGTCCACATATTTTTGAATTAGGGGCCGGTTTTCTTCCCCGGTGCGCACAAGGCTGTACACCAAAGCGCCCAGTTGGCGCTGCGCCTTGGCAAGGCGGTTTTGCGCGCCGGCAAGGTCCAACTGGCGCTTGCCGCGCTGGGCGAGGTCTGTGGCGGTGTCCTTTGCGGCCTGGGCCAGTTCGCCGCCGGTTTTTAACAGGTTGTTCAGGTCAAACGGCATGATGCTCTTCCTCTCTTATGTTTGGATTAACCCCGGGGCCTGCCTTGAAGGGCTTCAGCCCAAAAACTCGCGCAGCATGCTGGCGGGCGGTACAGCCTCCACATCCAGCGGGCGGCAGAGGCTGAACCGGCCGGCAAGGTCGTTCAAGGTCTCGCTGTTGGGGTTTTCGGGGGGCAGCGCGCCGGCCAGCGAGCTGATGAGCGGGGTAAGTACGCAGATCTCGTAGCTGAACGAGGTGTCCAGCAGAAGATCGGCCTCCGGCTTGAAGACCTTGATGTACTGATCCTCCCCCATGCAAACCCGGCCCCACATGCCGAGGGTCTTTTCCAGGCTGTGGCCCCGGAACTTGTGATCCCGCACCATGCGGCGGGCCAGGCGGATGTCCCGGGTGGGCAGGATGCGGTGGCCTTGGTAGGAATACTCCTCCCGCAGGCCGGCGTAAATCTTGTAGGCACTGCCCCTGGGCAGGGTTTGGATGAGCATCGGGTTGAGGGCGTGGATGCCCTCGACCACACAAACCCCACCCGCCACCGAGACATGCTCGGTAGCGGTGGTGCGGCTCTCGGTTTTGAAATCGAAGACCGGCAGGTCGGCCTCGCCGGTTTCCACAATGGAGGCAAGGCAGCGCTGGATTTCAGGGATGTCCAGCGCGGTGACGTTTTCGTAATCCTTGGTGCCGTCCGGCAGGCGGGGATAGCTGTCGAGGTCTTTGTAGAAATTGTCCAGGCTCACCACCTGGCTGGGGTAGCCGCGCATGCAGAGCACCTCGGCGATCTTGTGGGCGGTGGTGGTTTTGCCGGAGGCCGACGGGCCGGTGAGCATGACCACCCTGCAGCCGGACGCGAGGATCTGGCCGGCCGCGCCGAAAATACGGCTGTCGTACTCCATCTCGCAATGGGATATAAAGCTCTTGGCACTTTCGGCGGCCGTGCTGATGAGGCTGGTCTCAACCAGCCGTTTGGGGATCCAGATAGCGGGCATAAAACTCGCACACTCCTTCCTTTCGCTCAAGGACGGTTTCAAAGCCGTCCAGGTAATCCCTGGGGTATTTATAGTTGAAGATGCGCCGGATCACCTTGCCGCCCGGGCCGCGCAGCTTGGTGGAGCCGCCCGCGCCCGCCGAGAGGATGGTATGCGCTTCTTCCATGATATAGATATTGTACAGCCCCTCAAAGCCCGGCTTTGCCCAACCGGTGTTTTCGAGGTTCTGCAGGGTGTTTTTTTGCCGGTAAAGGTAGTAGGGCCGGTAACCCGCCTCAGCAAGGGCATCACACCGCTCCAGCATGGCGGCCACATCGGCGTAGGCGGGGGCCGCGCCGCCGATGACCAGCCCGGACGCCCGCTTGAGCGTGAGGGTGTGTACCGTGATGTTCTCGGGCGAGAGGGATAGGGCGGTTTCAAGGCTTTTTTCAAACCCTTCCACCGTATCCCCCGGCAGGCCGGCGATGAGGTCCATGTTGATGTTGGCGTGCCCGGCCGCCCGGGCGGCGGCAAAGCAGCCCAGGATGTCCTGCGCCGAATGCCGGCGGCCGATACGGCGCAACACTCCGTCCTCAAAGGTCTGGGGGTTGATCGAGATGCGGGTGGCCCCGTATTCCTTGAGCACCGCCAGCTTTTCGGGGGTGGTGCAGTCCGGCCGGCCGGCCTCCACCGTATATTCCTCCAGTGCTGCAAGGTCAAAGGTTTTGCGCACCTCGCCCATAAGCTGCCTTAGCTGCCCGGCCGAGAGGCTGGTGGGGGTGCCGCCCCCGATGTAAACCGTGCGCAGTCGCAGCCCGCACCGCCCGGCCACCGCGCGGATGGCCGAAAGCTCGGCGCACAAAGCGTCGAGATAAGGCTGCATCAGCTTTGTTTCCCGCTCGGTGGAAAGGGATACAAAGCTGCAGTAGCTGCAGCGGGAGGGGCAGAAGGGGATGCCGATGTAGAGGCTGTAATCCCGGTTCTGGCTGCGGGCCAGCACCGGGCGCTGAAGGTCGGCGATCTGGCGGCAGAGGGCAAACTTTTCGGCGCTACAGTCGTAACGGCTGCAAAAAAGCCGTTCAATCTCCCCCTCGGTTTTGCCGGCAGCGCGCGCGTCGTAGATGATGCGTACCGGGCGCACCCCGGTCATCATGCCCCAGGGCGGCCGCAGGCCGGTAACCCTGCGCAGCAGGTCGTACAACAGTCGGGTAAGGGCGTATTCGGCCTGGGCCGGGTCTACCGGCAGGCAGTCGCAGCCTTCGCCGCCCGATCTGCCCAGAGC
>CAJTSP010000126.1 GCA_910578965.1 uncultured Oscillospiraceae bacterium
CCCCAGACCGGCCGGCCCGAGGCGGACGCCATCATCAAAGTCTGCGATGATTTTGTGTGGGAAGCCGGCAAAACCCTGCCCGAGATCGACGACCTTTCGGTGCGGGCCCGCGCCCAGCAGGCCATTGCGCTGGTCAAGGATATCGAGGGCTGGCTGGCGTCCCAGCCGGAGACCGCAAAAGGCGCCCAGCGGCTGGCCGATTACTACCTGCCCACCGCCCTCAAGCTTTTGCATACCTATATTTCGGTGGACAACAATCCAGGCCCCAACGCGCAGAACATCTGCAAGGAAATTGACCGCACCCTCGAAAAGTTCAACGAGGCGCTGGCCAACCTGCAAAACGACCTGCTGGACTCTACCGCTTTGGACGTGGCGGCCGAGATCAGCGCCATGGAGCGGATGCTGGGCAGCGAGGGCCTGGTAAACGAATTCCGCATCCCGCAGCCGGGCGAGGCCCGGACGCAATCCACGCAGCCCGCCGCATCCGGGCAGGAGGAGCCATAGCATGCCCAACGAGCCATACGATTACAGCGCCGGCCGGCCGGCAGACCCCATATCCCCGTATATCCCGCCCCAGGGCGGCCGGCAGCACCAGCAGGCCGGCGCGAACCCTCCGGCCTCCGGGAGCGGGGAAGGGGAGCTTGGCCGCGCCATCGGCGAGCTGGCTGGCAGCATTCGGCGGGAAATTGCCCCCGCTTTGCAGCAGGCCGGCCGGGAGGTGGGCGCCGCCATGCGTGAGGTGGGCCGGCAGGTGGGCCCGGCAGTGCGCCAGGCAGGCGACGCCTGGCAGAAGGCTGGCGAGCAGGCCCGCGCCCGGTCGGCCAGGCAGCAGGCGCTGCATTTTGAACGGACCGAAAGGCGGCGGATGGCCTCCAGCCGTTTCCTTGCCCAGTTCGGCGGCGGCTTTTGCGCATTTTGGAGCGTTTTATTCTGCGCCGTGTATTTTTCCATGTTGGACGGAGGGGTCGGGTTTGGGGAGGCGCTTTTGGCGTTTGTCCCGGCCGTGGGGGCCGGGCTCGGGGCCTTTTACCTTCTGCGCAAGGCCGGCCGCTGGAAACGCGCGCGGCGCTACCGCGATTTTTTGGACGGCTGGGCCGGCTGTACCTTAAAGGAGCTGTCCGGCTCGACCGGCAAGAGCGTCGAACACCTCAAAAAGGACCTGCAAACCCTGATCGGCGGGCAGTATCTGCGAGGAGCTTTTTTGGATGCACGGGACAACGTGCTCTTTGCCGATGAGGCCAGCTACCGCGAATACCTGGATGAACGCCGAGCCCGCGAGCAGGAGGCAAAGGCCCGCAGGGAGGCCGAGCGCCGCAAGGCGGAGGCGGCCGCCGCGCCCGGGCGCCCCGCCCACGAGGTGTTTATCGAGGAGGCGGGAGGCTTTTTGGAGGAGCTGGCCGCTTTGCGCGGTGAAATCAGCGACCCGCCGGTGCTGGAACAGGTCGACCGGCTTGCCAAAATTGTGGGCGATATCCGGGACTGGGTGGCCGGTCACCCGGCCAGCCTGCCCAAGGTCAAGCGGCTTACCGGCTACTACCTGCCCACCACCCTAAAGCTGCTGCGCACCTATACTTCGGTGGACGATAACCCCGGCCCCACCGCCCAAAACATCTGCCAGAACATCACCGGCATCCTGCACACCTTCAACACCGGGCTGCTTACCATGCAGGACAGCCTGCTGGAAGATACCGCCCTTGACGTCTCGGCCGAGATCAGCGTGCTGGAATCCATGCTGCAGCAGGAGGGACTTACCGGCACGGCCGACTTTGCCCCCCTGGCGCTGCGCGGCGAGCCGGACGAGCCGGATGCTCCACAGCTTGAGCTGCCCGGCGGCGGGGAGCAGTAAAAAGCGATAGGCTCTGTACCAGCCCGGCCATGCCAAAGCCCCGCAGGGGCCCCGTTTGCGCCGGCCGTGTTCGTGCCGGGATATGCCTTGGCCCTGCCCGCCCGGCAACCCCGGCAAAAATGGGCGTAAAGGAGAGAACACCCTATGAACTACCGCGCCTGGCAGACCCAGCGTCCCGGCGAACCGGAGGCAAAGGCTCTGGCCGAGGCCATCGGGGCGCCGGTGCTGCTGGCACGGGTGTTGCTGGCCCGCGGGCTGGATACGCCCCAAAAGGCCATAGGCCTGCTGGCGGGCGGCCAGCCCATGAGCGACGCCTTTTTGCTGCGGGACATGGATAAGGCCGTGGAACGCATCCTGCACGCTGTGGATGCCGGGGAATCCATTGTGATCTATGGTGATTACGATGTGGACGGCATCACGGCCACCGCGTTGCTTTACGAATACCTGCGCGGCATGGGGGCAAAGGTCCGCTGTATGCTGCCCAGCCGGGAGGGGGGAGGATACGGCCTGTCCGACAAGGCCGTCGAGGCCCTTGCCGCCAAAGGTTGCAGGCTTATCGTCACGGTGGACAACGGCATCTCGGCCGCCCCCCAGGCCGCCCGGGCAAAGGAGCTCGGGATCGATCTTGTAATCACCGACCATCACCTCCCGCCCGACTCCCTGCCGGACGCCATAGCGGTGGTAGACCCGGCCCGGCCGGACGACGAGAGCCCCTTCAAGGCCCTCTCGGGCGCGGGGGTTGCCTTTAAGCTCTGCGCCGCCCTGGCCGGCTGCGCGCCGGACGAGATGCTGGATTTTTGCGGGGACCTTGCGGCCATTGGCACGGTGGCGGACGTCATGCCTCTCACCGGCGAAAACCGCACCCTTGTAAAGGCGGGCCTTGCCGCTTTGCGCAACACCGAGCGCCCCGGCCTTGCGGCCCTGTTTGAGGCGGCCGGCCTTTCGCCGGAGCAGCTCACGGCCGACAGCATCAGCTATGGCCTCGGCCCCCGGCTCAACGCGGCAGGGCGCATGGGCTCGGCCGCCCTGGCGCTGCGGCTGCTGCTCTGCGAGGACGAGGAGGACGCCCGACGCATCGCCGGCGAATTAAACGCCCTCAACACCGAGCGACAGGCAGCCGAGCGGGCCATTATGGAGCGGGTAGAGGCCGAGCTGGCCGCCCGCCCGGTGTTGCTGCATCAGCGCATCCTGGTGCTGTGGGGCGAGGGGTACCATCCCGGCGTAGTAGGCATTGTGGCCAGCCGCCTTACCGAGCGGTACGGCCGCCCGGTTATGCTCATCACCCTCTCGGGCGAGGAGGGCAAGGGCTCGGGCCGCAGTGTGCCCGGCATCAACCTGCACACAGCCATCGCGGCCTGTTCCCGGCTGTTGCTGCGCTACGGCGGGCATGCGCTGGCCGCCGGGCTCTCGCTCCGGCGCGAAAACTTAGAGCCCTTCCGCGCTGCCATCAACGATTGGGCTGCCCGAAACCACCCGGTGTTTACCCCGCCGCCGCTGCGGCTGGACGCTCCCGTGCGGCTGGCCGAGCTGGAGGTGGAAGCGGTAAAAAGCTTGGAAATCCTTGCCCCCTGCGGCAGCGGCAACCCGGACCCCCTCTTTTTGATCGAGGACGCCCTGCTGGACGGGGTCTGGCCCATCAGCGAGGGGCGGCACATCCGGCTGCGCCTGCGCCAGGACGAACAGACCTTTACGGCGGTATGGTTTGGCATGACCGAGCAAAAGCTGCCCTACGCGGCGGGCCAGCGGGTGGATGTGGCCATCAGCCTCTCGGTGTACGAGGGCGGGCGGCTGGGCCCGCAGGTGTCGGGCCGGGTGCGGCAGATGCGGCCGGCTGGCCTTTCGGACGCGGTGGCCGGCGAAACGGCCCTCTACACCGCTTTCCGGCTGGGCACGCCCCTCACTGCCGCCCAGCGCGAGCTTCTGCGACCCAGCCGGGAGGAGGTTGCGGCGGTCTACCGGCTGGTGCGCCGGGGCGAGGTGCGCAGCGATGACCTCAACCCTGCCTTTGCCCGGCTTGGCGGCCGGGCGGGGCGGGTGCTGGTGAGCCTGCGCGCGCTGGCCCAACTGCACCTGATCGAGCAGGCCGAGCGGTCCGGTGTGCCCTGCTGGCGCGCGGTGCCGGACCCCCCTAAGAAGGACCTTGCCGGCGCACCCATTCTGCAAGCACTGGAGATGTGAAGTTTGGCGGGATACATTACCTGGCCTGATCTGCAAAAGAGCCTTGTGGCCAGCGGCCGCGGCTATGATATGGACCTGATCCGCCGCGCCTACGAGCTGGCCGACCGTGCCCATGAGGGGCAGCGCCGCCGCTCGGGCGAGCCGTATATCTGCCATCCGCTGCATGTGGCGGCGCTGCTGGCCGAGCTTGGCATGGACTCCGAGAGCCTTGCCGGCGCGCTCTTGCACGACGTGGTGGAGGATACCGGTGTATCCCTTGCCGAGATCGGCAGCCGGTTTGGGCCGGACGTGGCCCTTTTGGTGGACGGGGTCACCAAGCTCACCAAGATCGAGTTTTCGAGCGTGGAGGAGCAGCAGGCCGAAAACCTGCGCAAGATGCTGCTGGCCATGAGCCAGGACGTGCGGGTGATGCTCATTAAGCTGTGCGACCGGCTGCACAATATGCGCACCGGCGACGCCTGGCCTGAGCAAAAGCGCCGGGACAAGGCGCTGGAGACCATGGAGGTATACGCCCCCATCGCCCACCGCTTGGGCATCAGCAGCGTCAAGGAGGAATTGGAGGACCGCAGCCTCCATTACCTCGACCCGGTGGGCTACGACGAGATCAAAAACCTGCTGGCCGGCAGCGGCGGCGAGGAGTTTGTGAGCGGGGTGGCCGAGGTGATCCGGCAGCGCCTTGCTGAGAACGGCATGCCCCGCGCCGCCCTCAAGAGCCGGGTTAAGAGCATCTCCGGCATCTACCGCAAGATGTACATCCACGGCCGGGATTTTGAGGAAATCTATGACATCTATGCGGTGCGCATCATCCTGGATACGGTGGCCGAGTGCTACAATGCCCTCGGGGTCATCCACGACATGTACCACCCGCTGCCCAACCGCTTTAAGGATTATATCTCCACCCCCAAGCCCAATATGTACCAAAGCCTGCACACCACCGTCATCGGGCACGAGGGGATCCCCTTTGAGGTGCAGATCCGCACCTGGGAGATGGATCAGATGGCCGAATACGGGGTGGCGGCCCACTGGAAGTACAAGGCCGGCATCTCGGGCAGCGACCGGCTGGAGGAGCGGCTTGCCTGGGTGCGCCAGTTGCTGGAAAGCCAACGGGATTCCAGCGACGCGGGCGACATCCTGCGCACCATCAAGAGCGACCTTTTGCCCGAGGAGGTCTTTGCCTTTACCCCTCGGGGGGATGTCATCAACCTGCCGGCCGGGGCTACCGCCATCGATTTTGCCTATGCCATCCATTCAGCGGTGGGCAACCGGATGATCGGGGCCAAGGTGAACGGCCGTATCGTGCCCATCGACCATAAGGTCACCACCGGCGAGATCATCGAGGTCATCCTGGGCCCCAAGGACAAGGGCCCCAGCCGGGATTGGCTCAAGATCGTCTGCACCAGCCAGGCCCGCAGCAAGATCCGCAACTGGTTTAAGAAGGAGCGCCGGGAGGAAAATATCGCCACCGGCCGTGAGGCGCTGGAAAAGGAGCTGCGCCGCAACCTGATCAACCTCACCGCCGAGCAGTGGGAGCCCTTTATGGCCGAGACCGCCCGCCGCCAGCGGCTGAACAGCCCCGAGGAGCTGTACGCCGCCATCGGGTATGGGGGGCTGCAGGTCAGCCGCATCCTGCCCCGCATCAAGGAGGAATATGCCCGGCTGCGTGCGGCCGAGGAGCAGCGCGCCCCGCAGCCGCCGGTGGAAATCCCCATCAAAAAGCACCGCGCCACCGATGGGGTGGCGGTGGAGGGGATTGACAACTGCCCCATCAAGTTTGCCAAGTGCTGCAGCCCGCTGCCCGGGGATGAGATTATCGGCTTTATTACCCGCGGCTTTGGGGTGTCCATCCATAAAAAAGACTGCGCCAACGTGCAAAAAAGCCTGGACGACCCCGAAAACGCCGGCCGCTGGGTGCATGCCTGGTGGGAGGACAGCGTCCAGGAAAATTATAAGGCCACCCTGGACATCGACGCGCTGGACCGCAGCGGCCTGGTGGGGGATGTTGCCGTGGCCCTCACCGACATGCGGGTGCCCATCTACGCCATGAACGCCCGGCAGAGCGGCAGCGGCCGGGCCAGCATCACCATCACCCTGGGCATCGCCAACACCGAGCATCTGGACAACGTGGTGGCAAAGCTGCGCCGCATCCGGGACGTCATCAGCGTCACCCGCAGTTAGCGGCGGCTCCACAAGGGAACAAAGCCATCCCCGCGGACGGGGCGCAAAAAGCCTCCCTGCCTGCTGGGCGGGAATTCTCCCTAAGAAAAACCATCGAAAGAAGGACGTTTTATGCGCGCAGTCCTGCAATGCGTCTCCAGCGCCAGCGTCACGGTCAACGGCGGCGAGCCCCGCGCCATCGGCCCCGGGCTGGTCATCTTAGTGGGCGTTACCCAAACCGACACCCCGGCCCTTGCCCAAAAGCTGGCCCAAAAGTGCGCCGGGCTGCGTGTCTTCCCCGACCGGGACGACAAGCTCAACTGCAGCGCGGCCGGGCTGGGCTACTCGGCCCTGGTGGTCAGCAACTTTACCCTGTACGGCGACGCCTCCCACGGCCGGCGGCCCAGCTACACCGCCGCCGCAAAGCCGTCCCTTGCCGTAGAGGTATACGAGGCATTTTTGCAGGCCCTGGCTGGGCAGGGGCTGCGCCAGGTGCAGCACGGTGAGTTTGGCGCAGACATGCGCGTCTCGCTGGTCAACGAGGGGCCGGTCACCCTCATCCTGGACACGGCCGACTGGGCTTGACCCGCCCCCCGGCGCGGCATAAGCCCCCTGTATAAAGCCTCCCGGCAGGCCGCGCAGGGCCCCCCGAAAACGCTTATGGCGGCGAGACCGCCCGTTTTAACCTTAGAAGATATACCATTAGCCGATGTGCGCAGCATGGCGAGCAAATTTTTTGGCTGTTGAAGCTCCCAAATTGCCGAAAGCCTTGGTGGCTTTCAGGATTTTGGGGCAAAGACAGACGGGGTTGGCCGCATGAGGCACTTGCGGCCGACACTTCCCTGCGGGAAGATGCAGGGTCGAAATTTGCCGTCAGGATGTGTGCGGCGGCTATTGGTACAGCTTTTCACACCAAAGGAGTGATCGACCATGCAGATCATGCACCTCACCGGCGCGCCGCCCTACTACACCAACTGCTTTTTGGTCATTTCAAACGCCAAAAACGTCGCGGTGATCGACCCCGCCGCCCCGGCGGCGGCCGTCAACGCCGCCTTAAAAGAACAGGGGGCCACCCTCACCCACATCCTGCTTACCCACGGGCATTTTGACCATGTCACCTCGCTGGAGGAGCTGCGCGGGCAGTGGGGGGCAAAGCTCTGCATGTTCCAGCAGGATGCCTGCGGCGGCCGGATGCTGCCCCCCACCGCGCCCGACGTCTGCTTTGCCGACGGGGACGAACTGCGGCTGGACGAGCTGACCTTTACGGTCTACCACACCCCCGGCCACACCATGGGCTCCTGCTGCATCCTGTGCGGCGAGTACTTCTTTACCGGCGATACCCTCTTTGCGCAGGACATCGGCCGCACCGACTTTGCCGAGAGCAGCCCCGAGGCCATGCGCGAGAGCCTGCGCCGGCTGGCCAATCTCCCGGTGGCGGATTCGGCCCAGGTGCTGCCTGGTCACGAGGAGTTTTCCACCCTCGGCTATGAGCGGGCGCATAACCCCTACCTTGCTCCCTATTGCGCGGGGCGCTGAGGCGATGCAGATGTTTTTTGCGGGGCTCAAAAGTTCCTACGAGCCCGAAAACGTCACCCGCGTCTTTTACCCCGGCGCGCGGCTGTTGCCCGCC
>CAJTSP010000127.1 GCA_910578965.1 uncultured Oscillospiraceae bacterium
GTGCTGGGGCTTGTGCCCAAGACCTTTTTGCCCAACTACGCCGAATTTTACGAAAAACGCTGGTTCACCCCCGCGCCCGAGGGAGTGCGCGAGATTGCCTGCCTGGGCGGCACGGCGCCCTTTGGCACAAGGCTTTTGTTCCAGTGCAGGCAACTGCCCGCCTTTTGCCTGGCAGCAGAGATCTGCGAGGACCTGTGGGCCCCGCAGCCGCCCAGCACCGCCCACGCCCTGGCCGGGGCCACCCTGATTGCCAACCTCTCGGCCAGCGACGAAACGGCCGGCAAGGCCGAGTACCGGCAGGAGCTGGTACGGGGGCAATCGGCCCGGCTTTTGTGCGGGTACCTGTACGCCGACGCGGGGCAGGGGGAATCCAGCACCGACATGGTGTTTGCCGCCCATAACCTGATGGCCGAAAACGGCCGGCTGCTGGCCGAGAGCGAGCCCTTTGGGGCGGGGCGCTGCGTGACCGAATTTGACCTTGAGCGGCTGGCCGGCGAACGGATGCGCAACACCAGCTTTACCCCCTGCGCCGATGGGTACACCCTTGTGCCCTTTTCGCTGGCGCCCTGGGATACCCGGCTGACCCGGCCGGTCTCCCCTACCCCCTTTTTGCCGCCAGAGGGAGCCGAGCGCGCCGCACGCTGCGAGCGCATCCTGACCATGCAGGCCGCCGGCCTTGCCCGGCGGCTGGCCCACACCGGGGCCAAAAAGGCGGTGGTGGGCATTTCGGGCGGGCTGGACTCCTGCCTGGCGCTGCTGGTGGCGGTGCGGGCGATGGAGCGGCTGGGCCGCCCGGCCGCCGACGTGCTGGCCGTGACCATGCCCTGCTTTGGCACCACCAAGCGCACCCGCTCGAACGCCGAGCTGCTTTGCAGGGAGCTGGGGGTGGAGTTCCGGCAGATCGACATCACCGGCACGGTGCGCAGCCATTTTGCCGACATTGGCCAGCCGGAGGACCAGTATGACCTGACCTTTGAGAACAGTCAGGCCCGGGTGCGCACCCTGGAGCTGATGGATCTTGCGGGCCGCGAAAACGGCCTTGTGGTGGGCACCGGCGATCTAAGCGAGCTGGCGCTGGGCTGGGCCACCTACAACGGCGACCACATGAGCATGTACGGGGTAAACGCCGGGGTGCCCAAAACCTTAGTGCGCCACATTGTGCAGTATGAGGCCGGCCGGGCCGGCGAGGGGGCGCTACAAAGGGTGCTGCTGGATATTTTAGACACGCCGGTAAGTCCCGAGCTGCTGCCCGCCGCCGAGGACGGCGGCCCCGGCCAGCAGACCGAGCAGTTGGTGGGCCCTTATGAGCTGCACGATTTTTACCTTTACTACGCTTTGCGCTTTGGGTTTGGGCCGGGCAAAATTTTGCGGCTGGCCCAGGCCGCCTTTGCGGGCCGCTACCCGGACGAGGTGCTGATGCACTGGTTGCAAAACTTTTACCGCCGCTTTTTTGCCCAGCAGTTTAAGCGCAGTTGCCTGCCGGACGGGCCCAAGATCGGCTCGGTGACCCTTTCGCCCCGGGGCGACTGGCGGATGCCCAGCGACGCTTCGGCCGCGCTCTGGCTGGCCGAGGTGGACGGGCTGCGCGAAACCGTTGCCAAAAAAGCGCAGATGAACCTGCCCAACCCATAAAAAAGGAGGTGCCGGCCTTGGTGGATACCCGGCAGGAAACGCCCATCCCGGCAGGGCTTTGGGAGCGGGTGCTGCGGCGCGCTTTTCCGGTAAAACGTGCGCTGCGGGGCATGGAGCCCTGCGGCGAACTGCCCAGCCAGCACCGGCTGCTGGCGCATGCTTTCAAAATTGCCTGGCCCAGCACCCTCGAGAGCTTTTTAGTGGCGCTGGTATCGGTGGTGGACACCATTATGGTAGGAAAGCTTGGGGCCAGCGCCATTGCGGCGGTGGGGCTTACCAACCAGCCCAAGTTTGTGGGGCTGGCGGTATTCTTGTCCCTCAACGTGGCGGTAAGCGCCATTGTGGCCCGCCGCAAAGGCGAGGGCGACCGCGAAGGGGCCAACCGGGTGCTGGTGCAGGCCATGCTGCTGGTGGCCGGGCTGACCCTTTTGATCAGCAGCCTGTTTGTGGCCTTTGCCGAGCCTATCCTGCGGCTGGCCGGCTCCAATGAGGACACCCACCTGCTTGCGGCCTCGTATTTCCGCATTATTATGGGCGGTATGTTTTTTAACGTGATGAGCCTGGTCATCAACGCGGCCCAGCGGGGCTGCGGCAACACCCGGATCGCCCTGCGCACCAACGTGACCTCCAACCTTGTCAATATCGTGCTGAACTACCTGCTCATCGAGGGACATTTTGGTTTTCCGGCGCTGGGGGTGCGGGGCGCGGCCCTGGCCACCGTGTGCGGCACGGTGGTGGCGCTGGTGATGTCGGTGTGCTCGGTTCTGCACCCGGAGGGCTTTTTGTACCTGTTCGCGCCCGCAAACCGCCTGCGGTTTGACCGGCGCACCCTTGCCACCATTGGGAGTATTGGCAGCGCCACCCTGGCCGAGCAGTTGTTTTTACGCTTTGGGTTTTTGACCTATGCCATGATGGTGGCCCGGCTTGGCACCAACGCCTTTGCCGCCCACCAGATCGGCATGAACATTATTACCATATCCTTTTCGTTTGGGGACGGCCTGTCCATTGCGTCGGTAGCGCTGGTGGGCCAGAGCCTGGGCGAAAAACGGCCGGACCTTGCCCGCATCTATGGCAGCTACTGCCAGCGGATGGGTCTTCTCTGCTCTACCCTCCTGGCTGCCGTCTACCTGTTTTTTGGGCTGGAAATATTCGGCTTTTTTACCGCCGAAGCGCCCGTGCTGGCGCACGGCGGGATGATTATGCGGCTGGCCTGCATCGTTGTGTACACTCAAATTTCGCAGGTAATTTTCAGCGGTGGGCTGCGCGGGGCGGGCGACACCAAATATGTGGCAATGGTGGGGCTGGTGAGCGTGGCGATCTTCCGGCCGCTGAGCGGCTGGGTGTTTATCTACGCGCTAAATATGGGCCTCCTGGGCGCCTGGCTGGGCCTGCTGCTGGATCAAAGCATCCGGCTGGCGCTGACCTTTATGCGCTTTCGCAGCGGCAGATGGATGAAAATCAAGATATAAGCCATAAAAGCCGGTACGCAAAAAAGCGGGGCCAAAACTCTTTTGCCCCCGGATATCGGCAATGGCTCCACAAAAGGATAACGGCAAAAATCCTGCAGTTTTTCGCTGGTTTTTGAGCCCTTTGCCTTTTATCCCGCCGCGGCCTTTGCCGGATAGCGCTGTTTTTGAAAAACCCCAAAAAGGAGAGTACGAGAATGGAACCAAAAAAACTGGGCTTTGGGCTGATGCGCCTGCCGCTGACCGATCCCAAAGATACCTCTAAAATCGATTACGAGGCGGTATGCCGGATGGCCGACCGGTTTTTGGCCGAAGGCTTTACTTACTTTGACACTGCCGCACCCTACCACGGCAAATTCAACAGCGAGCTTGCCTTTGGGGAATGCGTGGCCAAACGCTACCCGCGCGAGAGCTACCTCCTTGCCGACAAGCTGAGCTTTTTCCTGGTACAGCAGGCCGACCAGTTAGAGGGCTTTTTTGCCGGGCAGCTAAGGCGCTGCGGGGTGGAATATTTCGACTGCTACCTGCTGCACGCGATGGACGCCGAGCGGCTTGCCCTGGCCGAACGGATCGGCGCATTTGAGTTTGTGGCCCAAAAAAAGGCCGAGGGCAAAATCCGGCATGTCGGGTTTTCTTTCCACGATACGCCCGAGGTACTGGAGGATTTCCTCACCCGCCACCCCGAGATGGAGGTGGTGCAACTGCAGTTGAACTACCTGGACTGGGAGGACCCCGAGGTGCAGGCCCGGCGGTGCTATGAGGTCTGCCGGCGGCACCATAAGCCGGTGATCGTGATGGAGCCGGTTAAAGGCGGGCTGCTGGCCAGCCTGCCCCAAAAGGCCGAGGCCCTGCTGAAAGGGGCCTCGCCGCAGGCCTCGGCAGCGTCCTGGGCGGTGCGCTTTGCGGCCTCGCTGGAGGGGGTGGCGATGGTGCTCTCCGGCATGGGCAGCGAAGAACAGATGGCGGATAACCTTGGGTACATGGGTGCGTTCCAGCCGCTGAGCAGCGCCGAACGGCGGCTGGTGGAGCAGGCGGCAGACATGATCCGGGACGCCGCCAGCATCCCCTGTACCGCCTGCCGCTACTGCGTGGACGGCTGCCCGCAGAAGATCGCTATCCCGGATATTTTTAAGCTGATAAACAAGATAAGCCGGTTTGGCGAGGGCCAACTGCCCGCCGCCAAAAAGAGCTATGCGCAGATGGCCCAGGGCCACGGCAAGGCCTCCGAGTGCCTCCGCTGCGGGCAGTGCGAAGCGGCATGCCCGCAGCACCTGCCGGTAATCGGGCATCTGGAGAATGCCGCGCTGGTGTTGGAATAAGGCCCCCTAAGCGTCAAGCAAAAGCCCTTTTGCCCGGGCCCCCCGCCTTGATTTTGGGTTTGGCTGTCGGCCATGCCCGCAGCCGCTGCGCGTATGCCGGCGCCCTCCAGCCCAAAGGGGGATGTCTGGCAAGCCAAGCCCCGCAGGAAATGAGAGCGGCTTTTTAGAAAAGGAAAAAAGGCATCGTTAGGGCTTTCTGCCATAAACGGGCATTTTTGCGAAGTTTGCCGGGGCAAAGCGCCGGGTTTTTCAATGGGTGGCCTTGCCAACAGCCCAAAAGGGGCTTAAGCCGCGCATCGTTCAGGCCTTGCCGCGGCGGACGTGCAGCTTTTGAGGCGCAAGATGGGCAGCGATAAAGGCCCACAGCTCCTCGCCCGGCACGCTGGCCTGGCCGGCTGGCAGCAGGTAAGCGGCATTTTCGGCCGCGTATAGGTACACCGCCTCTTTGGTGCGCCAGGCGCCGTACACCTGCGGCCAAGGGGTAACGGCCTCCTCCCTTGGGGCCGTGGAAGCTGTACCGCTTTTGCCGGGCTGCGCGGGACGAAAGGATACCCCCTCTTCATCCAGCCGGATGGTGTATACAAGCTTTGGCTTTTCGAGCCCAAGCTGGTTGCCCTTTTGCTTGACCTCCTTAAAAAAATTGAGCAGATAGGCTGCGGGCAGCACAAGCCCTACCGCCAGCAGCACCCCGCCCAGCAGCGCGCCCTGGTTGCGGGCATTGCCAAAGGCAAAGCATACGCAGGCCGCGGCGATAAGCGGCCCGGAAAACAGACAGATACGCCGGAGGGTACCGCGGCGGAAAAAGGTATCAAACAGCGCAAAATCCTGAAAAGCGGCATTGTCCAGCCGGACGGGGATCAGGATGCTTTTTTCGACCATAGGCTTTTCCCCCTTGAGGCGGTACGCCCCGCCCTGATATTGGGCCGCCCAAAAGCCGCGCCTGCCAAAAGCAGCGGCAGGTTTTCCGGCAGCCTGCTGATGTTTGCTGCATTGTAGCATACAGGAGCCAAAATTGCAACCGGGCCGCCGCCTTGCGCCGTACAGCAAAGGGTGGTATCATGAAAAAAAGCCTTGAGGGAGGGAAGCTGCCGTGCCGGATGCCGCCGCCTCCAAAGCCCGCCCCCGCGTCAGCCTGATGCGGCAGATTTTTTTGCTGGTTTTGGCCTTTGGCGCCACCCTGGTAGCCCTTTTGCTGGTGGATTATTACCAAAACCGCCACGTACTGGAGCCCATCGAGCGGCAAACCAGCAACATCTATACCATCAGCCGGTTTTTGAACAGCATCGAGGCCAGCATGAAGCTGCTGGGAGACTACCGCTGGGATTACGGCGACCCAAACGCCCTTACCGAGGAGCTGGAACACGAGCGGCTGAGGGCGGCGCAGTACCTGGCCGGCATTGAAAAGCGGCTGGATGTGGTGGGCGAAGAACAATACCTGCTGGCCCGCGCGGCGGATATTACCTTTATTACCTACCAAAAAAGCCTTTTAAGCGTTTCGGAGCAGCTAAAAGGCGGGCAGAGCACCCGGGCCGCCGCCGCCTATTACAGCCGCTGCCAGCCCTGCGGCGAGTACCTGCGTCAATATATCCAGCAGCTCCTGGAGATCGCCATCCACGAAAACCAAACCTCCTACCTGCACACCATTACCCTTAAGCAGCAGCTCCAGAACCTGCAGGCGCTGGTGGTGCTCGTGATGGCGGTGCTGGGCATATGGCTGGTGGTGCTGATGCGGCGGCTGACCGGCGCGGTACGGGAGCTGGCAGGCGCCTCGCAGCAGATTGGCCTGGGCAATTTTGAGATACCGGACGTGATTGTGCCGCACAAAAACGAGATCGGGCAGATGGCAGACGCCTTTAATGAGATGAAGCACTCCATGAAAGCGCGGGTGGGGCTGCTGAACGAAAAAAACGAGATGGAGCGCGCGCTACACAGACGCGAAACCGAGGCTCTCGAGCTGCAAGCCCTGATGGAGCGCGAACAGCTCCAGAAGCTGCGCAGCCAGATCAACCCGCACTTTTTATTCAACACCCTCAACGTCATCCAGTATACCGCCGGGCAGGAGCAGGCGCAGCGCACCCAAACCATGCTGCTTTCGCTGGCGGGGCTCTTGCGCTATGCGCTGGCCAGCAACGAGGAGGCCACCCCCCTCTCGCGGGAGGTGCGCATTGTGGACAGCCTGTTCCTGCTTTACCACGCCCGCTTCGGGAACCGGATGCAGCTTCGCTGGCGCATCTCGCCCGAGCTGGACCTTACCGAAACCCTTGCCCCTTCCTTTCTGCTCCAGCCCTTGGTGGAGAACGCGCTCAAGCACGGGCTGGCCCCCAAGGAGGAGGGCGGCCTTGTTTGGGTGCGGATCGCCTGCCACAGCGGCCAGCTACGCATCAGCGTCAGCGATAACGGTGTCGGCATGACCAGCGCGCAAAAACGGGCCCTGCTGGCCGGGCTGAGAAGCCCGCCGGTGGACGGCAAGCGGATTGGGCTGTACAACATTGCGGCCCGCCTGCGCCTTTTGGAGGGGGACTGCGGCTTTGAGATACGCTCGAGCCCCGGCCGCGGCACCCGGGTGACCCTGCGCCTGCCGCTGGTGCTGCAGCCCGAGCCGCCGCTGGATACCGAGGGGAAGGAGGGCCCGGATGACCAAGATACTGATTGCTGACGACGAATATGCCGAGCGCGAGCTGCTGGCCGACATCCTTTGCCGCCGGATGCCGCACGAGGCCGAGGTGCGCACCGCCGAGCACGGACGCGGCGCAGTAGAGGCGGCGGTGCTGTGGGGCGCCGACCTTGTTTTGCTCGACATCGAGATGCCGGGGATCAATGGGCTGGACGCCGCGCGGCAGATCTTAGCGCAGCGGCCGGGCACAAAGGTCCTGTTTATTACCGCCTACAGCCTTTTTGAATACGCCCATGAGGCGGTGCATCTGGGCGCCTGCGATTATATCCTGAAGCCCGTACAGCCGGATGAGGTGGAGGCCTCGGTACGCCGTGCCATTGCCCAGGCCGAGGCCCAGCGCCAGTTGGAGGAGCTTGCCCGTGAGGGCGCGCTCCCCCGCGATGAGGAAGCGGAAGACCCTGAAACCGCCCCCTTGGCCATGGCCAAGGTAAAGAGCTATCTGCAGCAAAACTATATGAATGATATTTCGCTGGATTCGGTGAGCGATATCCTGCATATCAGCCCATCTTACCTTTCGGTAAGCTTTAAGCGGGCATTTGGGGTGGGCTTTTTAGACTGCCTGACCGACCTGCGCATCCAGGCTGCCAAGGAACTGCTGGCCGACCCCCTGCGCCCAAGCGCCGAGGTGGCCCGGCTGGTAGGGTACGAGAGCGCCAGCTATTTTACCCGC
>CAJTSP010000128.1 GCA_910578965.1 uncultured Oscillospiraceae bacterium
ATCCATGTCTGCCCGGCCCGCCCCGCCGCGGGTGGGCTCATTTTTTTCGCTCATAGCGCGCTGCCCCCGGTTACCGGCAGGGTAACGCCGGTGATAAACCGCGTCTCTTCGCTCAGCAAAAAGGCCATGGCGGGCACCACATCCTCCACCCGGGCATTGCGGCCCATTGGATTTGCCTGGGCGGCCGCCTCCACAATCAGGCTGCTGGTGTCGGCCAAAAACTTGGTCTCCATCATGCTGGGGGCCACGCAGTTCACGGTAACGCCGGTGCCGGCGTAATCGGCCGCAAGGCTTTTTACCAGCCCGCCGATCGCGCTTTTTACCACCACATAGGCGGCGGTGTTTTTGGGCGGCATGCCAAGGGTATAGCTGGTCTGCATAAACAGCACCCGCCCAAAGCCGGCCTTGGCCATTTTGGGCAAAAAGGCCTTGCACAGCCGCAGCGCGCTGCGTAGTTGCACGCTTACATCCAGCTCAAACCGCTCCTCGTCAAACTTTTTGAATTTGGTGTTGATCACCCGCAGCGCCGGCAGGTGCACCAGATGGGTGGGGGTGCCGGCCGCCTCGCCCGCCTCGCGGACAAACGTATCCAATGCTTCGGGGCTGGCCAGGTCCGCATCAAAGCGGTGGATCTGCCCCGGATGCTCTTTGCACAGCCCGTCCAGCACCGCAAGGTCGCCCGCACCCTGTGCGATCACGGTATCCTCCGGCCCCAATATCCGCCGGATCAGCGCCGCGCCCACATCGCTGGTGGCGCCGGTGATGAGATAACAGCTACCCATGCAATTCCCTCCTTTTTGCAAAACCGGGCGGTATCCTGCGCGCCGGCCATGCCTTTTGCTTTGCGCCGACCCCGGCTTTATTTTTCCACCCCTGCTTTAATCAGCCCGCGGGTTACCTTTTGGCCGTCCTGGTTGGTGATGACGGCCTTGATGGTTACCTCGCCAAAGGTCCCGTTGACCTCGGTTACCTTGCCGCTCACGGTGAGTACATCCCCAACCATCACCGGCTTTGCGAACTTTGCCTCCACGCTGTGCAAAAGGCAGTGCTCGCCCGGCAGGTAGACGCCGGCCAGGGTGGAAAAAAAGCTTGCGCCCAGCATGCCGTACACCACCCGCCCGGCATAGCCCCGTTCGGCTGCATACGCCGCATCCATATGGATGGGGCTGCAATCGCCGGTGATGGCGTAAAACTGCCGCATCATATCCTCGGTTACGGTTACGGTAAAGCTCTCGGCAAGGCCGGGGGCCAGCTCGGCCAGGGTATAGCTGTTCATACTGCGGCACTCCTTTTATAGGTTTTTGCGGCAGGGGCGGGCGGCCCCCTTTGGGGGGCCGGCACACCCTTGCAAAAAGAGCCGGGTACCCCTTGAGGCCCCGGCCCTTTGCGATTGCGTTTTTACGCGGCCAGCCGGCCGATCAGATCCAGCAAATCGCCCACGTTTTTCAGCCCGCGCACATCCTCAAGCTTAAACTTGATGCCAAACTTTTTTTCCATCGCGGTGAGCAGGTTGATCTGCTCGAGGCTGTCCCAGTCCTCAATATCGTCCGCGCAGGTCTCGCGGGTGATTATAAGCTCCTCATCGTCAAAGTTGTCTCTAAAAATTTGCTGTACGGAGTCAAAAATTTCCTGCTTGTCCATCTTTACCCGGCTCCTTTCGCCTTTCTGATTTCCATCACATGGCACAGGGGCGCGTGCTCTGCGCCCAGAAAATACGCAAATGTGGCGTTTTTGTCGGCATCCTCGTCTGTTTTCTCAAACCCGATTGTAGCATAAAAGTCCTTTACAAGCAAGTTTTTGGCGGTGGGATAGTAATGCCCCACGATCCGGCGCAGCCCGCGGGCCTTTGCCGCCGCTACGATCTGGTCGAACATGGCGTGCTCCAGCCGGCGCTTAAAGGTGCGGCAGCTCATAACCCACAGCTCAATGTCCAGGGTGTCGCCCTTTACCGCGCCGATCAGGGCAGTTACAATGCCGTTGTCGCCAAACTTGTCCAGCAGCCGGCCGTAAAGGGTGATGTGCCCGTCGTCCCCCAAAAGGCCCTCCACCTCGGCGGCCGAATACCGGCGGGTAGTGAGGTTAAACTGGTTGGTTTTGTTGATGAGCTGGGTAATCCGCTCGGCGTGCGCGGCGTCGAAGGGGCCGAACTCGCCCACCATCGCGAGGCTTTTGAGATAGTCGTCGTAGCTGCCAAAGCTTTGCTCCAATGCCGCGCGCTGGGCGTTCTGGCGATACATCTCGGTACGCTTGCGGTCGTCGGCCGAGAGGGAGGTCACCTCGAAATAACCGCCCCGGTCCAGGGTTTTGATATAGTCTTCGGGCGCGGCCATCTCGGGTACGGTTACAGCCGGCAGCTCCCGCCGCACAATTTCCCGCTCGGCGGGATTGTCGTCTACAAATACAAAGCTGTCCGGCAAAAGGTTGATTTCCTTTGCCATAGCTGCCAGGTTGAGGTGCTTGGGCTCCCAGTTGGCCTTAAAGCATACAAAGTCTTCTTTTTTGAGCACGCTGTCCGCCCGGGCAAAGCCTGCCTCGGCGTTGGCGGCCTCGTTTTTGCTGCACACGTTCAGCAGCACCCCTAACCGGGAGAGCGCGCGCAGGTAGGCCTGGAATTCGCTGTAAGCCATGCCGGCCGGGCTTTCGCTGCCCAGCACAATGCCCTCCGGCCCGTCGTCCCCGATTACGCCGCCCCAAAGGGTGTTGTCCAGGTCCAGCGCAAGGGCCTTTTTGTTGCGGCCAAACAGGCTTTTGATGATGTTGGCCACGCTCTGGCAGAGGTAAGGGATGCAGTCGATGCTCACCGCGTACTTGTAGGCGTACCAGGCTGTTTGGCTGCTGAAGGCGTCCATCCCGTGCATCGCCTGCAAATAGGCAAGGTCGTTGAGATAGAGCTCCGGGGTGGTGTCGGCCAGTTGGGCCAGCGCCTCGTTGAGCCGACGCACAAACCGCACCCGGCCCTCCGCTGCGCTGCCCTCACGGTTGCCCATTACGCGGTATACCGGCAGGTCAAGGTTGTTCAGGATTACCGGGCAGCCAAAGCCCAGGGCCGCCTTGGCCGCGCCGGCAAAGCGGGCCAGCTCGGCCTCCAGCTTCTGCCCTGCGGCCTCGGCCCCCTCGCCCGGCTCGGGCCAGTGCTGGATGTTGTGCACACCTGTATGGATGTAGATGACCTCGGGCGCAAAGGCGGCCAGCGAGCCGTCGTCAAATACGAGGTTTTCGTAAAACAAACCGTACTGCCCCTCGTAAAATGTGGGCCGGATGCCGTTTGCCAGCAAAAACAGTTCCAGGATGTTTTTGATTTCGCCAATTGTACTGCCGCTCATCAGGGCGATGCGCTTGGGCACAAGGCCGGGCGCGGCGCTCAAGGCCCGCTTGAGGCTGCGCTTTTTTTGCAGGATCAGCGCCGGGTCAATGGGGTGGTCAACAAGGTTCATGCGGTTTCTCCCTTCCGAGCCGACAAATTGCCCGGGTTTATCGGTTTTATATCCTATTTTATACCATATTTTGGCCTATAAAAGCAACCGTTCCGGCAGGAAAAAGCCCCTTGGCCGTCCCGGCGGCTTGCGGCGGGGCGGCCGAGGGGCTATAATAAAAAATACGATCAATTTTAAGACGAGGAGGCTTGCGCCATGCAGTTCCGCTTTGTGCACAACAATCTCAACGTATTAAACCTCGAAAAAAGCCTCGCCTTTTACAAGGAGGCTCTGGGCCTTGTGCCGGTACGCGAAAAGCAAGCGGGGGACGGCAGCTTTACCCTCGTGTACCTGGGCGACGGGGCCACGGCCCACCAATTGGAGCTCACCTGGCTGCGTGACCGCAGCGAGCCCTATGACCTTGGCGACAACGAGATTCATTTAGCCTTTTCGGTGGACGATTTTGACGCGGCGCTGCAAAGGCATCGGGAAATGGGCTGTGTTTGCTTTGAAAACCCGGCCATGGGCATCTATTTTATTGAGGACCCGGACGGCTATTGGCTTGAGATCCTGCCGCAAAAGCCCTGAGGGGCTTTGCCGAACGGGTTTCCTGCGCCGCGAAGGCGGCGCCCCTGCTGCGGCCCCCTTTGTGCCGGGCAGGGCCCTGCGCCGCGGGGCCGGCGTTCTTTGTGCACCTATCCTGGCCGGTTAGGCCGGCGCCCCTGCCGCAGTTTCCTGGCTCCCGGGCGCATCCTCTTAAAAACGTATCTGGCTCCCTACAGCCCAAAATCCTCCAAAAGCCGGGCAAGCTGTTCCTCACTTTCTATGGGGATGCCCTTTTGCAGGCTCAGTACGTCCTCCTGCGGCAGCAGGTGGGTGTAAAGCTCGTATACCCGCACCGGCTCCTCCTGGCCCGGCCGGAACAGCGCAATACGCCCGGCGTCGTCCCGCAGAAGGTAAGGGGCGACCTGCCCGGCAGATAGGCTGCCGGCCGGCTCCCGGGGCAGCGCGGGGCCGGCCATCCACACGATGCTCACCGCAAGGGCGGCGGCACAGAGTGCGGCCAGCGCCCAAAACCATTGTTTACGCACAGGATCACCTCCCGCTTACTATGGGCCGCGCAGGCCCGGCTTAAACATGTGTGGAGGCCCGTTTTGGGCGTTTGCCGCCACATTTGGCGGATGCGTTGCCTTTTCCTGCCTGGCCGGCTGTACTTTTTGATGCGGGATGTGCTATAATACCCGCAGGCCGGCTATGATACCCTTATAACGGCCAAACAGCGTATCCCGGTTTTGGCGCTGCGGCAAACCCCGCTGCGCCCCGGGTTCATGAAAGAGCTTCAGCGTCTCAAAGTAAGGGAGGCGATCCCCATCGCAACCAACGATCCCCGCGAGCCGCGCCCTGTGCGCCGGCTCAATACGGGTTCCAGTGCGCGCCGGCCGGCCGGGCCTGGGCATCCCGACGCCCCGCGCCCCGCGGCCCCTTCCGGCGCGCAGCATGCATCTTCCGGCCGCCCGGCTGCCGCTTCCGGCGCGCAGCGCTCTTCTGCGGGGCGCCCGGCCGCCCCACGCCCGTCTGGGGCCGGCTCCGGCGCGCAGCATGCATCCGCAGGCCGCCCGGGTACGCAGCGGCCTGTATCCGGCCGCCCCGGTACGCAGCGGCCTGCTTCCGGCCGGCCGGAGGCCAGGCGGCAGGGGGGCGGGGGCCAGCCGCCCCAAGGCCCTCAAAAGAAAAAGCGTTCGGTGATTGGGCGGGTTTGGAGCTTTTTCTGGCGCTTTTGCGTCTGTATGGGCTGCCTTGGCGTGATGCTGGGCAGCGTGCTGGCGGTGCTGCTGAGCATGTATGTTGTCAAGGCCACCGCGGCCGACGCCGATCTGCTGGACCTGGACAACATGGACCTTGCCTATACCACCATTATCTATGCCCGCAACCACGACGACCCTACCGTCTGGGAGGTGTACGATACCCTCAGCCGGGACAATAACCGTATCTGGGCATATCTCAATGAGATACCCCAAGACCTGCAGTGGGCGTTTATCTGCACCGAGGACAAGACTTTTTATGAGCACCCCGGCGTCAACTTTAAGCGCACCCTCTCGGCCACCATCAACTTAGTGCTCAACCGGCTTACAAACGGCCGGCTGCGCCTGTATGACAGCGAGCAGGGCGCTTCCACCATCGACCAGCAGCTCATCAAAAATATCACCGGCGACGACGACCAGGACCCCATGCGCAAGGTGCGGGAAATTTTCCGCGCCATTGGCCTGGAAAACCGCTACTCCAAGGACATGATCTTAGAGGCGTATCTCAACACCATCAGCCTTACCGGGCGGATCGCGGGGGTGCGCGCCGGGGCCGACACCTATTTTGGCAAGGAGCTGGGCGACCTCTCTTTGCAGGAATGCGCGTCCATTGCGGCCATCACCAAAAACCCCACCCTCTATAATCCCTATACCAACCCGGAAACCCATCTGCAGCGCCGCAACGACGTTTTGTATTTTATGTGGCAGCAGGGCAGGATCACCGACAGCGAGTACGAGCAGGCGGTCAACTCCCCGCTTGAGCTGGCCGAGGGGCAGACCGACGAGGTGGTTACCCGCACCAGCAACAACTCGTATTTTACCGATGCCATCATCCGCCAGTTGATTGACGACATCAACGACGAAAACGGCTGGGAAGGCGAATCCCAGGCCCTCAACGTCATCTATAACAGCGGCCTGCGCATCTACGCCACGGTGGATCCCTTTGTGCAGCAGCAGATGGAACAGGTGATGCTCAACGCAAACGACGAGATTTTTGCGCCGCTTTGGCGGGAGGAGGAGATCGCCGAGGAGCTCATCCAGGAGGAGGACGAGATTGTCCTCAATGAGGACGGTACCCCCAAGACCAGCACCGACGAGGAGGGCAACACCCTCTACTACCGCCGGGTGCGCACCCAGGCGGCCATGGCCACCCTCAACTACGAGGGCGAGGTGGTGGCGCTGGTGGGCGGCCTGGGCGAAAAAAAGGTGGACCTTGGCCTCAACCGCGCCTTTGTGGCCCGGCAGACCGGCTCCAGCATGAAGCCGATCGCGGCCTACAGCCTTGCCATCGACTACGGCACCCTCAACTACTCCTCCCTCATGAGCGACGCCCCATTCTATACCGCGGCGGACAAAAAGGTGCTTAAAGCCGAGTTTGCCGGCTATTTTGGCGGCATCAACGACCCCGCCGCCATCGCGCGGGAGGACGTCTGGCGCGACTGGCCGGTCAACTTTACCGGCCCCGGTACCGGCGAGCCGGTGCTGCTCTGCACCGCGCTGGCAAAATCCCTCAACACGGTAGCAGTCTGGACCGGCAGCACCGTTGGGGTGGACAATATGTACAACTTTGCCCACGACACCCTGCACCTCGAGGACCTTGCCCCCACCGACAACGATTACAGCCCCATTGTGCTGGGCGGCCAGGGCGGCGGCGTCACTCCTGTGCAGTTGGCCGCGGCCTACCAGATGTTTGGCAACGGCGGCGTGTATGTGACCCCCCACCTGTACACCGAGGTCACCGACGCGAACGGCGAGCCGTATATGGACGTTTCCAGCACCATCAGCCGCACCCAGGCCATCCAGCCCTCCACCGCCATGATCATGAACCGGCTGCTGCGCAACGTGATGCTGGGCGGCGGCACGGCCAGCGGCATGACCCCCGCCGGCGAGATGGACGCGGTGGGCAAAACCGGCACGGCCAGCAACTACAAGGACTTTACCTTTGTGGGCCTTACCCCGTACTATGTTACCAGCGTATGGTGGGGCTTTGACAAGCCCTTTGACATGAGCGACCGCTCGCTGGAGGGCCGTACCACCAGCGGCAAGCCCACCCAGGTGGCCTGGAAGGCCCTGATGGAGCGGGTGCAGGAAAACCTCGAGTTTAAGGCTTTCCCCACCGACGAGGAGAACGTGGTGCGCCAGACCTACTGCGCCGAGACCGGCGACATTGCCAACGGCAACTGCCCTGCCACCGGTACCGGCTATTACAGCAGGGACAATATGCCCGGCGTGTGTACCGCCCACTGACCCCCCGGCCCGCTGCCCCGCGCCAGGGGGCTGCGCCTGCAATCACGCCCAGCGGCGCCGCCGCCTTGCCCTTTTACAAGGCCGCGGCGCCGCTTTCTGCGCCCGCCGTCCACCGCCGGCGCACAGCGCCTTTGGCTCGCCGCGGCGGCCAAAGGCGCTCTTTGTGCGCCGTGGGGGCACAGCCGGGGCGCAGAACGGCCCGACCCGCTGCCGGCTTTTGCTAAAACTAAGGCCGGATTTGTGCAATGATTTTGTT
>CAJTSP010000129.1 GCA_910578965.1 uncultured Oscillospiraceae bacterium
CCCTTTATCCAGGAAATCATTTCGGCGGGCGGGCTGCTGCCCAGCATCCGGCAAAAGGGGGGCTGAGCATGCAAAAACAGATCGCGGTGATCCGGGGGGACGGCATCGGCCCCGAGATCGTAAACCAGGCGCTGCGGGTACTGGACGCGGTGGCCCAAAAATACGGCCACACCTTCCAGTATACCGATGTGGACATGGGCGGCTGCGCCATTGACAAATGGGGCGAGCCGCTGCCAAAGGCCCAGCTGGACAAATGCCTTGCCAGCGACAGCGTGCTGCTGGGCGCGGTGGGCGGCCCCAAGTGGGAGGGCCTGCCCGGCGACAAGCGGCCGGAAAAAGGCCTTTTGCGCCTGCGGGCGGGCATGGGCCTTTACGCCAACAACCGCCCGGCCCGGCTGTGGCCCCAGCTGGCAGAGGCAAGCCCCTTAAAGCCTTCGATCGTGGCCCGCGGCATCGATTTCCTGGTGGTGCGGGAGCTGATCGGCGGGGTGTATTTTGGCGGCCATACCACCCAGGAGGTAAACGGCGAGCTGGTGGCCACCGACATCATGCCCTATGCCGAGCACGAGATCGAGCGGATCGGCCGCATCGGATTTGAAACGGCCTTAAAGCGCCGCAAAAAGCTCTGCTGCGTGGACAAGGCCAACGTGCTGGACACCAGCCGGCTTTGGCGCAGGGTGATGCACCGGCTGCAAAGCGAGTACCCCGGGGTGGAATACAGCGAGATGTTTGTGGACAACGCCGCCATGCAGCTCTGCAAGGACCCCAGCCAGTTTGATGTGATCGTGACCGAAAACATGTTTGGCGACATCCTCTCGGACGAGGCCAGCATGATCACCGGCAGCATTGGTATGATCCCGTCCTCCTCGCTGGGCGAGGGCAGCCGGGGCCTGTACGAGCCGATCCACGGCTCGGCGCCGGACATTGCCGGGCAGGACAAGGCAAACCCCATCGGCACCATCCTGTCCGCCGGCATGATGCTGCGCTACAGCTTTGACGCCCCTGCCGAGGCCGACGCCATCGAGCGGGCGGTAAACGCGGTGCTGGACGCGGGGCTGCGCACCGGCGACATGATGAGCGAGGGCTGCACTCTTGTGGGCTGCGCGGCCATGGGCGACGCGATCTTGGCCCAACTGTAAGCGCCGGGCCGCAGGGCGCGGTGAAACAGACGCGCTGCGGCCGCTGCCGGCGCGGACCGGGCGGGCCGGTCGATACCGGGCGGCTGCCGGTTTGGGCAGCCGCCCGTCATAGAGGGGTTGGGAGCCGCGGGCGCGGATGGGCTTTGCCATCCGGCCCGCGGCTCCCGCTTTCACTGCTTTGGCAAAAGAACTCCCCCCGGTTGAACTGGGGGGAGTAAAAAAATTATGCAACAGAAAATTTCCTGGTACAATGAAAGCGGGAAGCACGGCCGCCTCATATCCTTTTGGGGCTGCTCCAAGCTTACGGCTCGGCTAATGGGGCCTGGGCTTGCCATATATCCTTTGGCAGGAGCCGGCGCCCCGCTCTGTCAGGATATTTTTTCATGCTGCATGCGCCATTCAATGCTGCGGGTGAGATACTCCACATAATCTTTGTTTTTGCACATCTCTTTCCCGGAAATATCCGAAATTTTGGCAACATCCTGGCCGTTGCATGCTGTGGTTTTCATTACAATGTTTAAAGGCGGCGCCGAGGTGTCGTTGGAAAGGTAGGTGCCGATGCCAAAGGCTACGCGCACCCGGCCGTCAAAATGGCGGAAAATGCGGTCGGCCCGCTCAAAGTCGAGGCTGTCTGAGAAAAGGAGGGTCTTTGATTTGGGTTCGATGCCCAGCTTTTGGTAATGGGCGATCATCTTTTCGCCCCATTCGATGGGGTCGCCGGAATCATGCCGCACGCCCGAAAATAGGGTTGCAAAGGTGAGCTGGAAATCCCGCAAAAAACAATCGGTAGAAATGGTATCGGTCAGGGCTGTCCCGTTTAGGATGCCGTATTCTTTCACCCACGCATTCAGTGCATACCAGTTGGAATAGGCCGGGTTGTGCTTGTGGTTGCCCTGCCCGACGCACATAATCCACTCGTGGGCCATGGTGCCCACGGGGGTAATGCCAAATTTTTTGGCCAGGTACACGTTGGAGGTGCCGACAAATTTGGATGCGCAGCGTGGCGTATCCTTCAAGTGCACCAGGGTTTCTACCGCCAGCTCCTGTGCCTCGGCCGAGAGGCGGCGGCGCAGCCCAAATTCCGAAAAAAAGCCGGTGTGCCACTGGCCTGTCTGAAGCTTTTGGACCTTGTCGCCCAGCCGGCGCTTAAAGCCTGCAAGCAGATCGCCGTAAGGGTACTCCATGCGGAAGTAGACCTCGTTTACAATGGCAAGGGTAGGAATCTCGTACATGCTGGTGTTAAGCCAGGTGCCGCGCGTCTCGATGGACAGGCCGCAGCCTGCATTTGCATGGATGTCAAAATCTTCATACCGAGGATGCCATAGCCGCAGGAAGTCGGTATAGCTTCCTTTCATCCACTGGATGCTGTCAATGTAGCCGAGCTCCTCCTCGGTAAAATGCAGGCTGCAATAAGCTTTGATCTGTTCCCGGATTTCCTCCACCATCTCGGGGGTAAAGTGCACCTCCGGGTTGCGGCACTTAAAGGTCCAGGTGGTTTTGTAGCCCGGGAACTGGTGATAGATGGCCTGGCCCATGCTGAACTTATAAAGGTCGGTTTCCAGCAGGGAAGTAATGATTTGTGCAAGACGCATATGGAACGGCTCCTTTCATCTGCCCAATTTCAGCCTTTTAAGGCTTTACTCAATAATCTGCATCTGTAAAAGGCGCATGGCGCTGACAGCGGTCTCGTGGCTCTCGGCGCTTACACAGGCGCAGAGATTTTTAAGGATATGTATGGCCGATTCGGTGTCGGCCGCTTTGGCAATCACTGCGTTGCTGATAACACAAATACCGGTACAGACCCCGGCAAAATAGATGTTGTCATAATGGTGGGCTGCAATCAAATCCGCCAGGGCCAGGCTGCCAAAGCCGGGCTTTTCCAAAATGATGTCCTGCTCGGTAACCAGGGCGCCGATCTCGGGCACGAGCTGCCAGCCCTCGGTGCCGCGCACGGTATGCTCTATTGGCAGGTTTTTGCCCTCCTGGGTAGAAAGGTAGCTGCTGGAGTGGGTATCCTTGGTGTAAACCTTTTGGCCCTTGAAACCTTGGATGAAAGCGGCAAGGCCTGCCACAATCCGCTGCGCCTGCCCTGTGCCCAGCGGGCCGTTTACAAAATCGTTTTGCATATCCACCACGACAAGCAGGTCGTTGGCGCCGGTTTTAATCTTTTCCATAAACTCTTGTGCCTCCTTTGTGCACTTGCAGTGTTACAGGGTCTCTTTAAACGGCTTTAGGCAGTAGAGCGCCGCCGCTTTGCGCCCCTTGTCCCGCCGGGTGCGGCCCAGGGGCACCGCCATGCCAGTGTTAACATAGTTGCGGGCAAACATCTTGCGGAAGTTGGCAGGGTCCAGGGAGGTACCTTTAATGGTCTCAAAAACCTGTTTGAGCTCAAAAATGGTAAATTCCGTCTTGTCTTTGAGCAGTTCAAAGGCATCCGGTTCGTAGTTGATACGGCCACGCAGCCGGCAAACGGCTGTTTTGATGATTTCGGCATGGTCAAACGCAAGCTCCGGCTCGCAGAGGGTTTGGCCTTTGTGGGTGAGCAGCAAAACCCCGTTATCAAGGGATACCGCAAATAACCGGGCTTCCTCAGCGTCATCCCCGGCACTAAAATGCAGCCTGCCGCGGGGAATCAGCGCCGTATACGCCACCGAGACCACATGGGTACGGGGGTCCCGGTCCGGCCGGCTGAAGGTATATAACTGCCTGAGATAGGCGTTTTGGATACCCGCCTCCTCGTACAGCTTCCGGGCGGCGGCTTCCTCTGCCGATTCCTGCCCGGCGTTCAAAAAACCTCCAGGCAGAGCCCAGCAACCCTTAAAGGGGGGGGCGCCACGCCGGACCATCAAAAGCGACAGGCGGCCGTCCTCGCCGACCGTAAAAAGGATAATGTCCGCCGTAACGCAGGGCCGCTCATATTCTGCGGTATCGTGCTGCCCCGCAAACGTTTGCTCTGTGCCCGGTTTATCCACGCTGCCCAAAGCCTCCTTTTTATTTATGTATGGTACTTTGTACCATTTAAGTATAGTCCATTGTACCTTGCTTGTCAAGGCTTTTTTCTAAAAGCCCTGCGGATTTATCCCGCAAGCCCGCCGGACAAACAATACCGGCGGCCGAACCGGGCAGATATCCATCCGCCTCCTGTAAAGGCCGGTCCGGCCGTGCTCTTGAAGAGGGGGCTATAGCCCCGGACAGGCGGGCCCGGCCTTTTGTTTGCCCGCCTGCCGCTTGCTTTTACCCATTTTTTGCGATATTTTTTCACGTTTTGCCCCTGTAAGGAATATAGTATGGAAGGAAAGGGGATGGTTTCCCCTTTTTATCATCCGTTGTTTGGCGCAGAAAGGGGTGTGGCAGATGCGGCGAAGGGGCGGCCGGCCGGCGGCAGATGTCAAGGCAGGAGCGCGCAGAGCCGGACACAGCAGGGCCAAGCTGATTTTGCTGGGCTTGGCGGCGCTGGTCTGTTACCTGCTTTTTTTGATGGAGCAGCGGGTGCGCCCGGTGATGATGGCGGTGGCGGAATACGAATGCCAGGAGCTGTCAATCCTTGCTATAAACCGTGCTGTAACCCAGGCCCTGAGCGAAAACCCGGCGCATTACCGGGATATTTATGAGGTGCGTACCGACCAAAATGGGCGAATTACCTCGGTGGTGGCAGACGCTGCGGCGGTAAACGCCATCAAAGCGGAGCTGACCCATGCCGTTTCCACCGAGCTGTCTGCCCTCAGCTCGCGCGAGGTAACGATCCCGGTGGGAACCCTGGTGGGCTGGCAGCTATTGGCCGGTATGGGGCCGGAAATGCGGGTACGGGTATTGCAGGAATCCTATGTAGACAGCGACCTCACCAGCCGTCTGCAAACCTCCGGCATCAACCAAACCGAGCTGCTGGTTTTTATGAGGTTCCATGTAACAATGGGGGTTATGCTGTCCGGCTTTTCCAGCAGTGTGGAGGTACAGGACGAGGTCTGCGTTGCGCAGGCGCTGGTAGTGGGGGACGTGCCTCAATTTTTTGTACAATCCCCCGGGCAGACGTGATATAATAGCAGCATACGAAAAGGGGCAGCCTCCTAACTGGTATTTGCTTGAATAACCGCCGCCTGTAGCCGCTAAAGTGGCAGGGTGCGAGGCGAGGCCCAAAACAGCTTGAGGTGAGACGGATTGGATTTGGAGCAGGCGAGGCAAAAAGCGCAGGAGCTGCGTACGGTGATCGAGCGGAACAACCGCCTTTATTACGAAAAGGACGCCCCGGAGCTGAGCGATTACGATTACGATGCCCTGATGCGCCAGCTCAAGGCACTGGAGGCCGAGCACCCCGCCCTCATTACGCCGGATTCCCCTACCCAAAGGGTTGGGGGTGCTGCATCGGGGCGGTTTGCCAAGGTGACCCATACGGTCAAGATGGAAAGCCTTCAGGACGCCTTTTCATTGGAAGAGCTGCGGGAGTTTGACCGGCGGGTGCGAGAGACGGCCCCGGATCCGGTGTATGTAGTGGAGGCCAAGATCGACGGCCTTTCGGTGAGCCTGGAATACGAGAACGGCCGGTTTGTGCGCGGTTCTACCCGTGGCGACGGTCTGGTGGGGGAGGATGTTACCGCAAATCTTGCCGCGGTAAAGGCAATCCCCAAGCAACTGGCCGGAGAGCCGGGGCTTTGGCCGGATTTTTTGGAGGTACGGGGCGAGGTGTATATGCCGCGCGAGGCGTTTTTGCGCCTTGTGGAGGAGCAGGAGCTTGCCGACAAGCCCCCCTTTAAAAACCCGCGCAATGCCGCGGCCGGCTCGCTCCGCCAGAAAGACAGCGGCATCACGGCCGGGCGGGGCCTGTCGATTTTTGTGTTCAATATCCAGCAGCTTCGCGGCCGGCATCTTTCCGGGCATAAAGAGGGGCTGGATTACCTCAGGGAGCTGAGCTTTCCGGTTTCGCCCCGGTACAGCGCCTTTACCGATATAGAGGCGGCGATCCGGGAAATTGAGGCTATCGGCCGGTTGCGCGGCAGCCTTCCATTTGATATTGACGGTGCGGTCATCAAGGTGGATGACCTCGCCCAACGTGAGATGCTGGGGAGCACAAACAAGTTCCCGCGTTGGGCCATCGCCTTCAAATACCCGCCCGAAGAAAAGGAAACCGAGCTTGTGGATGTAGATATTTCGGTGGGGCGCACCGGTGTGCTCACTCCAACCGCCGTATTCCAGCCGGTTTTTTTGGCGGGCACCACCGTTTCGCGGGCCATTTTGCACAACGAGGAGTTTATCCGTCAGCTTGATGTGCATATTGGCGACACCATCCGGGTGCGCAAGGCGGGGGACATCATCCCCGAGGTGGTTGCGGTCACATGCCATAAGGAGGGTGCGGCGCCGTTTGAGATGCCAAGGGCCTGTCCCTCCTGCGGCGCGCCGGCCGTGCATTTAGAGGGCGAGGCCGCCCTGCGCTGCGTCAACCCCGAATGCCCGGCCCAAAGCCTGCGCAACATCATCCATTTTGCCAGCCGGGGCGCAATGGATATCGACGGCTTGGGCAAGGCTGTGGCCGCTCAGCTTGTGGGGCTGGGGCTGGTGCGTTCGGCAGCGGATATCTACACCCTCACCTGCGAGCAATTGCTTACCTTGGACAAATTCAAGCAAAAAAGCGCCGACAACCTTTTGCGTGCCATCGAGCATTCCAAGGGCAATAACCTCGACAGGCTGCTGTTTGGCCTTGGCATCCGCAACATCGGCGACAAGGCCGCGGCCCTGTTGGCCGAGCATTTTGGCAGTATGCAGGCCGTGCGTGAGGCAAGCGCCGAACGCATCAGCGAAATCGACGGGTTTGGCGGGGTCATGGCCCAGAGCGTGGTAGAGTTTTTTGCCAAGGAGGGCACGGCCGATCTTATCCGCCGCCTAGCCGCCGCCGGGGTAAACATGCGGTGGCGCGGCGAGGCCAAAACCGACAAGCTGGCCGGTAAAACTCTGGTAGTTACCGGTACGTTAACCGGCATGTCCCGCGCCGAGGCCGAGGCGCTCATTGCAAAAAACGGCGGCAAAGCCAGCGGATCGGTATCAAAAAAAACTGCCTATCTTGTTGCCGGCGAGGCGGCCGGCTCAAAGCTGGCTAGGGCTCAGGCTTTGGGTGTGCCGGTGCTTACCGAGCAGGAATTTTTGCAGATGCTGAAATAAACCACTTTCTTGTGCGATTTTGTCCATGTTTATCTCGGCCAGGGAGCCGTATTCAAGAAATAAAAAAGCCGCCTGGCAGCAAAAACTGTGTCGGGCGGTTTTTATTTTACCCGGTTGACAAAAGTATAATATACCGTTATACTTTAT
>CAJTSP010000130.1 GCA_910578965.1 uncultured Oscillospiraceae bacterium
CCAGCGGCCCTCATAGAACTCCCCGTAGCTGGGTACGTGGGCCTTGGGGATCAGGGCGATGATCTTCCCCCGGTTGATGACCGCCGCGCAGTTGTACAGCTTACCGTCTACCCGGGCGGGAAGCCCGACAAGGGCGATCAGGTTCCAGTTGCGGCTGGCATTTACAACCTGCTCCAGCGCGGCTTCGGCCGCCTGCAAAAGGCTGTCCTGCAAAAACAAATCGCCGCAGGTGTAGCCGGTCAGGCAAAGCTCGGGCAGGCAGGCTAGTTGTACACCCTCACGGCTGGCGGCGCTGAGCGCCTCAATAATCCGGCCGGCGTTCCAAGCGCAGTCCGCCAGGCGCAGCTCGGGCGAGATGGCGGCTGCCTTTACAAAACCATACTGCATATGCCTCATCCTTTGCGTTTTGATCGTTTATGGCGCGGCGCGGCCCCGCCATGGGGTGCGTATTCTAAAAACCCCCATCTTATTATACACCTTTTGGGCCGTTTGGGGCAATGCCTGCCGGCAGGGGGAGTGCCCAAACCGGGGAGATGCCCGCCGGCTGGGTGTGGAGGAGCAGTCTCTCAGGCACCAGGGCCCCTTCCCCGAAAGCCTTTCGGGGAGACTCTCCCCCGCGCCCGGCCTGGGCCAGCATAAACCCTTGCAGTGGACACTCTCCGGCAGGATAAAACCACCCGCCGGGGGCAAAAAGCCCCGGCGGGCGGCTCTGGCGCAAAAATCCTTATACAGCGCGGCGCAGGGGTAAACCGGGCTTTTAGCCCCAGCAAAAGTTTTCCCTGCCCGCGCCAAGCTCAAAATGGTATCGGCCGATGCCAAGGTCAACGCCGGAAAAAATGCCGTTGTCGCAGGACATCAAAACAATATCCCCCTCGCCGCGCACGGTAAAGGCCTGTTTGTTCAGCGCGGTGGGGGCAAGCAGAACGGCGTTCACCCCATTTGTGAACCACTGCGGCGGCTGGCCCCGGTATATGCTGATTTCCTCTGCCTTTTTGGATCTATGCGGCGTTCCCTGCGTTTGCCCGTAGCCAACGGCGAGTACCCCGGCAACCCGTGTGCCCGGGGCAAGGCCGGCGCTTTTTTGCACCGCGCTGCGGCGGTAGGTACCGCCGATCCACCAGCTATTCAACCCAAGGGTTTGGGCATACAGCGCGAGGTCGGCGCCGCACCAGCCCAGCCTTTCGTCCAGCCCCTGTGCGTCAGGCCCGGCCAGGGCAATAAAATTGCGGACATTTTTGGCCATTGCCAGCCGGATTACGGCCGGAAGGGCCTCCTCGCTTTCGGTAACGAGCCGCATTTGCAGGCCATGGGCTCGGTTATTCTGTAAAATGCGTTCCTCCAACTGCCGGGCAATATCCTCCGGCAGCGGGCGGCCGGTGTATCTGCGCACCGTGTGCCTTGCCGCCATGGCTTCCTTGAGCGTCATGCAGCACCCTCCTGTAGTTTTATAAAGCTTTGCGCCGGCGGCCATCCCAAAGGCCAGGCGGCTTTATGGTTTTGCGCGGCGCGAGGCATAGCCTCTGCACCGCGGCGCCGTACACCGAGACGACGCGTAAATGCGCGGGCAGAGGGTCATGAGAGCTCAAACTGCCCGGTATATAGCTGGTAGTACTTGCCCCTTTGGGCAATCAGCTCGTCGTGGCTGCCCCGTTCGATGATTTCGCCCTGCTCCAGCACCATAATGGCATCGGCATTGCGCACGGTCGAAAGCCGGTGGGCGATCACAAACACCGTGCGCCCGTGCATCAGCTTATCCATGCCCTTTTCGATCAGGCTTTCGGTGCGGGTGTCGATGCTGCTGGTGGCCTCGTCCAGCACCAGCACCGGCGGGTCGGCCACCGCCGCCCGGGCAATGGCCAGTAACTGGCGCTGGCCCTGGCTCAGGTTTGCGCCGTCCGAGGTAAGCACCGTGTCGTACCCGTCGGGCAGGTGCCGGATAAAGAAATCGGCGTTGGCCAGCTTTGCGGCGGCCTCCACCTCCTCGTCGGTGGCGTTCAGCCGGCCGTAGCGGATGTTTTCCCGCACCGTGCCGGTAAACAGGTGGGTGTCCTGCAAAACCATGCCAAGGCTGCGGCGCAGGTCCTCCTTGCAGATTTTGGTAATGTTGATGCCGTCGTACCGGATTTTGCCGTCCGGTACCTCATAAAAGCGGTTGAGCAGGTTGGTAATGGTGGTTTTGCCCGCGCCGGTGCTGCCCACAAAGGCAATCTTCTGGCCCGGCTTTGCATAGAGCGAAAGGTTTTTGAGCACGGTTTTTTCCGGTACATAGCCAAAGGTCACGTCCTCAAGCTGCATGTCGCCCCGCAGCTCGGTGTAGGTGGTAGTGCCGTCGTGGTGGGGATGCTTCCAGGCCCACAGGCCGGTACGGGCGGCGCATTCGGCCAGGCCGCCGTCCGGGGTGCGCAGTGCGTTTACCAGGGTTACATACCCCTCGTCCGCCTCGGGCGTTTCGTCAATTACCGCAAAGATGCGCTCGGCACCGGCCAGCGCCGCCAGAATCGCGTTGAACTGCATGCTGATCTGGGTGATAGGCTGGCTGAAGGAGCGGGTGTACTGCAGGTAGCTTGCGATGGAGCCGATGTCCATGTTACCCCGGATCACCAGTACGGCGCCGATGGCGGCAGTGAAGGCATAGTTGACATACGAGAGGTTGCCCATGATGGGCATGATGATATTGGCAAAGGTATTGGCCTGCACCGCGGCCTCCCGCAGCCGCTCGTTCAGCGCGTCAAACTCCCGGTTTACCTCCCCCTCGTGGCAAAAAACCTTTACGACCTTTTGCCCCTCGATCATTTCCTCGATGTATCCGTTGGCTGCGCCGATGGCGGCCTGCTGTGCCTTAAACCCGGCGGCGCTCCGTGTGGTGACGACCTTGATGATCTGCACCATCACCACCAGCATCAGCACAATCAGCAGGGTCAGCAGCGGGCTTAGCACCAGCATCATCACAAAGGTGCTTACCACCGTAATAACGCTGGTAAGTAGCTGGATGATGCCCTGGCTCATGGCCTGGCGTACTGCGTCCACATCGTTGGTGAAACGGCTCATAATTTCGCCGTGGGTGCGGCTGTCAAAGTATCGGATGGGCAGGTCCTCCAGCCGGTTAAAGAGGTCTGTGCGCAGCTTGTTCAGCGCCCGGTTGGAGATCACGGTCATCATACGCTGGAGGCCATAGGTGCACAGCGCGCCGGCCAGATACACCCCGCCCAGCATCAGCAGCATTCCCGCCAGGGGGGCAAGGGCCTCGGCGGTGATGGGCGAGCCCACCACAGGCAGGATGCCCTCGTTGATAATCGGCCGCAGCAGGTAGGTGCCCAGAACGCCGGCGCCTGAGCTGACCGCCACCAGCGCCACTACCAGCGCCATCATCCACTTTTGGCGCAGCATATAGCCCATTACGCGGCCCAGGGTCGCTTTGACATTTTTGGGTTTTTGGAAATTCGTGCGCGGTCTTGGCATCTTAGGCCACCCCCTTTTGCTGCGATTCGTACACCTGCCGGTAAATTTCGCAGGTGCCCATCAGTTCGTTGTGGGTACCCACCGCGTGGATCCGGCCCTCGTCCATCACCACGATCTTATCGGCCTCGCAGACGCTTGCCGCCCGCTGGGCAATGATGATCTTGGTAGCGCCGGCCAGCTCGGAGCGCAGCGCCGTGCGGATGGCCGCGTCGGTGGCCGTGTCCACCGCGCTGGTCGAGTCATCCAAAATCAGGATCTTCGGGTGGGCCAGCAGGGCCCGCGCGATGCACAGCCGCTGCTTTTGCCCGCCCGATACGTTTACGCCGCCCTGCCCGAGGTCGGTGTCGTATCCCTTGGGGAAAGACATAATAAAATCGTGCGCGCAGGCCGCCTTGCAGGCTGCAACGATCTCTTGCTCGGTGGCGTTTGGGTCGCCCCATTTGAGATTGTCGCGGATGCTGCCCGAGAACAGTACGTTCTTTTGCAGCACCATCGCCACCCCATGGCGCAGCACATCTAAATTGTATTCCTTAACCGGGTGGCCGCCCACCAGCAGCTCGCCGCCGCAGATGTCGTAAAGGCGAGGGATTAGCTGCACCAGGCTGCTCTTGGCGCTGCCGGTACCGCCCAGGATGCCCACCGTCTCGCCGGGACGGATGGAAAGGCAGATGTCTTTGAGGGTTTCTGCTTCGCTCTGGCGGTTGTACTTGAAATCCACATGCCGGAACTCGACCGAGCCGTCTTCGAGCGAGGGGCCCTGCCCTTTTGCCGCGCCGGTGATCTCGGGCGTTTCCTCGATTACCTCGGCCAGGCGCTGCATCGAGGCGCGGGCCATTACAAGCTGGGTAAAGGCCATGCCGATCATCATGAGGCTCATCAGGATCTGGGTTACATAGTTGATAAAGCTGATAAGGTCGCCGCTCAACATGCGGCCGCCGATAATCATCTGCCCGCCAAACCAGAGGATCGCCAGGATGCAGCCATATACCACCAACTGCATAATCGGCATCATGGTAATAATGATCTGCTCGGCCGCAATGGAAGACTGCGTCAGCTCGTCGTTGGACTTTTTGAACTTCTGCTTTTCGTAGTCCGCCCGTACAAAGGCCTTGACCACCCGGATAGCGATCAGGTTCTCCTGTACCGAGCTGTTCAGGTCGTCGTACCGGTGCAGCATCTCGATAAAGCGCGGGTGCGCCCAGTGGGTCAGGCAATAGATTGCGCAGGCCAGCACCGGGATGGCCACCAGGAATACGGCCACCAGGCTGTCGTTGATCGAGAAGGCCATCAGGGTGGCGCTCACCAGCATCACCGGGGCCCGCACCAGCATACGGATTACCAACTGGTAGGCGTTCTGGGTATTGGTTACGTCGGTGGTAAGCCGGGTTACCAGGCTGGCGGTGCTGAATTTGTCTATGTTGGAAAAGCTGAAATTCTGCACGTTATGAAAGGCCGCCCTGCGCAGCTCGCAGCCAAAGCCCATGCTGGCCAGCGCGGCAAACCGGCTGGACAGTGCCCCCAGCAGCATGCCGGCCAGGGCCAGCATGGTCATCATCAGGCCGAGCCGTATAATGTAGCCGATGTCGCGGCCGGGGATGCCGACGTCCACAATCCGGCTCATCAGCCGGGGAAGGCTAATCTCCAGTAGTACCTCGCCGATTACGCAGGCCGGGGCCAGTATGGCGTATTTTTGAAACCGCTTTGTGTAAGGATATAAGGTTTTAATCAAGGCTTTGTTTCCTCCTTTTTGGCCGGGTCGGCCGCAGTGCTCGCCGGGCCGGGCTCGCCCGGGAAACCGATAGCTCCCTTGGGCGCAAGCCCCTGTCGGGCCGCGCCCAGGATCTCAAAGAAATCCATCCCGGGAAACTCTTCCCCACCCAGGTTTTCCTCCATCCGGCGCAGCAGGCGCACCAGAAGCTGCAGCTCCTCGCCGGCAATGCCGGCAAAGGTCTCGGCGCATGCTTCGTCAAACAGCCGCTGCCCGGCTTCGATTACCCTTTGCGCTTTGGCGGTGAGCGAGATTTTGTTGCAGCGCATGTCTGCCTCGTCGGCCAGCTTTTCCAGCATGCCGGCCTTCTGCATCCGCTTGATCGAGGTCGCCACCGACGGGGTGGACACACCCAACGCTTCGGCAATATCCCGCTGGGTACAGCCGGGGTGCCGGCCTACGTACAGCAGCAGCGGCATCTGGCCGGCAAACATCCCCAGCGGCGCGGTTTTGCGCTGTAGCCGCAGCTTGTGCAGGGCCACCATCCGGTGCATAAGCCAAAAGACCTGGCTTTGCAGGGGCGGGCTTGTCATTATGCGTCACTCTCCCTTTTTTGCGGCAGGCCTTGTAGCGCCTGCCCGGCGGGTCTTTTGCGGCCATCATTTGCAGAGGGGTACGAAACAGTTAGCCGCAAAACAATTAACCGATTTATATATTAACACACGATGTAAAAAAGTCAATGAATAATTTGTGAAAAATGCCGGTTCCAAAAGGGTGTACCGGCTAAGCTGCATTTTCTTTGCGCGTACCTTTTGGGGCGCTGCTCTTGCAAAACAGCGGCGGAATGGATATGCTAAAGAAAAGGGCCGCCGCAGCCCGCACAGGCGTAAAGCCTGCCCCGCCCCGGCTGCCGGCAGCAGGAGGCCCGCCGACGGCCGGGCGCCGTGATACGCCAAAAAGGATGGTATGATAATGAGGAAAAACATTCTTTTTATTACTACCGGGGGAACCATTGCCTCGGCCATCACCCCGCAGGGGCTTGCCCCGGCCCTTTCCAGCCGGGAGCTGCTGGCCGAAATGCCCGAGCTGGAGGAGCTGTGCCGGCCCGCTACCCGGGCGCTTTACAGCATCGACAGTACCAACATGAGCCCGGCCCACTGGCTGCGCCTGGCGGATGCTGTTCGGCAGGAATATGACGCCTACGACGGCTTTGTCATCTGCCACGGCACCGACACATTGGCTTACACGGCGGCGGCGCTCTCGTATTTGGTGCAGGACGCGGACAAGCCGATTATTCTTACCGGCGCTCAGAAGCCGATATCCTGGGAAATCACCGACGCCAAAAAGAACCTGCGGGACAGCGTCCTCTGTGCGTTGGACCCTTCCTCCCGCGGCGTGATGGTGGTGTTTGACGGGCAGGTTATTGCCGGTACCCGGGCCAAGAAGGTCAAGACCTACAGCTATGATGCCTTTACAAGCATCAATTTTCCCTGCCTTGCCCATGTGCGGGAGGATGGGCTGGTGCGCTACATTGATACGCCGCGCCCCTCCGGCCCGGTACGTTTTTGCAATGTGTTGGACGAAAAGGTCTTTTTGCTCAAACTGACCCCCGGCCTTTCGCCCGCCATCCTTGCCCCGATCCTGGAATTGTACGACTGTATCGTAATAGAGAGCTTTGGGGTGGGCGGCATGCCGGACATCCTCGCGCACGAGCTGGCCGGGCAGCTACGCCGGTACGCCGCCCACGAAAAGATCGTCATCCTGGCCACCCAGGTGCCCTATGAGGGCAGCAATGTCGGGGTTTACGCGGTGGGCGGCCAGCTAAGAAAGCAGTTCCGTTTTTTGGAGGCGCGGGACATGACCCTTGAGGCCTGCTGCGCCAAGATTATGTGGCTGATGGGCCAGAAGGAGCTGGACTACGCCGCCATCGAGCGAGGCTTTTACAGCCGGATCAACTTTGACACCTATCTGTAGCTTGTTCCGGCCGCCCCGATGGCCGGCGGAAAAAATGCTTTTTGGCGGGCGGCGCGGTAAAAGGGGAGGGGAACGCCATGGAAATCGAGCAGCTCAGGGCGATTGAAAACGAAGAGGAGCAGGTTCAAAAAATCTACGAATGGTTCAACGAGGACGCCCGTCTCAACCGCAGCCAGGCGTCCCAGGTCGAATTCCTCACGACCATGCGCTATATTGAGCGGTATCTTAGGCCGGGGGCCAGGCTGCTGGAT
>CAJTSP010000131.1 GCA_910578965.1 uncultured Oscillospiraceae bacterium
CCCGCCCTGCTGGCCGAGGCCGACGACAAGGTATCCAAGGTGGTCAGGCTCTTCAACGAGGGCCTCATTTCGGACGCCGAGCGGTACAACAGCACCATCCAGATTTGGCAGGACACCACCGATAAGGTTGCCAAGGCCCTGGCCGAGAACCTGCCGGACCGCAACCCCATCTTTATGATGGCGGATTCCGGCGCCCGCGGCTCGATGAACCAGATCAAGCAACTGGCCGGCATGCGCGGCCTGCTGGCCAATACCTCGGGCAAGACCATCGAGATGCCCATCCGCGCCAACTACCGCGAGGGGCTCAACATCCTGGAATACTTTGTGGCCAGCCGCGGCGCCCGCAAGGGCCTGGCCGACACCGCCCTGCGCACGGCCGACTCGGGCTACCTCACCCGCCGCCTGGTGGACGTCTCGCAGGAGGTCATCATCCGCGAGGAGGACTGCGGCTCGGCCGAGGGCATCCTGGTATCCGACATCCGGGAGGGCAAGGAGGAGATCGAGACCTTCCGGGAGCGGCTGATCGGCCGCTATGCGGTGGACGAGGTGCGCCACCCCGAGACCGGCGAGGTCATTGTGCCCAAGGGCAAGATGATGGACCTGTTTGACGCCGAAAAGATCGAGGCCGCCGGCATCACCAGCCTTGAAATCCGCAGTGTGCTTACCTGCCGCGCGCGGCAGGGGGTCTGCGCCCACTGCTACGGTTCCAACCTGGCCAACGGCAACTCGGTAAACATCGGCGAATCGGTGGGCATCATCGCGGCCCAGTCGATCGGCGAGCCGGGCACCCAGCTTACCATGCGTACCTTCCACACCGGCGGCATCGCCTCGGCCGAGGACATCACCCAGGGCCTTCCCCGTGTGGAGGAGCTGTTCGAGAGCCGCCGCCCCAAGGCGATGGCTATCATGACCGAGATCGCCGGCACCGCCCACATCGACGATACCAAGAAAAACCGCCATGTGGTGGTTTCGGGCACCGACGAGAACGGCGCGCCGGTGGAGAAAAGCTACCTTATCCCCTTTGGCCAGCGGGTGCGTGTCGCCGAGGGCGACGCGCTGGAAAAGGGCGACATGCTCACCGAGGGCCATGCCTATCCGCACGATATCCTGGCCATCAAGGGCCGTATCGCGGTGGAAAATTACCTCATCAGCGAGGTGCAGAAGGTCTACCGTCTGCAGGGCGTGGAGATCAACGATAAGCACATCGAGGTCATCGTGCGCCAGATGATGCGCAAGGTGCGGGTGGACGACGCCGGTTCCACTGGGCTGATCGGCGGCGCCTTGGCCGACAAGATGGAGGTCGAGGCGCTCAACGAGGGCATCCGGGAGCGGATCGCCGCCGGCGAGGAGGGTCTGCGCGAGGCGCAGGTCACCCAGGTGCTGCTGGGCATCACCAAGGCCTCGCTTGCCACCGACAGCTTCCTCTCGGCCGCCTCCTTCCAGGAGACCACCCGGGTGCTCACCGAGGCCGCCATCAAGGGCAAGGTGGACCCGCTGCAGGGCCTCAAGGAGAACGTCATCATCGGCAAGCTCATTCCGGCCGGCACCGGCCTGCCGGAGGTGGAGGAGGCGCTGGTGCGCCGCGAGCAGGAAAACCCTGTGATGATGGATATTGCCGCCGCCGAGTAAGCGCGCGGCGCATCCCCCAAAAGCAGACAGCCCCGGGCTTACAAGCGGCCCGGGGCTGTTTTGTGTCCCGGTTTTCAGCGGCGGTTCAACAAGAAAACAAAGTCCCCCAGGGGATTCTCCGTCTCCGGCCTTGGAACCGCCGCTTTGCGGCGGGGCCCCTTTCCAAAAGCCGGAACGCAAAAGCCGGCCGCCGGGGGGTTTTACATTCCGGCCATTTGGTGGTAAAATAAAAAGGCTTATGAACACTTCGCCGAGCGCGGCCAAGCAGCCGGGCCCGGATCAAAAATATCCCTTAGGCGGGGAAACAGGGGTTCTCTCGCTAAGGAATGCAAAGGATGGGAAAGAGGGAACAATGGCGAACAGAACCACCGGTACCGAAAAAAAACCTGCGGGCAGGGGGAAAAAGAGCGCCGGCGCACAGGCTCCGGCCCGGCGCCGCCGTGCGGCAAAGTCCAAGCCGGAGCTTGCCCGCAGTTGGAGCATCCTGCTTTTCTGCCTGGGAGGCGCCCTTACCGCCATGGCCTTTGTAGAAGGGGTGTCGGCATGGCTTTGGCTGCGCAGCGCGCTGTTTGGCCTTTTGGGGCTGGCCACCTTTGCGCTGGGGCCGGCGCTGCTTTACCTTGCGGTGCTGGTGGCGCTGGAAAAGCCCATCCTGCGCCAGTGCGCAAAGCTTTTGCTGGTGGCGCTGTTCTTTTGCGGCACCCTGGTGGTGTTTTCCAAGCTGGATTTTACCGGCCTCAGCTTTACCCAGGCGGTGCGCATGCTTACCCTGCACGGGCAGCAGAACCTTTTAAGCGGCGGGCTGCTGGGCGGGGTGTTTGGCGCAAGCCTGCTGGCCCTCTGCGGCCGGCCGGCGGCCAACATCCTGCTGGTGGTGCTGCTGGCGGCCGGAGTCATGCTGGCGGCCGGGGTTACCCCCGGCGACCTCTGGCGGCTCGCGTCCGACCGGATGCGGAGTATCCGGGAGGAACGGGAGCAGTGTGCTTGGGAGGATGAGCAGGAGGACGTCGAAGAAGAGGAGCTGCCCGAGCAAAGGCCGGCCCCCGGTGCTAAAAAGTGCCGGCAGGAGGCCGGGGCCCTTGGCAGCAGGGCGCGCCGCGGGCGTTTTGCGCAGGTGGACATCGACCTTGGCCCCGAGCCGGTGGCCGAGACCGACCTTGCCGAGGAGCCGGAGGAAACGGGCGAGCCGTTGGTAGGCCCCGGCGGTACCTTTGGCATGTACCCCCCGCAAAACAATGGCCCTGCCCCGGCACGTACCCTGGTGGAGCCGCCCCGCCTGCCCGCCCTTGAGGGCGCAGCGGCAGAGCCGGGGCCGGGGGAGGAGGGCCTGTTTGAAACCGCTATCCCGGCAGACGGCGACGCCCCGCTGGAGGAGGCAAGCGGGCAGGAGCTTGCCAGCCTGATCCAGCGGGCGGTAAACGGCCGGCAGGAGCCGGAGCCGCCCGCGGCGGGCAGCCTGCCCGCCGGCAGCTTTGCGCCGCTGCCCGGCGAGGGGCAGGAGGCTTCCGGCGCCTACCAGTACCCGCCCCTCACCCTCTTTGAACCGGCGGCCCAAAACGAGGACGCCGGCGCCGAGCAGGAGCTGGAAAAAACGGCCGACCTGCTGGTGAAAACCCTCGAGAGCTTCGGGGTGCGCACCCGTGTGCTGGACATCTGCCGGGGCCCCTCGGTGACCCGGTACGAGCTGCAGCCGCTGGCCGGGGTCAAGATCAGCCGCATCACCAGCCTGGCCGACGACATCGCCCTGAACCTGGCCAGCGCCGGGGTGCGTATCGAGGCCCCTATCCCGGGCAAGCCGGCGGTGGGGGTGGAGGTGCCCAACCGCAAAAGCACCCCGGTGGGCATCCGCAGCATCTTTGAGTCGGCGGCCTACACCCGCTCTACCTCGCCGCTTACCCTGGCCCTAGGCAAGGACATTGCAGGCGCGGCCCAGGTGGCCGACCTGTGCAGGATGCCGCACCTGCTGATTGCAGGCAGTACCGGCAGCGGCAAATCGGTCTGCGTCAATAGCATCATCATCAGCTTTTTGTACAATTCCGGCCCCGAGGACGTCCGGCTCATCCTCATCGACCCCAAGGTGGTGGAATTGGCCGAGTACAACGGCATCCCTCACCTGCTGATGCCGGTGGTCACCGAGCCGCGCAAGGCGGCCGGCGCGCTGGGCAGCGCGGTGGCCGAGATGGAGCGCCGCTACCGCCTGTTTGCCGAAAACAACGTGCGGGACATCAAAACCTTCAACCACCTGGCCGAGCGAACCCATGAGCTTGAAAAACTCCCCTATATCGCCATTATTGTGGACGAGCTGGCCGACCTGATGATGACGGCCGGCAAGGAGGTGGAGGACTATATCTGCCGCCTGGCCCAAAAGGCCCGGGCGGCCGGCATGCACCTGATCGTGGCCACCCAGCGTCCCAGCGTGGATGTGATCACCGGCCTTATCAAAGCCAACATCCCCAGCCGCATCGCTTTTGCGGTCTCGAGCCAGGTCGACAGCCGTACCATCCTGGACAGCGGCGGGGCCGAAAAGCTGCTGGGTATGGGCGACATGCTCTTTTTGCCGGTGGGCGCTTCCAAGCCGGTGCGGGTGCAGGGCACCTATGTCAAGGATGAGGAAATTACCGCGGTGCTGGACTTTATCAAAAAGGGCGGCGAGGCCCAGTACGACGAAGAGATGATCGCTGAGATGGAAAAGCGCGCCGTGCCCGAAAAGGCCGCCGAGGGCGGCGAGGAGGGCGGCGAGGGCCACGACCCCATGCTGGGCCAGGCCGCCGAGGTGGTGATCGATGCGGGGCAGGCCTCCACCAGCCTTTTGCAGCGCCGCTGTAAGCTGGGCTATGCCCGCGCCGCCCGCATTATGGACGAGATGGAGCAGATAGGGATCATCGGCCCGTATCAGGGCGCCAAGCCGCGCGAGGTGCTCATCACCCGCCAGCAGTGGATCGAGATGAACCTCAACAGCGGGCCGGAGGAGCCCTGACCCCTGTAAGGGGTTAATCTGCCAGGGCCGAAGGCGGAAAGAGCCTTGCAAGGGGATCGGGGGCAGGGGCCCCGTGAGCCCTGCGGGGCTGCCCTCCCGCCCCGGCTGGCGATGCGATCCCCGGTATGGACGCTCCCCAATGGCGGCCGGCTTGCCGCAGAACATTGCAAAGGAGGCTGCCCGGCATGCCTACCCCCCTGTACCCGGAATTCCTGCCGCTGTCCCGTGCCGAGATGGAAAGCCGCGGCTGGGATGCCGTCGACTTTGTGCTGGTTACCGGCGACGCCTATGTGGACCACCCCAGCTTTGGCGCAGCCATCATCGGGCGGGTGCTCGAGGCCGAGGGCTGGCGGGTGGGGGTGCTGAGCCAGCCGGGTTTTACAAGCTGCGAGAGCTTTAGGGAGTTTGGCCGGCCCCGGTACGGCTTTTTTATCGGGGGCGGCAATGTGGACAGCATGGTTGCCCACTATACGGTGGCCAAGCGCCGCCGCACCGAGGACGCCTACAGCCCCGGCGGGGTATTGGGCAGGCGGCCGGATCGGTGCGCCGTGCTCTATAGCCGTTTGGCAAAGCAGGCGTATCCCGGCCTCCCGGTGGTGCTGGGCGGGCTGGAGGCAAGCCTGCGCCGGTTTGCCCACTATGATTACTGGCAGGATACCGTGCTGCCCAGCATTGCCGAAACCTCCGGCGCGGACCTTATTTCTTACGGCATGGGCGAGCGGCAGACCCGGGCCATCGCGGCGCGGCTGGCGGCGGGGGAGCCGGTTTCGGCCATCACCGACCTTGCCGGCACCTGCTACATGGCCGATTTTGCCGGCCTGCCCCCGCGCTATATCGAGTGCGCGGGGCTTGCCAAGGTCTCGGCCGACAAAACCGCCTATGCCCGTGCCTGCCGCATCCAGATGGACAACCAGGACCCGGTGGCCGGGCAGGTGCTGGTGCAAAAGCAGAGCGAGCGGTATCTGGTGCAAAACCCGCCTGCCGCGCCGCTCGCCCGCCGTGAGCTGGACGAGGTTTATGCCTTGCCCTACACCCGGCGGGCCCACCCGGCGTATGACGCCCTGGGCGGGGTACCGGCCCTTGAGGAGGTGGAGTTTTCCATCACCCACAACCGGGGCTGCTACGGCGGCTGCAATTTCTGCGCCATCACCCTGCACCAGGGCCGGCGGGTCACCAGCCGCAGCGCCCAAAGTGTGGTGGCCGAGGGCGAGCGGATTGCCCAAAGCCCCGGCTTTAAGGGCTACATCCACGATGTGGGCGGGCCTACGGCCAACTTCCGGCTGCCAAGCTGTGCCCGGCAGATGCAAAAGGGGCTGTGCACCGGGGGCAAAAAGTGCCTGGCCCCCTCGCCCTGCCCGCACCTGATTGTAAGCCACGAGGAATACCGGGACATCCTGCGCCGGCTGCGGCGTATCCCGGGGGTCAAAAAGGTGTTTATCCGCAGCGGCATCCGGTACGATTACCTCATTTGGGACCAGGACGAGAGCTTTTTTAAGGATCTGGTGCGCCACCATGTCTCGGGCCAGCTCAAGGTGGCGCCCGAGCATATTTCGCCGCGGGTGCTGCGGTGCATGGGCAAGCCGCCGGTGGAGGTGTACAATAAGTTTTCCCGCCGGTTTTACGAGCTTTCCAAAGAGGCGGGCAAAAAGCAGTATCTGGTGCCCTACCTCATGAGCAGCCATCCCGGCAGCACCCTGGCCGACGCGGTGCTGCTGGCCGAATACCTCTGCAAAAACCACCTGCGCCCCGAGCAGGTGCAGGATTTTTACCCCACCCCCGGCACCGTCTCTACCTGCATGTACTACACCGGCCTCGACCCCTATACCCTGAAGCCGGTATTTGTGGAAAAATCCCCCGAGGGCAAGGCGCTGCAGCGGGCGCTGCTGCAATATTACGAGCCCAAAAACGCCGCCCGGGTCGAAAAGGCCCTGCGCATGACCCGTCGCGAGGACCTTCTGCCTCTGCTGCTGCCCGCCGCCCGCGCTGCAAAACCCGCGGCCAAGCCCGGCGGGGTTAAACCCGGCGGCGGACAGGGCGGCAGGCTGGGCGCAAGCAAAACCGGCAGAAGGCCGGCCGCAAAGCCGAGCAAAAATGCCCCCGCCGCAAGGGCCGCTGGCAGGCCCGGCCCCCAAACCGCTTCGCCAAAGGGCCGTGCCGGCGCAGGGGAAGCTGTTCCCGCCCGCCGCCCGCGCCGGGGGTAAACGGGCACTTTGGCGCATAAACCGTGATTTGGAGAATACGTCGGCATGATCGATTTACAAGATAAGAATACCCTCCCGTCTCTTGAGGAGATCGGTGAATATGTTCGAAACCCTGTTTTTACATTGTTTTGTTCAAGGGTCAAAGAAACCTATAGATGCAATGAAAAAGTAGAGTACAGCTCATGTAGCTGGAAAAAAGGCTGGAACATAAAATTTAAAAAGGCAGGAAAAACCTTGTGTACCGTATATCCCAAGGAAGGTTATTTTACGGTTCTGGTTGTTGTGGGCATAAAAGAAAAAGCGCCTGTTGAGGAAATACTGCCGGAGTGCACGCCGGAATTGCAAAGCATCTATCAGCAAACCCCGGAGGGGAATAGCCAGAGATGGCTGATGATCGATTTAGAGGATAAGGATGGCCTATATGATGATGTGTTGCGATTGATCCAGTTTCGTCAAGCCAGTTAAATGTTGATTTTCCATCCGTTTATACCGCTTGTAAAAAAGGAGGCCCCGCCATGCCGTCTCGTTTGCCCCGCCCCCAAAGGGAATCTA
>CAJTSP010000132.1 GCA_910578965.1 uncultured Oscillospiraceae bacterium
CCCACATCCTGCCCGGGGTTTTCCAGCAGGCAAAGGCCCGCCCCCTCCTTCTTTGCGAAGGAGGGGGCGGGCCTTGCTTTTTATGCGGCCGGGCCACGCGGGAACTTCATCCGCCGATTGCCCGGTATCCCACTCACCGCATGAATGAAATATTCATGCGGCGGGATGGGGGTCCAGGGCAAGGTGAATTGCCGCAAAGCGACAAGACTGCGCCCGCAGGCGCGTGTCGGAGGCCCCGCCGCGCAGCGGCGGTTCCAAGGCCGGAGACGGAGGGTACCCTGGGGCAGGGTATGCCCCCCTGGATTGGCCTTTTACTTTGCCGCTTACTCGTACAGCTTGACCAGCTTCTCGAGGTGGGCGTAGCGGTCCTTCGCGGCCTGATCGGCCTTGTTGAACAGCTCCTCGGCACGCTCGGGGAAGGCCAGCTTGAGCCGGCTGTACCGGGTCTCGCCGGAAATAAACTCCTTGTAGTCCGCGGTGGCGGGCTTGGAATCCAAGGTAAAGGGGTTCTTGCCCTCGGCCTTGAGCTGCGGGTTGAACCGGAACATGTTCCAGTAGCCCGCCTGCACGGCCTTCTTCATCTCGGCCTGGCAGTTGGTCATGCCGCCCTTGACGCCGTGCATCTCGCAGGGGGCGTAGCCGATGATGAGGGAGGGGCCGTTGTAGGCCTCGGCCTCGGCCAGCGCCTTGATGGTCTGGTTGGGGTCGGCGCCCATGGCGATCTGGGCCACATACACGTAACCGTAGCTCATGGCGATCTCGGACAGGCTCTTTTTGCCAATCGACTTGCCGGCCGCGGCAAACTGGGCCACCTGGCCGATGTTGGAGGCCTTGGAGGCCTGGCCGCCGGTGTTGGAATAGACCTCGGTGTCAAAGACCATCACGTTGACGTCCTCGCCGGAAGCCAGCACATGATCCAGGCCGCCAAAGCCGATGTCGTAGGCCCAGCCGTCGCCGCCAAAGATCCAGATGGACTTTTTGGCAAGATACTGCTTCTTCTCGAGAATCTCGGCGCCCAGGGTGCAGGCCTCGCAGTCGCAGTACTTCTTGCCCGCGGCCTTGAGCTCTTTGGCATGGGCGTTCATGGCGGCAGCCTGCTCGGCACCAAACATCTGCTTGCCGGCGTCGCTGCCGGTGAACTCGATGTTCTGATCCAGGGTCATCACGCTGGCCTCCAGCTCGGCAACCAGCTTCTTGGTGGCCTCGGCGTTGGCCTTGCCGTCGTTGTAGGTATCGAGCCAGGCCTGGCCGGCGGCCTTGAGGTCGGCGTCGCAGTAATCCACCGCGATCATCGCCTTGACCTTTTCGGCCAGCGCGTCACGGATCACCTTCTGGCCCAGCTCCATGCCAAGGCCGTGCTCGGCGTTGTCCTCAAACAGGCTGTTCGCCCAGGCGGGACCAAAGCCGCTGACCTTGTTGATGGTGTAGGGGGAGGTGGCAGCCGGGCCGCCCCAGATGGAGGAACAGCCGGTGGCGTTGGAGATATACATCCGCTCGCCAAACAACTGGGTGATCAGCCGGGCGTAGCTGGTCTCGGCACAGCCGGCGCAGCTACCGCTGAACTCGAGCAGCGGCTGGTTGAACTGGCTGCCCTTGACGGTGGTCTCGGCCATCATGCCGTCCTTTTTGCGGATGTTGTCTACGCAGTAGTCGAAGACCGGCTGCTGGTCGGCCTGGCTCTCCTGGGACACCATCTTGAGGGTGCCCTTGGCGGCAGTGGGACAGACGTTGACGCAGACGCCGCAGCCCATGCAGTCCAGCGGGGAGACGGTCATGGCAAACAGGTAGTCCTTGCCGTTCATCTTCTTGGTCTTGATGGCGGCGGGGGCGGCCTTGACCTCCTCCTCGGTGAGGGCGAAGGGCCGGATGGTGGCGTGCGGGCAGACATAGGCGCACTGGTTGCACTCGATACAGGTCTCGGGGTTCCACTCGGGAACGGTCACCGCGACGCCGCGCTTCTCGTAGGCCGAAGCGCCCTGCTCGTACTGGCCGTCGGCACGGTCGGCAAAGGCGGAGACGGGCAGGCTGTCGCCGTCCATCCGGCTGATGGGCTCAAGCAGCTCCTTGACCATCTTGACGGTGGCGGCGGGGCCCTTCAGCTCGGCGGTGTCGGCGGGATCCTGGGCGTTGGCCCAGTCGGCCGGGACCTCGACCTTATGGATGGCGTCCAGGCCGGCGTCGATGGCGTTCCAGTTCATCTGGACCACCGCGTCGCCCTTTTTGCCGTAACTCTTTTTGGCGGCGGCCTTCATATAGCCCACCGCGTCGTCAATGGGCATGACGTCGGCCAGCTTGAAGAAGGCGGACTGCAGGATGGTGTTGGTGCGCTTGCCCATGCCGATCTCGATGGCCTTGTCGATGGCGTTGACGGTGTAGAGCTGGATGTTGTTCTGGGCAATGTACCGCTTGCTCTCGGCGGGCATATGGCCGGCCAGCTCCTCGTCGTTCCACTGGCAGTTGATCATAAAGACGCCGCCGGGCTTGACGTCCTGCACCATCTTAAAGCCCTTGATGACATAGCTGGGGTTGTGGCAGGCCACAAAGTCGGCCTTGTTGATGTAGTAGGGGGCGCGGATGGGCTTGTCGCCAAAGCGCAGGTGGCTGATGGTGACGCCGCCGGTCTTTTTGGAGTCGTACTGGAAGTAGGCCTGGATGTACTTGTCGGTGTGGTCGCCGATGATCTTGGTGCTGTTCTTGTTGGCGCCCACGGTGCCGTCGCCGCCAAGGCCCCAGAACTTGCACTCCTTGGTGCCCTCGGCCGCGGTGTTGGGCGCGGGCTTCTCGTCAAGGGACAGGTTGGTGACGTCGTCCTTGATGCCGATGGTGAAGCGGGGCTTGGGCGCGTCCTTGGTGAGCTCCTCGTAGACCGCGAAGACGCTGGAGGGCGGGGTGTCCTTGCTGCCCAGGCCGTAGCGGCCGCCGGTGAGCACGATGTCGTTTTTGCCGGCCTCGCGCAGGGCGGTGGCAACGTCCAGGAAAAGCGGCTCGCCCAAACTGCCCGGCTCCTTGGTGCGGTCGAGCACCGCGATCTTTTTGGCGGTGGCGGGGATGGCGGCCAGCAGCTTGTCCGCGCAGAAGGGACGGTAGAGCCGCACCTTAATAAGGCCGACCTTCTCGCCCTTGGCGGCGAGGTAGTCGATGACCTCCTCGGCCACGTCGCAGATCGAGCCCATCGCAACGATCACGCGGTCGGCGTCCGGCGCGCCGTAGTAGTTGAAGGGCTTGTAATCGGTGCCCAGCTTCTCGTTGACCTTGGCCATGTACTTTTCCACCACGGCGGGCAGCTCGTCGTAGAACTTGTTGCAGGCCTCGCGGTGCTGGAAGAAGATGTCGCCGTTCTCGTGGCTGCCCCGCATCGAGGGATGCTCGGGGTTGAGGGCATGGTCGCGGAAGTCCTTGATGGCCTCCCAGTTGACCATGTCGGCAAGGTCGGCGTAATCCCACTTTTCGATCTTCTGGATCTCGTGGCTGGTGCGGAAGCCGTCAAAGAAGTTGATGAAGGGCACCTTGCCCTCCAAAGCGGCCAGATGGGCCACGGCGGCCAGGTCCATGACCTCTTGGGGGTTGGATTCGGCCAGCATGGCAAAGCCGGTCTGGCGGCAGGCGTAGACGTCGGAATGGTCGCCAAAGATGTTGAGGGCATGGGTGGCCACGGTACGGGCCGAAACATGGAAGACGCTGGGCAGGTTTTCGGCCGCGATCTTGTACATATTGGGGATCATCAGCAGAAGGCCCTGCGAAGCCGTGAAGGTGGTGGTGAGCGCGCCGGCGGCCAGGCTGCCGTGCACAGCGCCCGCCGCGCCGGCCTCGGACTGCATCTCCATCACCTTGACCTCGGTGCCGAAGATGTTCTTCTGACCAACGGCGGCCCACTGGTCCACACTGTCCGCCATGGGGCTGGACGGGGTGATGGGGTAGATGGCAGCCACTTCTGTAAACGCATAGGCTACATGCGCGGCAGCGGTGTTGCCATCCATGGATTGTTTGGCTCTTGGCATTGTTTTTCCTCCAGTTTCCCGGAAACCCTTGGCCCCTTTGCCGGTAAGCAGCCGGCGGCCGGGCTTTGGGCCCCCAAAATTCAGAAGCGGGTCCGGGGGCAGTACTTCCCCCCGGAAGGCGCTGTTCCGTATCTATTATTTTACCAAAAGCTTTTTGCAAAGTAAAGGCAAAGCGGGCGGCTTTGCATATTTTTTCACAGGCTTTTTGCGCGCAGATTCGCTGCCATTTTCCGGAAGGCTGTTATTTTATCACAAAAAATGCGGGGTTCCTGTGTGCATCCTGCCCATCCCTCCGGCACGGCACAGCGCACGGCAGGTCGGGAGCAAACAAGGCATTTGACACGGGGGCCTGTTTTGGATACAATCTATACCGTATCGCGCCTTTTGTTTGAAAAGAGCGGCCTAATTTTGCCGTGCAAGGAGCGGGCCGCCGGCATTTTTACCGCACGGCCCTGCCTTAACCGGCAGAGGCGGATACAGTATGGATTAAACATAATTTTAAGAATGTTTGGAGGCATTACAGGCTATGGACCCGGACGGTCATCCGATACGGCAGGCGCTTGCCAACAACCTGCTGCGCGCCCCGGCCCAGGGGCTTTTGCGGCTGGCGGACGCAGTGAGCATGCAGCCAGTTACCGAAGAATCCCTGCTGGAACTGATGGACCATGCAGACGAGCAGGACGTGATTGACGAGAGCCAGAAAAAGATGATTACCAACATCATTGAGCTGGCAGACGCCACGGCGGGGGACATCATGACCCACCGGGTGGACATGGTGGCCGTGGAGGAAAACACCCCCTGCGGCGCAGTGGTGGCTCTGGCGCTGGAGAGCGGCAACAGCCGTCTGCCCATCTACCGCAAAACGGTAGACGACGTGGTAGGTATTTTGTATGTAAAAGACCTTTTGCGGCTGTTGAGCGACCCTCGGGCGGCCAACGAGCCGGTAACCCGGCTGGCGCACCCGGCCATGTACGTGCCCGAGAGCCGGAGTGCCCAGCAACTGCTGCTGGATTTCAAGCGCCAGCATACCCTGATTGCCATTGTGGTGGACGAATGGGGCGGCACCGCGGGGCTGGTGAGCATGGAGGACATCTTAGAGGAGATCGTGGGCGAGATTCAGGACGAGTATGACGACGAGGAATCCCCGCTGGTTTCCCTGGAGGACGGGTTTGTCGCCGCCGGGGACCTCGACCTCGAGGATCTGTTTGAGGCCTTTAAGGCCGAGCCCCCCGCAGATATGGACGAACACGGCTATGACACGGTGGGCGGCCTGATTGCCGCTTTGCTGGGCCGTATCCCTGCGCCGGGCGAAACGGCCGAGGTAGAATACGGCGGCATCCGTTTCACACCCCTGGAAATTGGGGAGCGGCGGGTGCGCCGGGCGCGCTGTGTGCGGGTGGCCGGACCCGAAAACGGGGACGCTGAATAAAGGCGGGCGCCCGGTTTTTGGATAAACGGGATTCCCACCGGCCTATCTATCGGATCAGGAAGACCGCAGCAAATCTCCCAAGGGAAAAGGGGGCGCCCTGCGGGCCGGGCAAAACCGGCCGGAATGTGAGGTGTTGAAGTATGGCGCATACGGAAGAGTTTCTCTCGGCCGAAACCGTATTTTCGGGGCGGGTGTTCCGGGTAACGCTGGATGAGGTGCGCTTGGAGAACGGCAAAACCGCCAGGCGTGAGGTGGTACGCCACAACGGCGGGGCCTGCATCGCAGCCCTCACCGAGGCCGGCGAGGTGTACCTGGTGCGGCAATACCGTTATGCCATGGGGCAGGAATTGTGGGAGCTGCCTGCCGGCAAGCTGGAAGCAGGGGAAGACCCCTTTGAGGCCGCCAAACGGGAGCTGGCCGAGGAATGCGGCCTTGTGGCCGACCATTTTACCGACCTTGGCCCCATCTACCCCACGGTGGGCTACTGTACCGAGATCATCTGGACCTGGGCGGCCACCGGCCTGCACAAGACCCGGATGCGCCTGGATGAGGACGAATTCCTCACCCCGGTAAAGATGCCGCTGGAAAAGGCGGTGGATATGGTATTTTCCGGGGAAATCCGGGATTCCAAAACGGTGGCGGCATTGCTGAAGCTGGCCGAGAAAAAACGACGGGGCGAACTGTAGGAACCTGTATCCATAGGCGGGGGATACCGGATGGGCGAGAGGGCTTTCCTGCCTGCAGGGCAAAAACCGCAGGGATGCTTTTTGTATTTCAAGGTTTTTTATTGCGGCAGGCGGGCAAGGGCTTTGCCCAGACGGCCGTGCAGGCCCTGTAAATACAGGTCCCCGTATATCAAAAATTGCCGGAGCCTGCTTTTGGGGGCGGCCGGGAATTGATATTTTTGATTGAGGAGTGAAGGAGTATGAATTCGTCGGGCAGTTACACCATGGCAGGCAATATCGTTTCGATGCTGTTTTGGGTGGTTGCCATCGGGGCAATCGTCTATAACCTCTTTATCAAAAAGAGCAAAAACCGCGCAAAGGCGGCCTCCGGCGAGGACTTAGGCCGGGTGCAGCAGGCGGTGCGGGGGCTTTTGCCGCCCGACAGCCAGGATGCCACCATCGTGTACGCGCACTGGGAGGACGTACAGTCCAGCGGGCGGACGGTGCGCACTACATACTACCGGTATGCGGCGGCTTTTAAGGCCGAGACGCTTTGGGTGTTCCCGCTGCAAATTGACAAAAAGACCCACGACACAAGGGCCGGCTCGCCCTGGGTCCTGGCCCCCGACAAGCTGGGCAAGGTTATGGTAACCATCAAGGACCAGGGCGGCGCGGTCCAGCGGGTTGAAACCTGGCTGGCCGACAAGCAGGGGGACGTGATTCTTAAGCTGTATGTCAATGCCGAAAACCTCAACAGCAGCAAGTACCTGCCGATGAATATCCTGCAGGAGGACGAATGCGCGGCCTTTGAGCGGTTCATCAGCCCGCTGGCCCAGAAGGTGGCAGCCGACAACCCCGGCATCGATGAGATAATTTCCAAAAAAAGCGCCGGCGGCACGGGCGGGCTGGCGGTCGGGCTTTCGGTCGGCGGCCTGCTGGGCGGGATCTTTGCGCCCAGCTTTGGAGTGATCCTCTGCCTGGTGGGGCTGATCTTTGCCATAAACGGCAAGCGCAAGGGTAACCCGGGCAACAAGGCGTTGATCACCAGCGGGGTGTGTATGGCGCTCTCGGTGGCGTACCTGATCTTCTACTATACGGTGCTGTTTGTGTAAGGGAGCTGCGCGGACATCCAAAAAACGGCTTATCAAAATCCCCCGGCCGGGCTGCTTTGCGGCAGCCTTTGGCCGGGGGATCGTTTTGTATCTTTTGGGGGCCGGGCCGGGGAT
>CAJTSP010000133.1 GCA_910578965.1 uncultured Oscillospiraceae bacterium
GGCGATGCCCCTGCCGCCCCGCCCTAAAGCGGGCAGAGAGCCTTTCTCAGGAAGGAGAGACGCCTTATGATCCTTTACGAGCCCGGCGCCCGCACCCTCACCCTGCACACCCGGCGCACTACCTACCAGATGAAGGCGGACGGGTACGGGGTGCTGCTGCACACCTGGTATGGCCCCCGTATCGACGGGCAGGACCTTTCGTACCTCATCGGGTATGCCGACCGGGGCTTTTCTCCCAACCCGCGCGAGGCGGCCCCCCGGCGGGACTATTCGCTGGATACCCTCCCCCAGGAGTATTCTACCTGCGGGGTGGGAGATTTCCGCATTGCTTCGGCCGAGGCCGAGCAGCCGGACGGCAGCCTGCTGCTGGACCTGCGGTATGCCGGGCATGAGGTCCGGGAGGGGAAATATTCCCTGCCGGGCCTGCCCGCCTTTTTTGGCGAGGGCTGGCAGACCCTCTCGGTGCGCTTGAAAGACCCTCACTCCGGCCTTGCGGCCGAGCTTTTGTATGGGGTATGCGAGCGGTACGACCTGATTACCCGGGCGGTGGTCTTTACAAACGAGGGCCAGCGGCCGGTTGTGCTGCGCAAGGCGGCCAGCCTCTGCCTGGATCTGCCCTCGGCAAACCTTGAATTTATTACCTTTGACGGCGGCCATGTGCGGGAGCGTACCCTGAGCCGGAGCCCGCTGCGCCCGGGGGTGCAGAGCGTGGGCAGCGTGCGGGGCGCGTCCAGCCACCAGCACAACCCATTTGTGATGCTGGCCGCGCCGGGCGCAGGCGAGGAGCAGGGCCTTGTGTACGGTGCGGCCCTGGTGTACAGCGGCAATTTTTTGGCCGAGGCCGAGCGCAGCCAGTTTGAAACCGCGCGGCTGGTGCTGGGGATCCATCCGCAGCATTTTTGCTGGACCCTTGCGCCCGGCGAAGCCTTTGCCGCCCCCGAGGCGGCGCTGGTGTGCAGCCCGGACGGCTTTGCCGGCATGACCCACCGCTGGCACGCCGCCATGCGGGAGTGCCTCATCCGGGACCCTCTGTGCGGCGCGCGGCGGCCGGTGCTGGTAAACAACTGGGAGGCCACCGAGTTCCATTTTACCGCCCGGCGGCTGGTGGAGATTGCAAAGGAGGGCGCGGCGCTTGGAGCCGAGCTGTTTGTCATGGACGACGGCTGGTTTGGCAAGCGGGACGATGACCGCAGCGGCCTGGGGGATTGGGTGGTAAACCCCCAAAAGCTGCCCGGGGGCCTTGGCGAACTGGTGCGGCAGGTAAACGGGCTGGGCATGCGGTTTGGCATCTGGGTGGAGCCCGAGATGGTCAGCGAGGACAGCGAGCTCTACCGCGCCCACCCGGACTGGGCGCTGGGCGCGCCCGGCCGGCCGCAGACCTTAAGCCGCAGCCAGCTTGTGCTGGATTTTACCCGCCGGGAGGTGCGGGACTGCATCTATGCCGCCCTCTGCCGGGTGCTGGACAGCGCCCCCATCGCCTATGTCAAGTGGGACGTCAACCGCAGCCTGGCCGACGTCTGGTCGGCCGCGCTGCCGGCCGACCGGCAGGGCGAGGTGTATCACCGGTACATCTTAGGGGTGTACGAGATGATGGACCGGCTGCGGCGGGATTACCCGCAGATCTTGCTGGAGGGCTGCGCGGGGGGCGGCGGCCGGTTTGACGCCGGTATGCTTTACTACACCCCGCAGATCTGGTGCAGCGACAACACCGACGCCATCGACCGGCTGCGCATCCAGTACGGCACCTCGTTCTGCTATCCGGTGTGCGCGGTGGGCTCGCATGTGTCGGCGGTGCCCAACGTCCACACCGGCCGCACCACCTCCATCGAGACCCGGGGGGTGGTGGCCATGAGCGGCACCTTTGGGTACGAGATGGACCTTGGCCGCTGCACCGAGGACGAAAAGCAGGCCGTGCGCCGGCAGATCGCCTTTTTCAAGCGGCATTGCCGGCTGATCCAGCAGGGGGTGTACGACCGGCTCTCGTCGCCGGACGACGCCTTTACCGCCTGGCAGCAGACCGCGCCGGACGGCGGCGAGGCGCTGGTGTCGGTGGTGTGGGGGCCGGTGCACGCGGCCGGGCCGTTCCGCGCGGTGCGGCTGCGGGGCCTTGTGCCCGGCGCGCGCTACCGGGTAAATGAGGGCGGGCCACTCTATACCGGCGCGGCCCTCATGGCGGCCGGCCTGCCCCTGCCCCTGCCCCAAAGCGATTACCAGGCCTGGCAGTTCTATTTGCAGGCTGAGGAGGAAGGCCGGGAATAGGGTGATTTGGGTTAGGGCCAATCTGGGGGCCGTGGCCCACCATCAAATGCCCTGCATTTGATGGATGCGATGTTTCTGGACTTTGCAAACTGGTTGGCAAAAAATGCGAAACATCGGACCAGACCCCCATTACTGCCGGGCAAAATCCTTTGCCCGGCCCATCCTGAAAAATTATAGGCCCTAAAAATACCCCTATGCTGTTTGTGCCACGAGGCCGGCCGCTCTGAAAGATTCTGGCAATAAAAATAGCCCTGCGTCGTTTGCCCCTTTGCCCGGCCCGCCATAAAATCCTTTGGCGGCAAAATAAAAACGGCCCATGCCGTTTTTGCCTTTTTCCCGCCCCGCCTCTTTCTATAATGAAAAAATCCGCCCCACACATTATATAATAATGTGTGGGGCAGGGTAGGGGGTCTGGGGGATATTATCCCCCAGATTGGCCTAAACGCAATTGGCCTAAATGCCGGCCTGAATGCAATTGGCCCAAATCGACGCTTGCCTTACCCTTGGCCCGGGGGCTCCCTTTTGGCGATGCGATCCTGGCTGCGCCACTCGCGCGGGGGCAGGCCGTACCGTTTTTTGAAGGCATGCGAAAAATGAAGCTGGTTGGGGTACCCGCACAGCGCCGCGATCTCCCCAATGGGGCGGCTGGTGGTGCGCATCATCTCGGCCGCCTTGGAAAGGCGCAGCCGGATTAAAAACTCCTGCGGCGGGCAACCCATGTTTTCCCGGAACAGCTTGCTGAAATAGCTGCGGTTGAGCTTGCAGGCGTCTGCAAGCTCGGCCACCGTAAGCTCCCGTTGATAGTTGTGCTCCATGTAAGCCACCGCTTCCTGCATGTAAAAATCCTGCAATTGGCCGCCCGGCGCCTTTTTGCGGGTGGCGGAGGAGCGGATTACCCCGTCCAAAAACAGGCAGAGATGCCCGATCAGGTGCAGGGTAGACGCGTCCGGGTGGTTGGCGATGTACAGCATGGTATCCCGCACTGCCTCGCCGGCTGCCGGGCTTTCGGGCCGGTACACCGGCTGCCCCACCCCCAGCCCCGCGCTGGTAAGGTATTCGGCCGCGCGCAGGCCGTCAAATTCCAGCCAGACATATTTCCAGGGGTCGGCCTTGTCGGCCGAATAGGTGTTTACCTGCCCCGGGCAGATCAAAAAGCCCTCGTTGGGGCCCAGGGCGTGGATGCGGGTTATGTTGCGCGCGTCGTTGGAATGCAGCACCCCCTGGCCCGAAATGACATAATGGAACAGGTAATGGTTGCGCACAAACGGGCCAAACGAGTGCAGCGGGGCGCACTGCTCCCAGCCGTACTGGTACAGCCGCAGGTCCAAAAAATTTTCGTTGGGAAAGAGCGAAAAGGAATAATTGTCCATCTCCCGCTGCCCTTGCACCCCCGCCCCCGCAAGGGCAGCGCGGGAGCCTGGGCTTTCGGCCCAGGCTCCATCTGCACCAATACCGGGCGGATGGCTCCTTTTTTAGTTGATCGGGACGTGTGGGCGCTGTTGGCGCGGCGCGCCGGCAGCGCAAAACCGGTTTGTAAACCTATGATAGCATATCCCGGCCTTAAAACCAACCGTATGCGGCAGGTTTTTGGCCGGAATATCCAGGAAAAGGAGGGCTTGCATTGATTACGAGCTTTGAGCGGCGGTTTGCCGCGCGCCGGGCCGAGCTGGAATGGCTGTACATGGAGCTGTACGGCGACCGTGCCCGCCTGCAGGAGCTGGAAGGGCGGATGCTTGCTTTTTGGCGGGCGCGCAGCGACGCGTTGCGCCGGCTGGACACCCGGCGGGAAAAACAGCCGGATTGGTACTGCTCCGGCAGCATGCTGGGCATGACCATGTATACCCACCTGTTTGCGGGCGACCTGTGCGGCGTATGGGAAAAACTGGACTATTTGCAGGAGCAGGGGGTTACCTACCTGCACCTGATGCCGCTGCTCAAGATGCCCCACCCGGACAACGACGGCGGCTATGCAGTGGAGGACTTCAACCAGGTGGACCCGGCCCTTGGCAGCAACGAAGACCTTGGCCGGCTCACCGCCGCCATGCGCCGGCGCGGTATGAGCCTCTGCCTCGATTTTGTCATCAACCACACCGCCGACACCCACGAATGGGCCGTGCGGGCCAAGGCCGGCGAGCAGGAGTACATCGACCGCTATATCTGCTTTGATGACCCCGCCATCCCGGCCGAGATGGAGAAGACCATCCCGGACGTCTTTCCCGAAACCGCGCCCGGCAGCTTTTTGTATGTGCCCCAGATGGGCAAGTATGTCTGCTCCTCCTTCCATCCCTACCAGTGGGACCTCAATTACAAAAACCCGGTGGTGTTTAATGAGATGACCGCCAGCATGCTGCGGCTGGCAAACCTGGGGGTGGAGGTGCTGCGCATCGACGCGGTGCCCTACCTCTGGAAAGAGATGGGCACCACCTGCCGCAATCTGCCCAAGGTGCACACCATCATGCGGATGATCCGGCTCATTACCGAAACCGTCTGCCCGGCCGTGATCCTCAAGGGCGAGGTAGTCATGGCCCCGCAGGAGCTGGCCGCCTACTTTGGCCCGGCCGAAAAGCCCGAGTGCCACCTGCTCTACAACGCCTCCACCATGGCCATCCAGTGGTCGGCCCTGGCCAGCGCCGACGTGCGCTGCCTCAAGCGCCAGTTGGACGAGCTGCACTCTCTGCCCGCCCACTGCCGGTTTGTCAACTACCTGCGCTGCCACGACGACATCGGCTGGGGCCTCAACGAGGAGTACGAAAAAACCCTCGGCATCGACCCGGTGCGCCACAAGCGGTACCTCTACGAATTTTACGAGGGCAGCTTCCCCGGCAGCTTTGCCCGGGGCGAGCGGTACAATTATAACCCCGCCACCCAGGACGCCCGCACCTGTGGCACCACCGCCAGCCTCTGCGGCATCGAAAAGGGCGGCTTTGAGGGGGACGAGGCCCAGGTTTCGCTGGGCATCCAGCGCGACCTTTTGATGCACGCCGCCATGATGTGCATGGCCGGTTTCCCGATGCTATCCAGCGGGGACGAGATCGGCCAGGTAAACGGCTACGAATACCACAGCGACCCCGCCCTTGCGCACGACAGCCGCAACCTCCACCGCACTCCCTTTAACTGGGCCAACGCCGCCAGGCGCACCCAGCTCGGCACCGTGCAGCAACGCATCTGGGACGGCCTGCGCCGGCTCGAAACCCTGCGCGCCAAGGAGCCCTGCTTTGGCGCCGGCAGCACCGTTTCCACCTGGGATACCCACAACAACGCGGTGCTCAGCCTGGTACGCCGGGCGGCAGAGGGGCAGATGGTTTGCCTCTTTAACTTTTCGGGCCAGCCGCAAACTGCCCGGCTCGAACAGCTTGGGGGCCGGTACCAGGATAAGCTTACCGGCCAAAGCGCCGACCTGCCCGGCTGCGCCGAGTACCCCCTTGCGCCCTACCAGTACGCGTTGCTGGCCCGCCTGGGCTGACCTGCCCGCAGCGCCGGCAATACCCGCTTGCTATGCGCCGTTTTCGGTAGGCCGAAAACACATGGAAGAAAACCCAAAAGCAGGAGGCCGTAAAAGGCCTCCTGCTTTTTTGCGCGTGCCGGGCCGGCGGCCGGCGCGGCTGTGATACTATTAAAAGGTACGCCGCGTGCGGGGCCCCGTTGTGGAGTGTGCTTACGCCTCAAGGGGCCCCGCATGCAACACCTGTGTCAAAAAAGAAAGGATACGTTTATGAAACCCTGTACCGACCCGTTTGCTCCTGCCGCGCCGCCTACGCTTTTGCAAACCATTTCCCCGGCCCGGCTGGCTCGGTTTGCCGCCTTTTTAACCGGCTGCGAGCACAGCCCCGGCACCGTACAAAATTACCTGCGCGCTGCCCGCGCCTTTGCCGGGTACCTGGGCAGCGCGCCCCTTACCCGTGAGGCCGCCCTCGGCTGGAAAGCCTCCCTGCTGGCCGCCGGCCGCGCCGCCGCCACCGTGAACGCCCGGCTCTCGGCCCTCAACCGGCTGTTGGCCTTTTTGGGCCGGGCCGACTGCCGCGTCTGCCTTTTGCGGGTACAGCGCCATATCTTCCGCCCCGCGCAACGCCAGTTGGGCCGCCACGAGTACACCCGCCTGCTGGCCGCTGCGCGCCAAAAGGGGGACGCCCGACTCAGCCTGCTTATGGAGACCCTTTGCTCCACCGGTATCCGGGTCTCCGAGCTCAGCGCCATTACGGCCGAGGCCGCGCAAAGGGGCCGGGCCGAAATCCGTCTCAAGGGCAAGGTGCGGGTGATCCTGCTGCCCGGTGAGCTCTGCCGCAGGCTTCAGGGATACGCGCGGCGCAAGGGGATCCGCTCGGGCCCGGTTTTTTGCACCCGCACCGGCGCGCCGCTCGGCCGCCAGCAGGTATGGAGGCTTATGAAATCCCTTTGCGCCGCCGCGCGTGTCGCGCCCGGCAAGGTCTTCCCCCACAACCTGCGGCACCTTTTTGCAACATCCTTCTATAAGGCCTGCCGCGACCTTGTGCGCCTGGCCGACGTGCTGGGCCACTCCAGCCTCGAGACCACCCGCATCTACCTTGCCACCTCCGGAGAGGAGCACCGTCGCACCATCAACCGCCTGCGCCTGCTCTGCTGAGCGCGCGGCCAAAGGCACGCAGCCATATGGGCAAGGGAGGGGATTGCAGGCAGGAACAGGGCTTTTTAAGGGCGCAGGCGCAAAAAAATATGCAAACCGCGGCCTGCACAAGATATTGATACAAAATCCATATTTTGTATCATTTTGGAATGCGGACAATCCCCGGCCATATAGGCCGAAGCACCCTTTTCCATCCTCATTATAGCAAAGCATGTGCTGTTTTGCAACCGCTTTGCAGGCAAAAAAAGCCGCGAATCATAAGATTTTCGCGGCCTTGGCTTTGCTGTGCGGCTTTTGGGAAATGAGCCGGTTTCCTGATGCGCAGGAAATGCTTTAAGACGTTTTACATTCTAAACCCGCGGCCAAAGCGGCAAAATTACATCCCGACATGTAAAACAATGATACAAAATATGGATTTTGTCCACAAACGTCAAAAGAAAGGAGGGGCGAGGGCGTTT
>CAJTSP010000134.1:0-4622 GCA_910578965.1 uncultured Oscillospiraceae bacterium
CCCTTGGGGGGCTCGGGCGCGGGCTGCTCTTTTTTGCGGGTGATCCGGTTAATGAGCCGCACCGCGCAGAAAACGCAGAGCGCGATCAGCAAAAACTCAAACACTGTCTGCAAAAAGCTGCCGTAGGCCAGCACCACCGGGTCGGCCCCCTCCCGCGCGGGCGGGAAGGTAACGGCCAGGGTGGCAAAGTTGATCTTGCCGATCACCAGCCCCAGCAGCGGCATCACCAGGTCGTTTACCAGGCTGGTCACGATCTTGCTGAACGCGCCGCCCACCACAACGCCCACCGCCATGTCCAGCACGTTGCCGCGCATGGCAAATTCCTTAAATTCTTGTAAAAACTTTTTCATTCCTGTTTCCTCCGTCGGGCATATTCTGGGCGGCGGGGCAAACACAGCGCCCCACCGCTGGTCCGGGCCGGCCAAGCCCAAAAGATGGATTTTTTTACACAGCGGCTTTTTACGCTTCGCGGGGCAGCAGCGCCGCCACCGCGCCGGCCGCGCCGTCCAGATACACCCCCGCGTACTGCTCGATGGCGCCCGCGTCGGCCAGGGCGGCCAGCTTCGGGTCCAGCGGCATTTTGGCCAGCAGGGTAAGGCCGTGCTTTGCCGCCACTTCCTCCACATGGCTCTCGCCAAACAGGGGGATGCGCCTGCCGCAGTCCGGGCAGGCCAGCCAGCTCATGTTTTCCACAATGCCCAAAATGGGAATCTTCATCATCTCGGCCATCTTTACCGCCTTGCCCACGATCAGGCTTACCAGGTCCTGGGGGCTGGCCACCACCACAATGCCGTCCACCGGCAGGGTCTGGAAAACGGTCAGCGGCACGTCGCCGGTGCCGGGAGGCATGTCCACAAACAAAAAGTCGACGTCCTTCCAGATGACCTCCTGCCAGAACTGCTTGACCGCTCCTGCAATTACCGGCCCGCGCCAGACCACCGGGTCGTCCTCGTTGTCCAGCAGCAGGTTGATGCTCATCACCTCAATGCCGGTGCGGCTGGCAATGGGCCAGACCCCTTCCTCGTCGGCCATGGCCCGGCCGTGGATGCCAAACAGCTTGGGGATCGAGGGGCCGGTGACGTCCGCGTCCAAAATGCCCACCCGGTAGCCCTGCCGCCGCATGGCAACGGCCAGCATGGCGCTGGTCATGCTCTTGCCAACGCCGCCCTTGCCGCTTACCACCCCAATCACCTTTTTCACGCTGCTTAAGGCGTGGGGCGGCTCGCGGAAATCGGCCGGCTGGTTCCGGCTGGGGCAGTTTTCGCCGCAGCTCGAACAATCATGGGTACACTCGCTCATAGATGTTCCAACGCTCCTTTTTGGTTTGGATTTTTTGTGTTTTATCAAAGGCGGAGGCGTGCGGGATACAGAACGCGGCGCTTTGGCGGAAGCCCGCAAAAAAGGCAGGCCCTTACAGCTTGGCCAGGATGCCGGTGATGAGCTCTTGCAGTACCGCCGCTTTGCGGTTGGCCGTTTCGATCACATCCTCGCCGCTCAGCTTGCCGGCCATGCCGGCCGCCAGGTTGGTGATGAGGCTGACAGCCAGCACCCGCAGCCCGCAGTGGGCTGCCGCGATCACCTCCGGCACCGTGCTCATGCCCACCGCGTCGGCCCCCAAAAGCCGGAACGCCCGGATCTCGGCCGGGGTCTCGTAGCTGGGGCCCATATAGCCAAGATATACACCCCTCTGTAAGGGTATCCCCTGTTCGGCGGCCACCGCCAGCGCAATTTCGCGCAGGGCCGGGGTATAGGCGGTGCTCATGTCGCAAAAGCGGGGGCCGATGGCCTCGTCGTTGGGGCCGGTCAGCGGGTTTTTGCCCATAAAATTGATGTGATCCTCGATCAGCATCAAATCGCCCACCGAAAACCCGTTGTTTACCCCGCCGGCCGCGTTGGTCAAAAGCAGGTTTTCCACCCCGGCCGCCTTCATTACCCGCACAGGGAAAGCGATGTCCTGCATCGAGTGGCCCTCGTAAAAGTGCAGCCGCCCCTGCATGCACAGCACCGGTTTGCCGGCAAGCTTCCCGGCCACAAACCGCCCGGTGTGCCCCGGCGCGGTGGATACCGCAAAGCCCGGCAGCCCGGCATAGGGCGCGTACACCGGCTGTTCGATCGCGTCCGCCAGCCCGCCCAGGCCGCTGCCCAGCACAATGGCGGTTTTGGGCGCCATGCCAATGGCTGCCCGCAGCGCCTCGGCCGCCCGCTGCACCGCCCCAGCAGTGGATTGCTGTTCGCTCATGGTCCGCCTCCCTCATTTTTACTTCTTGTGATTTTGCTGCCTATAGTATATCATACAATCAACAAATGTAAAATATAGGCAGGGGCCAACCGCTCCGGGGCCTGCCGGGGAGGTACAGTATGAAAACCTTTATCGGTATCTTTGCAGCCTGGGCCGTTTTTTTGCTGGTTGCTGCGTTTTTTGGCGGCCTAATGCTTATCGGGAACTTTTGGGGCCTCTTTTTTGTTTTGACGCTGCTGCTTTCGGGGCTCACCTATGCCTTTTTGCGGCTTTCAGAACAACTGGACGCCCTGCAAAAACGGGTGGAGGCTTTGGAAAGCGCTGCCGGGGCCGGTACAGCCAAAGGGCAAGGGATCAAGGAGGAATAGACTGCTATGTGTACTGCTGCCGCCTGTATGGCCAAAGACCTTTACTTTGGCCGTACCCTCGACTACGATTGTGCCTATGGCGAGGAGATCGTTGTTGCCCCGCGCGGGTATGCCTTGGATTTTGGCGGCCCCGCGCCGCTTAAAAGCCGCTATGCCATGATCGGCATGGCCCATGTGGAGGCTCAAACGCCGGGCGGGCAAGACTGGCCGCTTTACTATGAGGCAGCCAACGAAAAGGGGCTTTGCATCGCGGGGCTCAACTTCCCGGTGAGCGCCATGTATGCGGCCCCCCGGCCGGGGCGTGAAAACATTGCATCCTGGCAGCTCATCCCCTGGCTGCTGGGCCAGTGCGAAAGCCTGGCCCAGGTGCGCGGGCTGCTGGCCGGGATCAACCTTACCGATGCTCCCTTTGGCCCGGCGCTGCCGCCCGCCCGGCTGCACTGGCTTATGGCAGACAAAACCGGGTCCCTTGTACTGGAACCTACGGCCCAGGGGCTTAAAGTCCACCAAAACCCGGTAGGGGTGCTCACCAATGAGCCGCCCTTTGAGCAGCAGTTGCTTATGCTGGGCAGCTATCGGCAGCTCACGGCCGGCCCGCCCCAAAACCGGTTTGCGCCCGGGCTAAAGCTGCCCGAGTACAGCCGGGGCATGGGGGCCATGGGCCTGCCGGGCGACCTTTCGTCCCCCTCGCGCTTTGCTCGGGCCGCCTTTGTAAAGCTCAACTCGGTGTGGGGCGAAACCGAGCAGGAAAGGGTGGGCCAGTTTTTCCATGTCCTGGGTGCGGTAGAGCAGCCGCGCGGCTGCTGCCGGCTGGCAGACGGCGCGCAGGAGCTTACCCTTTACACCTGCTGCTGCAATGCCGACAAGGGGGTTTACTACTATACCACCTACGGCAACCGCCAGATTACAGCGGTGGACATGCATCGCGCAGACCTTGATGCCGCCGTATTGGCGCGCTATAAGCCGGTAACCGGCGAGCATATTTTGCGGCAGAATTAGCTTGGGCAGGGTCGGACCTGGCCGAAAAAGCGGCAGGGGGCGGCGGGACGACCCTCTGCCGGCCTTGCGGCGGCAGGCAGCAAAACCGGCGCCCGCATCGGCCGCAAAACGTCCCTAAAACACCCTGAAATGCCGAGAAAAAGGGAGGGTATAGATCCATGTACAAAGCGGCTGTTTTTGACTTTGACTACACCCTTGGCGATTCTACAAATGGTATTGTAATAAGTGCAAACTACGCATTGGAAAAACTTGGGTACCCGGCGCAGGATATTGAGGCCATCCGCCGCACGGTTGGCCTTACCCTGCCCGAGAGTTTCCGGGCGCTCACCGGGGTGCAGGACCCGGCGGCCGGGCAGGCCTACGCGGATTTTTTCCACGAAAAGGCCGAAACGGTGATGACCGGCCATACCCGCCTTTACCCGGATACCCTGCCTCTGCTGGTTAGCCTGCGCGAAAGGGGGCTCAAAACGGCCATTGTGACCACCAAGGCCCATCGCACCATCCAGCGGATCGCCGAGCGGTACGGCGCGCTGCCCCTGCTGGACCGGCTGGTGGGCGGGGACGACGTGGCCAAAGAAAAGCCGGACCCCGAGGGCTTGCTTGGGGTGGCGGCGGGCTTTGGGCTGGCAATGCAGGAGGTGCTGTATGTGGGCGACAGCCTGGTGGATGCCAAAACCGCCCTTGCCGCCAAGGCCCCCTTTGCGGCGGTGCTCACCGGCACCACCCCGGCCGACGCATTTGCGCCCTACCGGCCGGTGTTTGTTGGCGGGGACCTGGCCGGGCTTGAGAGGTACATTTTGCGGGCGCTGGCTGGCGGCTGACCGGCTTTTGGCAGCCGCATAAACGCAAAAGGCTCCGGCGCGGCAGCCAGAGCGTTATAAAAAGCAAATTGGTTTTAAAAAACGGCATGGTCTTAGCGGCGGTGAGATAAGAAAACAAAGGTTCCGAACAAAATTCGATCTACCGAACATTCGCTGGGCGGCCGCAGCCGCAAGGAAGGGAAACGAAGGAATACT
>CAJTSP010000134.1:4632-7160 GCA_910578965.1 uncultured Oscillospiraceae bacterium
TGACGCAGCGGATGCGGCTGTCCAGTAGAATGGGCGGATTTGTTTTCTTATTGAACCGCCGCCTTTGGGCCATGCCGTTTCCTGTTGCGCCATACCGCTTTGACGCTACCGCAGCAGCGGCATACTCCCGGTCAGCTTATTGACCTTTTTCTTTGGGCCGCAGATGGCAACGCCAAAATATTGCAGGGCGCTTTCGGGAACGCGGACCATCTTCCCGATAAATTCGTCATAGGTCTTGCAGCCCTGGGCCAGGTCGGAAAAATCCACCGCCGTCAACTCCTGAAAATCCGGCTGGTAGAGCTTTTCCCGTATCCGCTTGATGATTTCCGGCGAACCCCGCAGGATCGGCACAGGGAACTCGATGATGCCAGGATGCTCGTTGCCGCTCTGGTCGGTCACATCGGCCCCTACCACCTCCGGTATCTTCTTTCCCAGGGTGATGCCCATAATTGCCGCCGTGTTTGCGATAATACCCAGCGGCAGGCTCTCGTCGATCACCATAACGCACTTTTCATTTTGCCAGTCCATTTTGTCTTTCCCCTTTTCTCAAAAATCGTTTGCTTTCAGATAAGAGCAGGCCCGCCAACGTCAAAACTGTCCCGGCAGCGGCCAGGGCGGTGATCTTTTCATGGAGGACTGCCGCGGAAGTTACCACCGTAATCACAGGAACCATGTAGATGTAAACGCTCGTTTTAACCGCCCCCAGTGCCTTGACCGCAAAATTCCAGGTGACAAAGCACAAAGCCGATGCGCCCAGCCCCAAAAACAGGATATTGAACAGGTATATGGGATTGGCAAACCTTGCCGGTTCCAACTTGAAATCAAACAAAAACAGCATCGGCAGCATAAACAGGATGCCATAACAAAACACCCGCCGGGTGGTGAGGATGGTATTGTAGCCGTAGCCGCTAATTTTCTTTGTTAGCACAGAATAACAGGCCCAAATCAGCGCGGCCAGCAGCGCCAGCAGATCCCCGGCGGGGTTCAGTTCCAGCTTGGAGCCATTGAAGCTGATAAGGGCAATCCCAGCCATAGCCACCGCAAAGCCAACGAAAAAGCTGGCATGGAGCTTTTCCACCTTCAGAAACAGGTGGGACAGGATCGCCGTAAAAAACGGGGCTACAGAGATGATCACCCCCACATTGGAGGCCATTGTATAAGTAAGCGCGATGTTTTCCAGCAGATAGTACAGGCATATCCCGCACAGGCCCGCAGCGGCAAAGGCCAATTCCTGCTGCCGGTTGGTGCCCTTCAAACGGCGGGGGTAAACAACAAACAGCGCAAGCAGCCCCATAGCAAAGCGGAAGAATAAAATCTCTGCCGGCTGGAAGCCCGCCAGCAGGATTTTGGTGGATATAAAGGTCGTTCCCCAGATGATGATCGTAAGCAGGGCGGAGAGATGGCCTGTTGTGCTGTTACCCTTCATGCGGCGTTTCCTCCGTATCCTTGAAGATGTCCCGGTAAATACCGGGAGCCAGGCCCATAAAACGGCTGAAATAGTTGGTAAAGTGGCTCTGATCGGAAAAGCCGGTTTCCAGCGCCGCCTGCGCGGGGGGAATCCCCTGTTCCAGCAGCTTTTTGGCCTTGCCGATGCGGATGTTTTCCAGATAGCGGTACGGCGTGACGCCTTTTGAGCGGGCAAAAGCCCGCAGCAGGGTGGACCTGCTTAACCCGGCGCAGCGGCAGAGCTGCTCCAGACAGATCCGCTCGGCATAGTGCTGTTCCATAAAGGCACAGGCTTTTTCAATTTCCTCCCGGCACTCCGGGACGCAGCTCTCAAAAGGCTGGCCGTATCGCTGAATCAGCAAAGAAATCAGCAGCAGCAGATTTTCCTCTTTTCCAAATTCATGGGAGCCTTTCATCAACAGCTCATGAAGCGGGCGCAGGCAGCAGGTGACCTCCTCGTCAGAGATCACATTTTGGGAAAAGCCGGGCAGCGCCCGTCTGCCGGTAACTTCTTCGGCCAGGTCCAGCATGACCTCCCTGGTGATGTTGAGGCCCCGGTAATCCAGCGTCCCGCCGTCACTCTGGACACAGGCGTGGTTATCCCCTGGGTTAAACAGGAGGACGTCGCCCTCTGCGATGGCATACTGCTGATTTTTGCAGGACAAAGCACGCGCCCCTTCTTCTATAAATCCGATCGCATAGTATTCATGAAAATGGTTTGGAAAAGGCTGCACGATGCCCTCAAAACGGTAAGCCTCTATGCAAAGTCCGTCATCGTAGACCACTGTCCGGACTTCTTTTTTCACAGGCCGCACCTCTTTTTTTGACCTATTATACCAGCCTCCCGAACCATTGGCTTGTAAAATATCTTCATTTTGAAGTTACTGCCTTATAAGCGCCCGGCCACGAAAGCGGCCGGGCCTATGCTGCAAAAAGGCCAGTGCGGCCCAAGGCGGCCGCGGCGCATGCCGCGCCCTTTTTACGCATAAGCATTGCAGAAGGGGGCGCGGCGTGCGCTGGCCCGGCCGCAGGCCGGGGCAAGACCCGCCCCCATTCTTGCAAAGGGGGGGCGGGGCATGGAC
>CAJTSP010000135.1 GCA_910578965.1 uncultured Oscillospiraceae bacterium
GCTGGGCTTCCGGCAAGGCGTCCTGCGGCCCGCTCGGGGCCGGCTGGCCGTTTTTAAGCGAGTACCAGGTATGGGTGCCAAAATCCAGGATAGGCGGCCCAATGAACCAGCCTAAAGCAAACAAGGCCGCCGCGCCCAGCAGCCAGCCCAGTATGCGGCCCACCTGGCGCCGGCTCACTACACTGCCGCGCCGGTAATGCTTGACCTTGCCCAGACTTTTTTTTGCCATGCCGCACCGCCCTTTCTGCAAAAAGCGCCGCTGCGCTTAAATAACCACCATATGGCCGGTAAAGCCATAGATTGCCAGCGCCAGGATGCCCAGATACACCAAGGTGATGGGCAGCCCGCGGAAGCTGGCGGGAATCTCGCTGTTGTTGAGCCGTTCCTGTGCCTGGCCTACCACCGCCAGCGCCCCCGCATAGCCTATCCCGCTGCCCAGCGCAAAGCCAAAGCTCTGCAGCAGGGTGTAGCTTTGGGTTACGGTAACCAGCAAAGCCCCCAGCACCGCGCAGTTAAAGGTAGCCAGCGGCAGGGCGCTCAGCATTTCGGGCACCCACGGCGCCTTAACCAGCTTGGAAAAGCCCAGCCAGACGATGCCCATCGACGCCCCCGCAGCCAGCACCATTACCAGCGGGCGCACGGCGCTGCGCTGTGCAAAATTGGCCAAGAGGCCGTTGGCATAATAGGCCATAGGCACGCACAGCAACTGCACCAGGGTAAGCAGGCCGGCAAAGCGTGCAAAATTTTCGCCGTCCATAACCAGCTTCACCAGCCGCGAAACCCCCAGCGCCCGGCTGAGCACTGCGTTTTGCGCAAATACCGCCAGCACCATGCTGAGGAAAAAGGCGCCCAGGCCCTGCAGTACAACGCTCATACGCCGCCTCTCCCCTCCATGGTAACGTGGTGCTTATAGGCGGCTACCGCGCCCCGCCAGACAGCGCACAGGATACCCAGCAGGATGAAGCCGCCGGCCGGCAACGAGGCCATGGGCAGCAGCACCCTTTGGGTTACCGTATGGCCAAACACCGTCCCGGCAGACAGCAGCTCCCGCCCACAGCCCAGCAACAGCAGCACAATGCAGTAGCCGATGGTGGTACGCAACCCCTTGCGCAGGGCGGTGGTGGGCCGCTCCTTCTGCACCGGGCGCTCGTACCGCTTGATGATGAGCGGCTCCACCACCAAAAGGGGCAGATAAAGCCCCAGTTGGATGACATCCACCCCGAACAGCAAGGCCATAACCTGATACACCCCGATGTAGAGCACCGAGGATATAAGGCAGTACACAAAGCCCCGCAGGGCAGGCCCGAGCTTTGCCGCACGGCTGATCTGCCCTCCCAGCAGCCGGGTAGGGGTGAGCAGCAGGGCCACCGCCACGCACAGGCGCAGGGCGTTTTGGCCGCTGGTTGCGGCCACCACCAGCGGCGCAAGGCCCAGCCCCTGCATTACAACGGGGTTGTTAAGGAAGATGCGGTCCCGCCGGGCGGTAACCTCCAGATTTTCGGCACGGCGCCGCGCTTCTTCAAGGTTCATTCCGCCGCGCCCCCTTCCCTTTTGGCGGGCCACCGTACGGCCCTGTCCAGCCAGCCGGACACCGAGTTAACCGCCAGCAGCGCAAAGCAGACCCCGGTCTCATAACTGCCATAGTAGCGGAACATCATGGCGCAGACCCCCAGCAGCAGCCCGTACACTGCGCGCCCCCGGCCGGTTTTGGGCAGGGTAACCGGTTCGTTGATAAGGAAAACCGCCGTGTAAAGCATCCCGCCCGAAAGCATCTCGTACTTGAGCAGGCTCAGCCTCTCGCCGGCGTACTGCCACGGAAGCGAGGGCGGGATGCTGCCCAGCCGCGGAAAGCAAAAAGCCACCAGGGCGGCCGCTCCCAAAAAACACAAGGGGGCGGTGGGAGTGATGCGCTTTTGGGCCAAGAGATAGAGCGAGCAGGCCACGATCACCAGCGCCGCCGTAACCCCCATGGGCCCGGCGCAGTTGCCGAGCAAAAGGTTGAGGTCCGGGGTGGCGGGCACCCCGCCCGCCCGCAGGGCATGGTCAATCGAATCCACCAAGGCGGCCTCCTCGGCACTGCCCAGCGGCAGCGGAGAAAAGGGCTGCGGATAGCGGAAGATCTGTTCGGGCCAGCTCACCGCAGCCACTGCATAGCCCACCGCCGCCGGATGGAAGGGGTAGGAACCATACCCGCCAAAGGCCTCCTTACCCACCAGCACCGCCACCAGCACCGCGGTAACCAGAACCCTGTAATCCACCGAGGCCGGCATCAGCATGGCCATCAGCAAGGCAAAGGCCTCGCTGCTCATTTCATCCTTTTGGTAGGGGCGGCGGCGCACCACCGCCACCATGCGGTCGCACAGGTTGGCCGTAACCACCGCCACCAGGCAGAGCAGCGCCGGCCGCAGGCCATACAAATACACCGCCATCGCCAGCAGCGGAAGCATCATAAAGCAGATGTCCCGGTGCATGGCCGCGTTTTGCTGTAGCTGCAAAGCGGGCTGGGGGCTGTTTTGTTGTTGTTTGTTTTGCATTGGCTTCTCCCTGAACAAGCTGTCGCGGCCCCAGGCTCACAGCGCGCCGAGGCGGCGCACCGCGGCGGCCGGGTTGGGCGCGCAGAATATGGCGGTGCCGGCTACCAGCAAATTGGCGCCGGCCGCCCGGCAGGCGGGGGCGGTGCGCTCGTCTACCCCGCCGTCCACCTCAAGCCAGAGCCCGCTATGGCCGGCCTTTTGGGCCTCGGCGTACAAAAATCGCAGCTTCTCCAGCGCAGCAGGCTGGAAAGCCTGCCCCCCAAAGCCCGGCTCGACGCTCATTACCAGCGCCAGCTCCAGCCGGCCCAAAAAGGGCAGCAGCGCCTTTGCCGGGGTGCCGGGCCGGATAGCCAACCCCGCGCCGCAGCCTGCGGCATGGATGGCCTCGATGGCTTCATCTGCCGGGCTCTCGGATTCCAGGTGAAAGGTGATGATGCCCGCGCCTGCCCCTGCAAAGGCTTGGATATAGTCCAGCGGGCGGCTAACCATGAGATGGACGTCAAAAAAGGCGTCCGGCAAGGCCTTGTGCAGGCTTTGCAGCACCGGCACGCCCACCGTGAGGTTGGGCACAAAATGGCCGTCCATCACATCAAAATGCAGCATCCGGGCGCCGGCGTCCATCACGGTACGGCATTCCTGCCCCAAGGCCGAAAAATCTGCCGAGAGCAGCGACGGGCTGATACTGGCCAAGCTGTTCCCCCCTTTGCCGGCTACGGCGTGGTGCAAGCGATATATAGAGGTTATTATACCGCAAACGCCTGCAAAAAGCAAACCGGCGCCAAGGCGGCGCGCGGGTATGCCGCGAAGGGGCCCCGGCCGTGCAGGAACGGCCGGATGCCCGCCGCCCTTTTGGCCCAGGCAAAGCGGCAAACCCTCTCTTGATGAATCGGTACAGATTTTGTATAATATATACCATAGGCAGGATGCTGGCGCAGAGCGACCCCTGCCGCAAAAACAACAGGCCCTGCCGGAAAGGACCGCCCCATGCAAGCCGCACATCAAGCCTACCTGAACAACCTTGCCGACGCCCGCAGCCTGGTAAAGCCCCATTTTGAAAACGAGGTATCGGACGAGGCGGTCATCGCCGCCATCCGGCGCAATGCCGCCGAGCTGTACCGGCTGCATACCGAGGATGATGCACTCCTGGAGGAAATCCTTTTTTCCAAAACGCCCGAGGCCCTCACGGCCGAAGAAGCCGGCGCGCTGCGCGAGTTGGCCGACGCCCTTTTTAATTTTAACCGCAGCCCGGATGTCGGAATCGCCTACCGCATCCATCAACTGCTGTACGGATATGCCGTGCAGTGCGGCGATACCGACGGGATGGTGCGGGAGCTGTATTTCCAGGGGATCACCCTGTTTTACCTCAACGTGCGGGATCCAACCATCCAGGTAAACCTGTTCGGGCAGAAGATCGGGGAATATTTCCGGGCCGGCGCGGCGTATTTTGCCCAGTATGAGCAGTTGCACAACCCCGAAACCCGCAGCTACATCATCCGATGCATGGGCAACATCAAATATGGCCTGCCGCTCGAGCGCCCCGCCTGGGAGGAGGCCGGCGGGCGCACCCCCTGGGACGCCTACCTCGAGGTGTTTGACCAGACGATGGCGGTTGTGCAGGACCCCCGCTACCGCCGGATGGACCCCGGCATCCCATGGGACAGCTTTTGCTACACCCTGCATTACGACCGCACCCAGTTTTTGTCGTCCCTGCGGGAACGGCCAAACCCGGCTATGGCCGCTGCCGTGCTGGAATCGGCCGAGTATGTTTACCGTCATCAGGAGCAGATCGCTGCGGCCGGCGAGCGTGCGGTGGGCGCGCGCACCCAGTATGTATACGGCGCGGCCCGCTATCATGCCGGCCGGCTGGAGCTGGAGGAACTGGTCTCCACCTTGTTTGGCATCTGCGAGGGGTGCGGGCCGCAGGATTTCTCCGGAGACGGCATCTGGGCCAACCTTGCCGCGCCGGAATACCTCTACTGGTATGCGCTCTGCCTTGAGCCGGAGCGGCTGCAGTTGCTCGAGGCCCGGCTGAAGGCTGTGATGGATCGGCGGATGGACTACCTCTTCCGGCTGCCGGTGGGTGAGAATGCGGGCCAGGTTTCGCATCTCCTGCAGGCGACGGTGGAACATTCCTCCCGCGCCGACGACCTATTTTCGGACCGGGTGCTACATTATATCCTGGCCTGCCACCCGCCCACCTTTGTGCATTCGGAGGTAGTGGGCTGCATGGCCCGCTGGTTCTGCGCGCGGTTTGCCGAGGTAGCGCCCGAGCGGCTGAACGGCCTATTTGGCTTTGAAAACCCCCTCCAGCAGCCCGGCGGCCTTGCCGAGCTGTTGGAGCAGGCCTACCGGGCCGGGCTTTACCACGACACCGGCAAAAGCATGCTGCTGGGCTATGTGGGCCAGTACAGCCGCCGCCTACTGGACGAGGAGTTTGCCTGCATCAAGCTGCACCCGCGCTTTGGCCGCTCGCTGCTGGAAAACCTCGGCCTTTCCGACCATGCCTGTGCCGCCCAATACCACCACCGCACCTACGACCTTGCCGGCGGCTATCCCGCCGTGGCTGCCGGATGCCCCGCCCGTGCAGCCCTGATGGTGGATATCATTACGGTAGTGGACGCGCTGGACGCCGGGACCGACAATGTGGGCCGCAGCTACGCCGCCGCCAAAAGCTTTGATAAATTGGCGGAGGAGCTGCGGGCCGGCAAGGGTACCCGCTACGCGCCTGCCGTGGTGGAGCTGCTGGACGACGCCGATTTTTACGAGGCGACCCGCCGGCATCTGGACGACAGCCGCCGCAGCGCCTACCTGCACGCCTACCGACAAAAGGGCTGAGCCCTCCCGCCCTAAAAACAGCCGCCCGGCCCAATGGGCGGTGGTCGTAAAACAGTATTAGGCAAAAGCCTGAAAATCTTGTGTTTTCAAGGGGCGGCGTGACTTCGGTCACGCCGTTTCCCCTTTCATCAGTTCATCCAGAGGGATAAAGCCCATGCCATCATACTTGATGTGGATGCTCTGGCGGCGCTTGCCGCTGGACTTGTCCGGGGCCTCCACATAGATGGCCTGCACCAGTTCCCGGAGGGCATAGGGGTCAAGGGCCTCGATGCCTATATACTTGTGCGCCTTCTGGATAAACTTCTCGATATTCTCGTTCTGTCGTTCCTGTACTTCGATGTCCTGCCGCAAAGTGATGACCTCGGCCTCCAACTGCTTCTGTTCCGTCTCATAGCTCTGGCTCAGCATATCGAACCGTTCGTCACTCAACCGGCCGCTGGCGTTATCCTCGTAGATACGGATAAAGAGCCGTTTCAGTTCAGCGATGCGCTTCTCGTCCCGGTTGAGCTGCTTGCGGATGACCTGCAATTTCTCCGCGCTCTCCAGCTTCATCTGCTGTTCCATCACCGTGCGGAAGTAGTCCTCATGCCGGAGGATATACCCCATCACCAGCTGCATATGCTTCAGGACCAGCTGCTCCAATACCTTGACCCGGATGAAGTGTCCGCCGCATTTCTCCCTGTGCTTCTTGTGCAGGGAACAGTCAAAGAAATCCTGGGCGAAGTCCCCGTTGTTGGAAGAACCATACTGCATCTTGGAACCGCAGTCAGCGCAGTAGACCAAGCCAGAAAAGATACTGCTCCTGCCGGTGCGGGTCATGCGGTGACGCTGCTGGCGGATGACCTGGACTTTCTCAAACACATCGTCCTCGATGATGCGCTCATGGGTGTCGGGGAAAACCGCCTGCTTCTCGATTGGTGTCTCGCGCTTTTTCTTGTCCCAGATGGAGTTTGTGTAGGTCTTGAAGTTGACAGTGCAGCCTGTATACTCTCGCCGCTCCAAGATTCTAACAACAGAGCTGTCGCCCCAGCCATAGGGATTTTCCGGGTCAGGGTGCGGAGTGCTGCGCCCTTGCAGTTTCTTGTAGGCGGTGGGCGTCAGCACCTTGTCCGCCCGAAGCTGATTGGCGATCTGCTGAGGTCCCCGCCCCTCCATGCACATCTGGAAAATGCGCCGTACCACCTGTGCGGCCTCCGGGTCAATCAGCCAGTGTCTGGGGTCATCCGGGTCCTTCACATAGCCATAAGGGACATTGACCGTCAATGGTACGCCGCGCTCACCTTTTGCCTTTTGAACAGCCCGGATTTTGCGGCTGGTATCCCGGCAATAAAATTCGTTGAACCAGTTCTTGATGCCCGCAAAATCGTTGTTGATGCTGTTTTGGTCGGCGGTGTCGAAGTTGTCGTTGATGGCAATGAACCGGACGCCGTTCTGCGGAAAGGTGAAGTTGGTGTAAAGCCCGGTCAGCGCGGAATTTCTGCCCAGACGACTGAGGTCTTTCGTAATACAGACTGCCACTCTTCCCGCTTCGATCTCGGCCAGCATCGCCTGGAAACCGGGGCGGTCATAGGTCACGCCGCTCACCCCATCATCCACGAAAAAGACCGGATTAGGGAAATGGTGATCCTTGCAATAGCTGAGCAAGATAGCCTTTTGATTCTCAATGGACAGGGACTCCCCAGCCCTTTCGTCCTCCTGCGACAGGCGGCAGTAGAGGGCTGTGATTTTATTTGTTGCTCCCGACATTTC
>CAJTSP010000136.1 GCA_910578965.1 uncultured Oscillospiraceae bacterium
GGTATACCCCGGCGGGGAGCTGGGGGATGAGGTAAGCGTCATGGAGCAGCTACAGTTTGGCGGCATCGACTTTGCCCGTGCCTCGCTGAGCACCCTGATGAACTACTGCCCCGCCCTTACCGTACTGCAATTGCCCTACCTGTACAAGGACGAGGCCCAGATGTGGCGGGTGCTGGACGGCGACATTGGCGCTGATTTTTTAACCGCGACCCGGCAGAACGGGATGATCGGGCTTTCGTGGTTTGACGCAGGGGCGCGCAGCTTTTACACCAGCACCCCCGTCAACGAGCTTGCCGACCTTGCGGGGATGCGCATCCGGGTGCAGGAAAACGACGCAATGAGCCGGATGGTAGAGCTGCTGGGGGCGATGCCGCTGCAGATTGCCTACAGCGACGTTTATTCGGCCATTATGTCCGGCAAGGTAGACGGGGCCGAGAACAACTGGCCCAGCTATGCCTCCACCGGCCACTATGAGGGCGCGCCCTATGTCTACCTGGACGCCCATGCCCGGGTGCCCGAGATGCAGATCATGAGCACGGTGGCGCTGGACCGCATCATGGAGCTGGACCCCGACTACTACACCATCCTTTGCCAGTGCGCCAAGGAATCCGCTTTATATGAGCGAGAGCTGTGGGCCGAGACCGAAACCCGGGCCGAGCAGGAAATGCGGGACAAGGGCTGCGTTGTGGTAGTCCCCTCTGCCGCCGACGCTGCCGAGCTGCGCCGGCGGATGCAGCCGTTCTACGATGAGCTCTCCGAGGCGGACCGGGCGCTGGTAGCGCGCATCCGGGCAAGCTGAGGCGCCCACCGCCCGCTTTTGGGGCATTTGGGGGCGGCCTACGGCTGCCCGGCCGGTTTTGGCTTTATGATAAAACCCTGTACAAGGGGAAGCGCCCCTTTGGCCGCCCGCAAAAATTGCGGGCGGCTTTTTCTGCGCCCAGACGGGCTCTTTGCAGAGGCCCCGGCGGCAGGCTCCTGCATGCGGGGCACCGCCCGGGCAAGGCTGCGCCGGCTCCGTCAAAATGCAAAAAACGGCGCCGCTGTTCTTGGGAAAATTCGCTAATCCGCAATTTCATATTTTTTGAATCAGCAGTACATTTTTTGAAACACATTGCAAACGCCCCGCCGGATTTGGTAGAGTAAGGCCACCGGGAGGGCGCTGCGGCATGGTACGCCGCAGGCCCCGCCCTTCAACGCGGCGAAGCCTGCCAAAAGGCGGCGCCCACAACTACCAACAGGAGGAGAGAACATCATGAAAAAAGCACTTTCCATTGTACTGGCGGCCTGCATGCTGCTCTGCCTGGCAGCCTGCGGCGGCACTCCGGCTGCAAGCACCCCGGCGGCGAGCGCCCCGGCGGCAGGCGGCAGCGGGGCCGCGTCCGAGCCGGTTACCCTTGTGTATGCCGAGGTAAACCCGCTGGACAGCATTGTCGGCCAAACCGCCACTGCCTTTAAGGAAAAGGTCGAGGAGCTTTCCGGCGGCAGCATCATCATCGACATCCAGGCCTCCGGCGTCCTTGGCTCCGAAAACGACGTCCTGGACAACATCCTGGCCGGCGGCGACACCATCGACATGTCCCGTATCTCGGCTTTCGCGCTCACCAGCTATGGGTGCAAAAAGTCGATGCTGCTTTCGATCCCCTTTACCTTTGAAGACCGCGCCCACTTCTGGGCCTTTGCCAACTCCGAGCTTGCGCCCGAGTTCCTCAACGAGCCCCAGGAGCTGGGCCTGCCGGTGCGCGGCGTATTCTACGGCGAGGAGGGCTTCCGCCACTTCTTTACCACCAAGGAGATCAGCAGCATGAGCGATTTGGCCGGCCTCAAGCTGCGCGTATCCAACGACCCGGTTATGAACGGCATGGTAGAGGGCCTGGGCGCTTCGCCCACGGTGGTTTCGTTTGGCGAGCTGTACAGCGCGCTGCAGACCGGCGTGGTGGACGGCGCCGAGCAGCCCATTGCCAACTACAAATCCAACGCCTTTAACGAGGTTGCGAACAACCTGATCCTCGACGGCCATACCCTGGGCGCTGTCCAGGTAATTATCACCGACAAGGCCTGGGCCAAGCTGAGCGAGGAGCAGCAGGGCTGGATCATGGAAGCTGGGCGCTACGCGCAGGAATTCAACGCCAATCTCTCCGAAACCGAGGAAAACAAGGTGCTGCAGGAGCTCAAGGATAACGGCTGCAACGTGGTGGAGGTTACCGACAAGGGCGAGTGGGCCGCCGCCTGCGCCAAGGTGATCGAGGAGAACACCAAGGATCAGGCCGAGCTGTACCAGAAGCTGTTGGACCTGAAGGGCTAAAGGCCTTGCCCGCAAAACCGCGGAACGACCCCGCCTGAATCCTGACAATTTATCCGGCGATCCGGGGCGGGAAGGCATACTACCTTCCCGCCCCTTTTTATCTGCTTTGGACGCGCCGGAACGCTTTTGGGGGCCCGCCGCGGCCGCAGCGCTTTGGGCGGCCTTCCCAAAACCTTCCAGAAAGGGGCTTTTATATGCAGAATGTTTTTCGCACGCTGGACAAGGTCCGGCCCTTTTACGACGTAGTGTATAAGGTGGTGCTGGTGGTCTGCAAGCTGCTGCTGATTGCGGACATCCTGATTACCAGCTTTGCGGTGCTGGGCCGGTATGTGCCCTTTATCCCGGACCCCTCCTGGTCGGAGGAGGTCGTGCTTACCCTGATGAGCTACATGGCGGTGCTCTCGGCCGCGCTGGCCATCCGCCGGGGCGCACATATCCGCATGACCGCCTTTGACCCCTACCTGCCCAAGATGGCGGTGAAGGCGCTGGATATCCTGGCAGACGCCGCTGTGATGGCCCTGGCCTTTATTATGCTGGTGGTGGGCTGGCAGTACACCAGCACCCTGGGCAGCGTCGGCTTTTATGTCTCGATGCCCTGGCTCTCCCGCTTCTGGATGTATTTCCCGGTGCCGCTGGCCGGCATTGCCATGATCATCTTTGAGCTGGAGGCCCTGTATGGCCACATCAAAAGTATCTGTGTAAAGGAGGCGGACGCATAATGGACCCGCAGGCCTTAGCCATTACCGTGCTGCTGGGCAGCTTTTTTGTCATGATCTTTTTGCGGTTCCCCATCGCGTATGCGGTGGCCCTTTCAACCGTCTTCTGCCTTGGGGTGCAGGGGCTCAGCTTTGCCACCTTGTGCCAGCAGATGGTCAAGGGCATCTCCTCCTTCAGCCTGATGGCGGTGCCGTTTTTTATTACCATGGGCGTTTTGATGGGCTCCGGCGGCATCTCGGAAAAGCTGATCGCCCTGGCGGACGCCTGCGTGGGCTGGATGCGGGGCGGCATGGCGATGGTAAACATCGTGGCCTCCTACTTTTTTGGCGGCATCTCGGGCTCGGCCGCGGCCGACACCGCCTCGATCGGCTCTCTGATGATCCCCATGATGGCCGACCAGGGCTATGACGTCGATTTTTCCACCGCCGTAACCATCACCTCCTCCTGCGAGGGGCTGCTGGTGCCGCCCAGCCACAACATGGTCATCTACGCCACCACCGCTGGCGGCATCAGCGTGGGCAGCCTGTTTCTGGGCGGCTACATGCCCGGCGCGCTGCTGGCCATCAGCCTGATGATCGGCTCCTACATCATCTCGGTCAAGCAGAACTACCCTAAGGGCTCGCCCTTCAGCATCAAGGCGTTTTTCAAGCAGCTCAGCGTCTCGTTCTGGGCGCTGGCCGCCATCGTGATCGTGGTGGTGGGGGTCGTGGGCGGCGCGTTTACCGCCACCGAATCGGCCGCCATCGCGGTGATCTATTCGCTGTTTGTCTCGGTGTTTGTGTACAAGGGGCTGGATTGGAAGGGCGTATGGCACAGCCTGGAGGAATGCGTCAATACCCTCTCGATCGTAATGATCCTGATCGCCACCTCCAACGCCTTTGGCTACTGCCTGACCACCCTGCATGTGCCCGAGCTGGCCGCCGAGGGCATCACCGGGCTGACCCACAACCCCGTGCTGATCGCGCTGCTGCTTGATTTCATCATTTTGGTGTTGGGCTGCATCATGGATATGGCCCCCATCATCCTGATCGCCACCCCCATCCTGCTGCCCATTGCCACCTCGATTGGCATCGACCCTATCCAGTTTGGCATCATTATGGTGCTTAACTGCGGCATCGGGCTGCTTACCCCGCCGGTGGGCGCGGTACTGTTTATCGGCTCGGCAGTGGCCAAACGCCCGATGGAGAAGGTTGTCAAGGCAACCCTGCCCTTCTACCTGTGCATGATTATCGCGCTGCTGCTGCTCACCTTTGTGCCGGACATTACCCTGGCCATCCCCAAGCTGGTGGGCGGATATGTAAGCCCCATCCAAAACCCGCTGGGGCCGGTGTTCATCCACTGATATTTGCATTTCCTTGCAGGAGGCCGCATGCCGGCAGGCTTTTTGAGGCGGCACTCCCGTTGTTTGGCCGCCCGGTACAAACAAACGGCCGGACCCTCCTTTTTTGCACAAAACGGCGGGCATGCTGCCCGCCGTTTTGTGCTGTCCGGGAATATCCCCCGGCAGCCTACTGCCGCCTGTTTTGGCCGGCGGACGCCTGCTGATAAAACATTTTCCCGGCTTTGCCAGGCACGGCAAGGCCGGGAAAACGCTTTTTTACAAAAGGGCCGTATAACCCTGCCGCAGGCAGCGCCCGCGGCCCCGCTTACTCGTGCCGGATGGCCTCCAGCGCGCTGATACGGGTGGCGCGGCGGGCCGGAAGGATGCCCGAGAGCAGCCCCACCAGGGTAGAAAAGCACAAACCCAGCAGGATGAGCCAGAACGGGATGACCGAGATGGCGCCGGCCGCGCCGTCGCCGTAATAGCCCATGCCGCCCAGGCTGCCCATCAGGCTGCCGACGTCCACCCCGCCCTCGTTGTTGAAGAACATCATAATGGCGGATAGGTTATTGAGCACAAAGGATATGAGCAGGCTGAACACCACCCCGATGATGCCGCCCAAAAGGCCGATGCCGCCGGCCTCCATCAAAAACATGGTACGGATCTTGCCCAGCTCGCAGCCCAGCACCTTCATCACGCCGATCTCCTTGGTGCGCTCGTAGATGGCCATAGTCATGGTGTTGGCGATGTTGAGCGCCGCCACAAACAGCGACACCGCCGCAAGCCCGCCCAGGATCATCTGGCTTTGGGCCACGCTGGCCTGCATGTCCTCGCGCACCTGGGTCATCGAGTTGGTCTGGTAGCCAAGCTCCTGCAGCCAGGTTTCGACCGGTTCGACATTGTCCACCTTATCGACCTTGATGTACACCTCCTGGTAGCCGTTGTCCTGCTCTTTTTGCTGTACGCCATTTACATACACATAGCTGGTAGATTCCCTATTGCCGTTGAGCTTTTTGCTGGCTTCCTCCAGCATCTTCAGATCGGCAAGGCGCATCACGATGCCGCTTTCGGTAAAGTAATGGCGGGAATAATCCGACTTCAGCACCCCCACTACCACCAGCTCGTAATCCATGGTTTTAGGGTTTTCGTCGTAGTTGGTCAGCCGCAGGGTAAGCTCCTCCTTTTCGGGGTCAAAAAAGGGAGGCACGGGGTTGCCGAGGCTGTCTACCTGGCCGGACCAGATCTGCCGGCGGCCGCTGTTGTAGCTTTTGCGGGTGTCCTCAAACTCGTAGGCCATGTTTTCGCCAATCAGGATGGGGATGCGCCGGCGGCCGAGATTCATGTCATCGGTAAGCCAGCTACCGCTGAGCAGTTCAAAGCCCATCGGCTCCATCGTGTCTGCATACAGGCCGTAGCAGTTCCACAGGTACATGCTGTAACGGTCGTTTTTGCCGGCAAAGACATTGCCGTTGAGGTTGTTGGGCTGATAATATGGGGTAGCGGCCACCACGTTGGGGTAGGCGCGGATGGTGTCCAGCATCTCGTCGTCCAGCTTGGGCACCTCGCTACCGGTGCTGCTCCAGCTATAGTTGTAAATCTGGATCTGGGTGAGATCGCCCCAGCTAGCCAGCATGGCCTCGTTCTGGATGTTGATGGCAATGCCCAGGCTAATCATCACGATGATGGCGCAGGTGCCCACCACCACGCCAATAACGGTAAGCGCGGTACGCCCCTTGCGGCGGCGCAGGTTGTCAAAGCTGAGCCGCAAAAGATCAGAGATCTTCATCTTGGTCCTCCAACTGGGCCAGCGCCTGCTTGGCCTTGCGCTTTTTCAGCACGACAAAGGCCCCCGCACCGCCGCCGCCCACGGCCAATACAATCAGCAGCCAGCCCCACCAGGGCATGCCGCTTTTGGGCTCCTCCTCCCCCATGGCAGGGTCCATCATGCCCGGGTCCATCATGCCGGGGTCGTCGAACATCGGCATTTCCTCCACCGTACAGGAGAAGGTTTTTTCCAGCGTTTTCACATTGCCGGCGTCGTCCTCATAGCTCAGCACAATGGTGGCGTTGATGGTGCCGGCCTGGTTTGCCATTACATTAAAATCCACCGAATTCTCGGTGCCGGCTGCAATGTTGCCCAAAAACTGGCTCTGGCCGGGGTTGGCGAGGTTGTCGCCCTTGATTTCGGCCGAGAGGTTGCTGATGGGGGTTTTGCCCTTGTTGACAAAGGTGAGCGAAACATAGCCCTCCTCGCCCAGCATCATGGTTTCGGGGGCTTCGATATTGGTGATCTCAAACCGCTCGGGCTGCACCACCGGCACCGAGATGCTGGTGGTACCGCTTACCGCCGTGCCGGTGTTCTGCCCCTTGCCGCTCATCTCAATGCCAATGTTGGCCACCCCGTCCACAAAGGTGGCGCTGGGCAAAATCTGATAGGTGACGGTGCGGGTGGCCTCAGGACCCATCTCGCCAATGTAGGTGTTGAGGTTGCCGGTAGCCAGCGAGACATCCTTGGGCAGCGAGAGGGTCACCAGCACGTCGCTGAGGTTTTCGGTGCCGGTGGTGGTAAACACGGTAAGGCTGAGGGTAAACGGAGCCCCCGCCTGCACCTGCGGCGCGTCGCCAAAGGAGGACTGCTTGATGATGATGCTGGGGGTCTTGTAAGTAGGCTCGGGGGTGGCGGT
>CAJTSP010000137.1 GCA_910578965.1 uncultured Oscillospiraceae bacterium
GCTTTGCACCGGGGGACAGGATCAGCTTATCATAGGTTTCCTCAAAGGCCTGCCCGGTCTGCAGGTTCTTAACCGAAACGGCCTTCCGGCCCGGATGAATGGCAGTAACCTCATGGTATACCCGCATTTCTACCCGGAAGCGGTCAAAAAAGCTTTCGGGCGTCTGAAGTGTCAGCTCCTCAGGGTCTTCGATGACCCCGCCGATGTAATAGGGCAGGCCGCAGTTGGCGTATGAAACATACCCCGACCGCTCAAAAACCACAATCTGCGCAGCCTCGTCCAGCCGGCGCAGCCTCGCCGCCGCCGTGGCGCCCCCTGCAACCCCTCCAACAATAACGACCTTCATCTCAGCGCTCCACCTTTCCGGCATATCCGGCAATGCCGCCGATATTTTGAACGGACTGATACCCCATCCGTGCCAGCAGGGCCGCGGCCTGCCGGCTCCTCGCGCCGCTATGGCAGTAGACAAAGAGAGGGGTATCCTTTGCCCCGGGGATGGCCGCCCCCGGGCCGATGGTGTCCAGAGGCAGATTTTTACTGCCGGGGATATGCCCCTGGCGGTATTCCTCGGGGGTGCGCACGTCCAGCAGGAGCGCGCCGGCGGCCTCAGCATATCTGCACAGGCCCTGGTTGATATCGGGGGCTTTCAAAAAATCAAAGATTCCCATAGGTTTATACCTCCTTGATGACGGCCCCGGCGGGGGCCTTTTATAAAAACAGTATACCCGTATCCGGGGCCGGTTACCGTGATTTTATCACAAAGCCTTTGAGCGTACACGCCGGCAGGCAAGGCCCTGCAAAGTTTCGGGATGGCTGCAAAACCCGCTGCCCTTCCCCTGCCCTGCCGCTTCCCTCAAGGGCTGTGGGTACCCCTGCCAAGCGATGTTTCTCTTTGACTTTTGCGCCGTGCTGTGGCATACTGAAAACCAATAGGATGCGTGCGGCCGCCTCCTTGCACGGTCGCCGCTGTGGGATAGGGAAAGGAAGAATTTTATGAGCCATATTGTAATCCCCCAGGGGTACCGCCCCGCGCTGGACCTGTACGACACCCAAAAGGCCATCGGCCTCATCAAGAGGCTCTTTGAAGACCTGCTCTGCGGCGCCCTGAACCTGCGCCGGGTCTCGGCGCCGCTGTTTGTTGAGGCCGCCACCGGCCTCAACGATGACCTGAACGGGGTGGAGCGCCCGGTAGATTTTTCGATCCGGGATACCGGTACCCACGCCCAGGTAGTGCACAGCCTAGCTAAATGGAAACGGCAGGCCCTGCACGACTACGGCTTTGCGCCGGACACCGGCTTATATGCCGACATGAACGCCATCCGCCGGGACGAGGAGCTGGACAATCTGCACTCGGTGTACGTGGATCAATGGGACTGGGAAAAGATCATCACCCCCGAGCAGCGCAGCCAAGGCTACCTTAAAAGCGTAGTGGAGAGCATTGTGGGCGCGATCTGCGAAACCGAAAAAACCTTGCGGGCTATCTTTCCGCAGTTGGTGCTGCACCCGATGCTGACCCGCAAGGTGAGCTACATTACCACCCAGGAGCTGGAGGACCTCTACCCCGCCCTGGCCCCCAAGGAGCGGGAAAACGCCTATGCCAAGGAACACAAAACGGTCTTTCTGATGCAGATCGGCGGGATGCTGAAGAGCGGCAGGCCCCACGACGGCCGCGCGCCAGACTACGATGATTGGGCTCTCAACGGGGATATTCTGTTTTGGAGCGATACCCTGGGCCAGGCGTTTGAGGTGTCCAGCATGGGCATCCGGGTAAGCCCCGAAAGCCTGGACACCCAGCTACGCATCGCAGGCTGCGATGACCGGCGCAGCCTGCCTTTCCACAAGGCGCTACTGGCCGGCCAGCTCCCGCTGACCATTGGGGGCGGCATTGGCCAGAGCCGCCTGTGCATGCTGCTGCTGGGCAGCGCCCACATCGGCGAGGTACAGGCCAGCGTGTGGGATGCCGGCACCAGAGCCGCCTGCGAGGCCGCCGGCGTCCCGATCCTGTAAAAGGCCGCCCATCCAAGCTGGCGTTTGCCGGCAGCAGGCGCTTTGTTTTGATGTTTTAGGCAGAACTGCCCGTATAAAAGCAGGCCGGGGGAAAGCCGTGGCTTATCCCCCGCCTGCTTTATTGTTATATTGGCAACACAGGGCCCGGGCCCCTTTGCAGCCTCTGCCCTGCCGGCTTACTCTGCAAAGAGAGGTGTGGAAAGGTATCGGTCGCCGGTATCCGGCAGCAGCGCAACGATGGTTTTGCCCTCGTTTTCCGGCCGTTTAGCAAGCTGGATCGCCGCCCAAACCGCCGCGCCGGACGAAATGCCCACCAGCACCCCCTCGGCCCGGCCAACCTGTTTGCCGGCCGCAAAAGCATCCCCGTTGCTAACCGGGATGACCTCGTCATACACGCCGGTGTCCAGCACCTCGGGCACAAAGCCTGCACCGATACCCTGGATTTTATGCAAGCCGGCAACGCCCTTACTGAGCACCGGCGAGGAAGCCGGCTCCACCGCCACCACCCGCACCGCAGGGTTTTGCGCCTTGAGATAGCTTCCCACCCCGGTGAGGGTGCCTCCTGTCCCAACCCCTGCCACAAAAATATCCACCTTGCCGTCGGTGTCTGCCCAGATCTCGGGGCCGGTTGCGGCCCTGTGTGCCGCGGGGTTGGCCGGGTTGACGAACTGGCCCGGAATAAAGCTGTCCGGGATTTCCTTTGCCAGCTCGCCGGCCTTTTCGATGGCCCCCTGCATGCCCTTGGCCCCCTCGGTGAGCACCAGCTCGGCCCCATAGGCCTTCATTAGCTGGCGGCGCTCGACGCTCATGGTCTCGGGCATGACAATGATAATGCGATAGCCCCGGGCCGCGGCCACCGAGGCAAGCCCGATACCGGTATTTCCCGAGGTGGGCTCTATGATGACCGAACCGGGCCGCAGCCGGCCGCTGCGTTCGGCATCGTCGATCATGGCCTTTGCAATGCGGTCCTTTACGCTGCCGGCCGGGTTGAAATACTCGAGCTTTGCCAGGATACGTGCCTTAAGGCCCTGCCGCTTTTCAATGCCGCCGAGTTCCAGCAGCGGGGTATGGCCGATCAACTGGTCGGCCGAGGTATAGACTCTGCCCATAACGGTTTTCCCTCCCCTGAGGCCGCCTGTGCGGCGCCCCTCTTGATATATACCAACTTTTTAAGTAGGTATATATGGATTATAGCTCTTTTATCGATGCTTGTCAATTTTTTCCTGTTTAAGCCAAAGCGCAGGACGCTACCGGCGCGCCCCAAAAAGGCGGCCCCCCGGCAGCCGGGGCACAGCAAAGCCAAGCAGGCCAAAACCACGCTGCGGCATTGTACGCTGCCGGCACGGGGATATGGCCCTGCCTGTTCGCCGCGCCTCCGGCCCAAATGTTTCGTTGCGTCCTTTGAGGGGATACTGTATAATAAAAAAAAAAGGGGGCCTGCCGGAAATGCTGATCTCAACAAAAGGACGCTATGCGCTGCGTGTGATGATTGATCTGGCGGAGCATATGTCCGACGGTTTTATCCCCCTCAAAACCATTGCGCAGCGGCAGGATATCTCCGAAAAATACCTCGAAAGCATTATCAGGCTTTTGGTGCAGGCCGGGCTTTTGAACGGCCAACGCGGCAAGGGAGGCGGCTACCGGCTGACCCGGCCGCCCGAGGCCTACACCACAAGGGAAATTTTGCAGCTTACCGAGGCTTCGCTTGCGCCGGTAGTGTGCCTGGAGCGGGGCGCCGCGCCCTGCTTCCAAACGGCTGCCTGCCGTACCCTGCCGCTGTGGCAGGGGCTGGACCAGGTAATCCGCGAGTATCTGGATAGGGTAACCCTGGCCGACCTGATGCGAAAAAACGCCCCCGGCAACGACTATGTGATATAAAAGCCCCCGTTCAGGCGACAAAGCCGCCGCGCCCCTAAAAAAGGCGCGGCGGCTTTTTATATTTGTGATACGAGGCCGGGTATGGAGCTCAGCTAAGGCAGGCAATGCCAAACAGCATCACAAGGGCCCCCAGTGCAAAGCCCACTGCCGTACCGAGCTTTTTGCCAAACGCAAAGCCGGCGGGCAGGAGCTCGGCGACGCTCACCCAGCTCATTACCCCGGCAATGAGCACCATCAGGCCGTTGAGGAACGCGTCGGTGAGATACGGGTGCAAAAAGGAATAGGCCAGCACCGCGCCCAGCGGTTCGGCAAGGCCGCTGGCAAAGGCGGCGCCGGCCGCCTTTGCCCGGCTTTTGGTGGCGTAGTAAAGCGGCACCGCCACCGCAATGCCCTCCGGGATATTGTGCAGCGCAATGGCCAACGCCAGCCGCAGGCCCAACTGTGGGTCGGCCACACCGGTAAACAGGGTAAGGATGCCCTCGGGCAGGTTGTGCAGCAGCAACGCCAGGCCGGTAACCAAGGCGCTGCGCAGAGCCCTGGCACGGCGAAGGTCCATGTCACCGGCCCAGGCAGCCTCCTCCGGCAGGCACCGCTCCAAAAGCGCCGCAACCAGCATGCCCATAGCCAGCAGGCTCGCCATGGCCATGCCTGCCGAAAAGGGCGGCAGCGCCCTGCGGTAATAGCCCAACGAGCCGGGCAGCATATCCATAAGCGAAACGGTGAGCATTACCCCGCCCGCAAAGCCCATCGAGGCCGCCATCATCCTGTCGGTGGGTTTATGCAGCAGGGACAGCAGCCCCCCCAGCCCGGTAGAAAGCCCGGCCAATGTGGTAACGAGCAGCGCAGCCCAGAGCATCGGATCCCCCCCTTTTTGTACGGCAAAGGCGCCGGCGCGGGCGCCCGGACAGCCCTTATCCTGTCACAGGCTTATGCGCCGCCGGCGCCTTTTAGTACATGTCCAGCCGCCCAGGCAAAGCCCGGCTGCCGTAAAACGGAGGACGGGCCCTACTGCCCGGCAATCTCGAGCAGCGGCAGCAAAACCTCCTCCGGGTCCTGCAAGCCTCCCGCCTGGGCCGCCCGCAGGTAAAGGCAGGCATTCCCCACCCTGCCCCACGCAAAGTAGACGGTGCTGCCCTCACACTCGAGATACATTGTTTCGAAACCATCCAGCACCGGGCCGGCGCCATGGCCGAGGTAACCGCCCTCGTTTTGGAGCGGCTCGATCTCCAAGCTCTCGATCAAAGGCATAAAATAGCTGCTGTCGGCATCCGGAGTATACATTGTATAACTCACGGTGAGGCTGCCGTCCAGCCGGGCCAGGGTAATGGAATCCTCTGAATGACCAAACGCATACCATCCCGCCCCGGCGCTCAGCCGCAGCCGGACGCCATTTTCTTCAATAACATGGCTTACCTCCCCGCTTTCAAGCAGCTCGGAGCCTACCGCGCTGTTCAGCCCGGCCGTGGGCACCCCTTCGACCACAGCCGTCTCGTATCCAATTTGGTCATAATACACATGCAGGCGGCCGCCCCCCGGCGCAGACCCGGCCCCGGCCTCCTGCAGCAGCCGGCCCGCAAAGCCGCCCGGCATACCGGCATTTTCCAGCTCCAGCTCGATGCGCACCGGCAGCTTGGTACGGGGGTGGATATAAAAGGTTGTTTGGATGGCCGGCGCGTCGCTCCAGTCCAACATATCCAGCGCGGCCTGCAGCTCGGCCACACCGCCTAAAATCGCGGCAAGCTCCCCGCCGGTAAGGCTGGCCGAAAGCTGCCAAGTTTCGGCCTTGTCAATCGTCTTTTTTTCGTCCAGGAGAGTAAACCGTCCAGGGTCGACCTGTGCAAGGGCTTGTAGCCCACCGCCCCCTTCCAGCGGCGCTGTGCCGCGCACCCACTGCCCGGTACTGCCCAGGCAGGAATAGCCGGCAAGGACCTCTTCTTCCTGGCGCAGCCAGCTCTGGGTACCCTCGCTGGTATGCCAGCCTTGCCCCTCAATCGTTATGACCGTATCCGCCTGGGCAGCGCGCGGCTCGGCCGAAAGCCGCATTTCCACCACCGTGCGTACGCCGGTTTCGCCGGGCTCGGGCAGGCCGGTAAATTCGGCCGCAAGGCCCGCGGTCATTACGGCTTGGGTGATTTGCACCTTGCGCGCCGCCCGGGCCACCTTGCGGGCCAACTTTTCGGCGGTCATCTCGCCGCAACCGGCCAGGAGCAAGGCCAGGGCAATCCCCGCCAGCAGCACCCCAGCCCGTTTTGCGTGTTTCATACAAACACCTCCCCACGGAAACGGCGCTTCAAAACCGCCTTCCCTCCGCCTTATTGTATCATCTTGCCCGGCCGCGCGCAATGGGCGGGGCCGGGCAAAAAAGGTCGAAGCCCTGCAGGCGCCGTCATTGGCGTTGCCACCCCGCATAAGCCGTTTACATCCTGCCGGTGTACTGCCGCGTTCCCTCCCATCCTGCCGTACAGGATATTTTTGCCCTTACCAAAGCCTTTGTACCTCTTTCCGGTTGAGCCGGGAACATCTGAGCCGAGATCACCGCCTTGCCAAAAGGCCAACAGCAGAACCCGGCCGCATCCATACAATGCAACCGGGTCCCGTTTTCTTTTTTCCGCACCCGTCCCGGATGCCGGGCCGTACCGGCCCCTGCGGGATAAGTGCAAACGAACGGCAGCGCCGGCAAATGCCTGGCCGTTTTGCCGCGCACCCTGCCGGGGCCTTTCACTCATAAACGGCCCGGCCGCTGAACACGCAAAGCGCCCGGTTGGCCCTGCCTTTTTCCAGTAGCTGACGTGCGGCATATAAGGCGGCGCCGGCACTGACACAGGCCGGGATACCGTCGGCACGCAGCACCTCGCGGGCAGCGCGCTGCGCCTCGCCGCTGGGTACGGCCATCAGGGTATCAACGATATAGGGATTGTAATTTTCTGGTACAAAGCCCGCGCCAAGGCCCGGGATGGCATGCCGCCCGATAAAGCCGCCTCCAATGGCCTGGCTCTCGTAGGGTTCTACCGCCACTATGCGGATGTGGTTGTGCCAGGCCTTGATATGCTCACCCACCCCGGTAACCGTGCCGCCGCTGCCCACCCCCGCCACAACGGCGTCGATGTCGGCGTCGGTCTGCCGCAGGATAGCCG
>CAJTSP010000138.1 GCA_910578965.1 uncultured Oscillospiraceae bacterium
AACCAGGCGGGCGGCGGTTTGAACCGGAACCCCAAGCGGACGGGCGGTTCAGGCGTCGCCGTTCACGGCGGCCGCCTTGTACAGCCCCAGAGCAGCCCAGCCCCGGGTGATGGCGGTGAGCAGCCAAAAGATGTTGGCCACAAAGGCAAAGCCCTCAAGCCCCCCCAAGGCCACCGCCAGCCAAAGGATGCAGCCCAGCCCCTCGCAGAGGGTGAGGGTGCGGGCGGCGGCGCGCATGCGGGCATCCCGCAGCGCCTCTACCCAGAGAAACGCCGGCCAGTAGGCGGCCGCCAGCAGCCGGCCGGCCGGGGCGGGCAGGCGGCCAATCGAGAGGATCATCAAAAAAAAGCAGGCAAAATACCGTGCCTTCTGCTGCTTTGGGCTGCCCTTTACGGCGGCCAGCAGCAAAAACATCATGCCGGTAAGCACAAAGGCAAGGTTATCCAGCAGGGTATAGGCCTGCCCGGCCAGCACCCCCAGCGCCCCGGCGGCAGAAAAGGCCGCCGCCAGCAGCCCGAGGGCGTAATAGGTTTTGCGGGTGATGGAAAATTTGGGGTTCATGGCGTCCTCCTAACCACGACGGGGCGGCAAAGGGGCGGTATTTGCATCCCGCCGCCGGATGGATTATAATGAGGATACCGGGCGGCGGGGTATCCAGGCCGCCGGGCGATATAAAGGATATTGTACCACAAACCGGCGGGAAAGAAAAGCCGCGCGGCGGTTTTGGCCCCGCCAAAAAGGAGACGAGAGCATGCCGATGATCCTTTCGGCCATCCTGCTTTTGGGGGCGCTGGCGATGGTTTTTTTTGCGCTGCGCCGGCAGGAGCAGCGGCGCGGCGCGGTGCCCGGGCCGGCCGGCACGCTGGAGTACCGCACCCCCCTTGCGCTGGACGAATGCCTGGACCGGCTGCGCCAAAAAAGCGGGGACGACCTGTTTGCCTACACCTGCGAGCGGGAGCCGGACGGCGGGTTTTTGCTGCACTTTACCCTCCACCGCCCCACAAGCCAGCCGCTGGATACGATGTACCGGCTGCGGCTGGAGGCCGGCCGCAGCACGGTGGTGACCTTAAGCTTTTTGCGGGAAGCCTTTGGCTACCGGGAGCCGGTATTCCCGCAGGCGATGCTGGACGAATTTTTGGCGGCAAAGCTAAAGGCGGCGCCCACCCCGCTGCCCGGGGAATAACGCCCCTTGCTTCGCTGTGCCCAAATATGGTATACTAATGATGTAAGTACCGTGCCCGCACAGGCCGCCTCCCCTTTTGCGGGGCCCGGCCTGCGGGCCTGGGCAAGGTTGTTTTTCTTTGTTGCTGCGCTTTATACGGGCCATTAGCTCAGATGGTCAGAGCCGGCGGCTCATAACCGCTTGGTCCCGGGTTCAAATCCTGGATGGCCCACCACGAAAACCTGCATTTTTGCATATTGGATATGCAAAAATGCAGGTTTTTTGTACAAGTACAGAGCGGTAAAAGATTGGGCGGCCGTAATGCTTTGGTCTGCACGGCCGCCTCGGTTTTTTGTTATGGTTTGTTTTCAAGCCATAGGGATAACCTTGTGATAAAATGCCCGACAGACGGTTTTTTCTTTAACGGGCTGCCCATGATATCCTCCAGCAGGGCACGGTTGTCGCTCCAGCAGGCAGATACCGCACGGCGCAGGCCGGATTCCACAGCCCCGGGCGAGACGCCGTACAGCTCTGCAATCGCAGCGTAGACATATTTTGTCAGGCAGGTCATGGCATGCAGATCCCGGCGTGCAATATCCAATGAGGCGGACAGATACCAATACCCAACGGTGTCCGGCGACAGCCCAAGCTGATGGATGTACTGCGCAAAAAGGGCGTTTCCCGCCTTTTGCAGGGGATGTTGCCCGGGCGCCGGCTGTGCCCGTGTCATAGGATGATGCTTTCCTGGCCGGAAAACTCGATCGAAATTTTAAGCTTCCCTCCAATTGCCCCGGCAATCTTTTCAAGCTCCCGCACGGTGGGATTGCCGTTTCCATGCTCGATGGCTCTGAGATAAGATTGGCTTATCCCGGCCTCCAGGGCGAGCCGCTCCTGTGTCAGGCAGAACCGGCCGCGCAGACGCTTGGCATTTACCCCAATTTCTTCAAAAGACGACATAAAATCCCTCCTTAGCCAAAGCATAGAAAAGATTTTCTGCCTTCACCAGACGATATGTAGGCGGTCCGCGTATTTCATCGGTTTATATAAAAAACCGGTTCAAATTTCTCACGAAAACCCGCCCAAAGGGTTGTTGCAAAAGTGCCGGCCCCTGCTGCCGCACTTTTTGCCGGTGTTTGGCTGCGGGAACTTTCACAGAAAATCCACACGGGCGAGGCAAAAATGTGCTATCATCAAGCCAGGAGCGGGTTGTACACACCGCCTGCACACAGCGCCGCACCCCTGTTGCGGCAGGCCGGCCACGGGCCCTCAAAAGCCATCGGCGCGGCCGCGCCCCCCTTTTTTGAAAGGAGGCATCCGAGATGCCAACCATTTTGATCGTCGACGACGAGCCCCGCATCCGCCAGCTAATCTGCGAGCATCTGCAGCATGCAGGTTTTGACTGCCTTGAGGCCGGCGACGGCGGCGAGGCGCTGGCCACGCTGGAAAAAGGCGGGATAGACCTTGTTATCCTGGACGTTATGATGCCGTTTATGGACGGCATGACCTGCCTGCGCCAGATGCGCGCCCGGCGCATGCTCACCCCAGTGATTATGCTCACCGCGCGCGGCGAAGAGTACGACAAGCTGGCCGGCCTGGAGGGCGGCGCGGACGATTATGTCGTAAAGCCGTTCAGCCCGCGGGAGCTGGTGGCGCGGGTGCGGGCGGTTTTGGGCCGCACCCTGCCCAAAGAGCGGGAGGCCGGCGGCCGCTACGCCTACGGCCGGCTTGCTATTGACACCGCCAGCCACAGCGTTAAGGTGGACGGGCAGGAGATCGCCCTCACTCCCAAGGAGTTTGACCTGCTGGTGTTTTTGGCCGGCAACCGGGGCCTTGCGCTCAGTCGGGAAAAGATTTTGCAAAAGGTGTGGAACTACGACTATTACGGCGAGGATCGCACGGTGGATACCCATATTAAAATGCTGCGCGGCCATCTCGGCCCCTGCCGGGACTACATTGTTACAGTGTGGGGCATCGGCTACAAATTTGAACCGGACGCCGCAAAGGGCTGAGCCAAGCGTCGCCCGGCAAGGGCCCCCGGCATTTGGCGGCAGGCAAGGGACAGCCCCCCGTTTGAAACGACGGGCGGCCTTGCAGCCTACCCCAAAGCCCGGCCGGGCCGCAGGGCCCAAAGCCCAGAATCCCCGGCCTACAGCGGACGCACTATCCCTTGAAAGGAGGCGGGCGGCATGAAGCAGGCAGCCGCAAGGCCCAAACGCAGAGCCCGGCGCACCCTGAGCCTGCGCGGGCGGCTGATGCTGTTTATGAGCCTGATTGTCGCGGCCACCCTTTTGCTGGTGGGGCTGCTTACTACCCGCTTTTTGCCCCGCCGCTACAACGATTTTATCCAGCGGCGGCTGGCCGGCCAGTGCGGCGTGCTGGCCGGTATGCTCAACGCAAGCGAAGCCGACATCAGCCGCCGCACCCCCTGGGGCCTTGAGCTGAACCCCGATTTTTGGCAGCAGGTGAACGACAGCATCCGCAGCGGCGGGCTGGACGTGCGGGGGCTGTGCATCGAGGTATCGGACCAGAGCTGCCTGCCCATCAACTACATCGAAAACCTGCAGCCCTGCCTGCTGCACCCGGGGGCGGGCAGCGGCTTTGGGGGGCTGGGCGCACCCGACCGGGACACGCAGGAGGCGCGGCTTTTACGGGCCGAGGTATTCGAAAAGGGCAGCCTTGTGCGGGTTTTGACCACCTCCTCGGGCAGCCAGCAGATGGTGGTGGGCTGCCTCGCACGCCAGGGCCAATACGCTATTTTGGTGTCCACCAGCCTTGCGCAGATCGGCGAAGCGAGGGTAGTGCTCAAAAGCCTGCTGCTTTTTGTGGCGGTGCTGCTGGGGGTATTTGCGGTAGCCGGAACCTGGCTGTTCAGCCGCTGGTTTACCCGGCCGCTCACCGAGCTTTCGGGCGCGGCGCGACAGATGGCCCAGGGCAACTACGCGGTTCGGGTGGAGCCCCGCCGGGCAGACGAGGTGGGCCGGCTGGCGGAGGACTTTAACCAGATGGCAGGCGAGGTAGCTGTGGCCAGCCAGCTACAGCGGGATCTTTTGGCCAACGTGAGCCATGACCTGCGTACCCCGCTGACCCTCATCAAGGGCTATGCCGAGACGGTGCGGGACCTTACCGGCGGGGACGCCGCCCGCCGCACCGAGCAGCTCAATATCATAGTGGACGAGACCGACCGGCTGAGCGCCCTGGTAAACAGTGTGCTGGAGCTTTCCAAGGTGAGCAGCGGGACCGAAAAGCCCCAGCCGGTGCGGTTTGACCTGAGCCAGCTCTGCGAGGAGGTGGCCGAGCGGTACCAGGCCGTTTGCGAGCGGGCCGGCTACCGCCTGCTGCTCGAGCTGCCCCCCTCCTGCCCGGCGTACGCCGACCCGGCCATGCTGGAGCGGGTACTGCACAACTTTTTGGGCAACGCCATGCAGCACCTGGGGGAGGACGGCGTGTTTATCCTGCGCACGGCGCTGCGGCCGGACGGCACGGCGCGGCTGGAGGTGGAGGATCACGGCCCCGGCATCCCACCGGACGAGCTTCCCCACCTGTTTGACCGGTACTACCGCAGCCGCAGCGACGCGGGCCGCGCCGGCACCGGGCTGGGGCTTTCGATCAGCCAAGCCATCCTGCGCAGCCACGGCTGCCGCTTTGGGGTACAGAGCGAGCCGAGCAAAGGGAGCATTTTTTGGTTTGAGCTTCCGCCCGGCCCGGGCGGCGGGGGATAAGGCCAAGGCGCGCCGCCCTTAGCCAAGGAAAACGCCCCCTCCTTGAGCCGTACCGTAAAGCGCAGAAGGGGCGGCAGGAGCCGGCCGAAAAACGGGGGCCGGGCGCCCTGCGGATACTGCGTATACAGACGCGCCCCGGGCAGGCGCTGCAATGCTATGCCGGCACAGGGCAGCAAACACCGGCATCCCCCGCGGCCGTTTTGCCGGCCCGGCAGGGACGCCGGTGTCTGTTTGGTGTGTTTTGGGCGGTGCGCCGCTTTTTACGCATCCGGGGCGGCGCCGGCCCCGTCCAGGCTTTTTTGTACATGCCCCAGCAGGGCCTGATAGCTTTCCTCGCTCAAATCGTGCTCGATCTTGCAGGCATCGGCCGCCGCAATGTCCTCACGCACCCCCAGGCGCACAAAAAAGGCGGCCAGCAGCTTATGACGGGCGTAAATGCGCTGCGCAATGGCGCGGCCACTGTCGGTAAGGTGCAGAAGGCCGTTTTCGTCCACCTGGATGTAGCCGTTTTCCCGCAGCTTTTTCATCGCCACGCTCACGCTGGCCTTGCTGAACCCCAGCTCGGCCGCCACCTCTACCGAGCGTGCCGTGCCCGACCGCTCCTGCAGGATCAAAACGGCCTCCAGATAATCTTCCGCTGATTTTTGGATTTTCACCTGCCGCATCCTCCCCCTGCCCTTTTATAGGGCCCTGCCAAACGTTCCCGGCAAGAGGCCCGCTCAGCAAAAGGGTAGCACAAAACCGCCTGTTTGGCAAGCCGCACGGCAGGGGCGGCATCCCTTTTGGGGCCGGCCGAGGCGCAAGGCAAACCGCACCTTGGGGTGCAGGAGCGGGCCTTGGCCGGGAAACGCCCGGGTGGCCGCCTGCGGCCCCGGTATGGGCTTTCCTAAAGGCTTTGCCCCAAAGGCTGGCCGACCTGCCTTGCGCCCGGCGCCTTTTGGGGCCCGGCGCAAATTTTTTGCCAAAAGCCGCTTGACAGCAAAAGTTAGTTATGATAAACTAACTATCGACAGGTTAGCGAAGGTTAACTTCAAAGGAGGGATCGCATGTTGCCCTTAACGATGGCAAAGCCGGGCGAGACGGTGGTAATCCGCAGGGTTACCGGCCAAGACGAGACTCGCCAGCGCCTGGCCGAGCTGGGCTTTGTGGCAGACGGCGCGGTTACTGTGGTAAGCGAGGTAGCCGGCAGCCTGATCCTTAAGGTAAAGGGTAGCCGCATTGCATTAAGCAAAAGCCTGGCCTGCCGGGTGCAGTTTTAGCCTGGGGCCGGCGGGCAAGCCGCAGGAGAGCAAAGGGCGGGTTTGACGCCGCCCTCCATACGAAGGCAGCGGGAACCCCTGGGCAGCCTACCGGCATTTGGCAGGCTGCAGTTGGCAAAAACCGGCGCATGCCGGGTTTGCATACAGCCTAAAAGGAGGGAAGGATATGAAAACATTGAAGGACGCCAGGGTGGGAGACACCGTCCGGGTTGCCAGGCTGCACGGCGAGGGGCCGGTGCGGCGCAGGATTATGGACATGGGCATTACCAAGGGAGTGGAGCTGCAGCTACGCAAGGTAGCCCCGCTGGGCGACCCCATCGAGCTGAACGTGCGCGGCTATGAGCTGAGCCTGCGCCGGGCGGACGCCGAAATGATCGAGATCCAGTAGCCCCGCCCCGGTGCTAAACAAGCCGCTTGGCAAAGCGGTTGGCTCACAAAAACAAACGCCAAAGGAATAGTTCGTGTGCTTGCCCTGCGTTGGATTGCTCACCCGTTGCGGGCAGCCCGGCCCGGCTTGGCGCTGTTCCAAAGGCGCGCTTCCCTGCACAATAGTTAGTTTATATAAACTAACTGAAAATTAGAAAAAAGGCAGGCAAAAAACGGCGGCATTGCGCACCGGCCCCAAGGCAACGCTGCTCACCGGCCCAAACGTAGCCCAAAGGCGACGCCGCCCGCCGGCCCAAAACCAACCCAAAGGCGGCGGTGAGATAAGAAAACAAAGAATCCGAATAAGATTCGATCCACCGAAAATTC
>CAJTSP010000139.1 GCA_910578965.1 uncultured Oscillospiraceae bacterium
GTGGAGTACTTGTACCCTTGCGCCTTGATGCGGTCCAGCATTTCGGCGGTGGTTTTGGTGCCGTGGCGGGCCAGGCAGCGGCTGATGATGTCCGGCAGGTTCTTTTTGGTTACCTGGAAGCTGATCTCAAAATCAAACCGGTGCTCAGGGTCGGTGCGGTCCACATAGCCAAGGTCCTGGGGAATGGGGTCGTTGAAGATGATGCTGCCCACCGTGGTGTCCACGATACGGCTCTCGGTTTTGCCGTCCGTCTCGATGGTGCGCCGCACCTTGATGGGGGCGTGCAGGGTAACCGCCTTGTCGGCATAGGCCATAATGGCCTCGGCCTCGTCCCGGAAGACCTTGCCCTCACCGGGATCCCCCTTGTTGACCATGGTGAGGTAGTAGCTGCCCAGGATCATATCCTGGGTGGGCACCGTAACCGGCGCGCCGTCGCTGGGCTTGAGCAGGTTGCCGCTGGCCAGCATGAGCTGCTTTGCCTCCCGCTGGGCTTCCACCGAGAGAGGCAGGTGCACGGCCATCTGGTCGCCGTCAAAGTCGGCGTTGAAGGCGGTGCAGGCCAGCGGGTGCAGCTTGATGGCGCGGCCCTCCACCAGCACCGGCTCAAAGGCCTGGATGCCCAGGCGGTGCAAGGTGGGCGCGCGGTTAAGCATGACCGGATGGCCCTTGATGACGGTCTCAAGGCTGTCCCACACCTCGGGGCGGGTGCGCTCCACCATCTTGCGGGCGCTCTTGATATTGTTGGCGGCTCCCTTTTCCACCAGGTCCTTCATGACAAAGGGCTTAAAGAGCTCGAGCGCCATCTCCTTGGGCAGGCCGCACTGATACATCTTGAGCTCGGGGCCCACCACGATGACCGAACGGCCGGAGTAATCCACCCGCTTGCCCAAAAGGTTCTGGCGGAAGCGCCCCTGCTTGCCCTTGAGCATATCCGAAAGGCTCTTGAGCGGGCGGTTGTTGGGGCCGGTGACCGGGCGGCCGCGGCGGCCGTTGTCGATCAGGGCGTCCACCGCCTCCTGAAGCATCCGCTTTTCGTTGCGCACGATGATGTCCGGCGCGCCCAGCTCCAAAAGCCGTTTTAGGCGGTTGTTGCGGTTGATGACCCGGCGGTAGAGGTCGTTGAGGTCCGAGGTGGCAAAGCGGCCGCCGTCCAGCTGGACCATAGGGCGGATGTCCGGCGGGATAACCGGCACTACATTGAGGATCATCCACTCGGGGCGGTTGCCCGAGATGCGGAAAGCCTCCACCACCTCCAGGCGTTTCATAATCCGCATCCGTTTTTGGCCGCCGGCATCCTCCAGCTCGGCATGCAACTGGGCCGAGAGCTCGTCAAGGTCGATCTCGGCCAAAAGCTGCTGGATCGCCTCGGCGCCCATGCCGGCCTGGAATTCGTCCTCGTACCGCTCGCGCATGTCGCGGTATTCCTTTTCGCTCAAAAGCTGCTTTTTTTCCAGCGGGGTATAGCCGGGGTCGGTTACAATGTAGCTGGCAAAGTAAAGCACCTTTTCCAGCAGGCGGGGGCTGATATCCAGTATCAGGCCGATGCGGCTGGGGATGCCCTTGAAGTACCAGATGTGGGAAACCGGGGCGGCCAGTTCGATGTGGCCCATCCGCTCGCGGCGCACCTTGGCCTTGGTGACCTCGACCCCGCAGCGGTCGCAGATCTTGCCCTTATAGCGGATTCTTTTGTACTTGCCGCAATGGCACTCCCAGTCTTTGGTGGGTCCAAAAATGCGCTCACAGTACAGGCCGTCCCGTTCGGGCTTGAGGGTGCGGTAGTTGATCGTCTCGGGCTTTTTTACCTCGCCGTAGCTCCAGGCCCGGATCTGGTCCGGGGAGGCAAGGCCAATCTTGATCGAATCGAAATCGTTGTATTCCATCAAACAAACCCTTTCTTCATCAGGCTGCCAAGGGCAGGGCGTCCGCCGCCTTGCGGCCGCGCTAAGCTTTTTACAGCCCGTCTTTACTCGGTTGGGCAGGACCGGGGCCTGCCCGCCTTCTCTTAAAGAAAGCCCAAACCCTCGGGGGGCTTAAAAGTCATCCTCGGGCGCGTCGCCGGAATCCTCGGCAAAGAGATCTTCCTCGTCCGGCTCCTCGCCGTCCTCGTCCGCCTCGTCAAAGCCGGCGTCGGCGCTCTCGATGCTGTAATCGCCGGCCAATTCATCCTCGAGCAGCACGTCGTCTCCCAGCGGGATATCCCGGGCGTCAAAGCCGGTCTCCTCGTCGTCAAAGTTCTGCTTGAGGTCTACCTCGTCCCCATTGGAATCCTGCACCCGCACGTCAAGCCCAAGGCTTTGCAGCTCCTTGATGAGCACTCGGAAGCTCTCCGGGATACCGGGCTTGGGCACATCCTGGCCCTTGACAATCGCCTCATAGGTCTTGACACGGCCCACCACGTCGTCGCTCTTGACCGTGAGGATCTCCTGTAAGGTGTAGGCCGCGCCGTAGGCCTCCAGCGCCCAGACCTCCATCTCGCCAAACCGCTGGCCGCCGAACTGGGCCTTGCCGCCAAGCGGCTGCTGGGTTACCAGGCTGTAGGGGCCGGTAGAGCGGGCGTGAATCTTGTCGTCCACCAGGTGGTGGAGCTTGAGGTAATACATATACCCCACCGTGACCCGGTTGTCGAACCTTTCGCCGGTGCGGCCGTCGTACACAACGCTCTTGCCGTCCTCGTCCAGCTCGATCTTGGAGAAGTCGATAATATGCCCTGCCGGGCCCATGATCTTATCCAGCTTGGTTGGATACTCGGGCGCGTTTTCGCCGTGGCACTGCCCGGCCGCCTGTCGGAAGGCCTCCCGGATGTCGCTTTCCTGCGCGCCGTCGAACACCGGGGTCATCACCTTCCAGCCCAGGGCCTTGGCGGCATAGCCCAGATGAACCTCCAGCACCTGGCCGATGTTCATGCGGCTGGGCACGCCCAGGGGGTTGAGCACGATGTCCAGCGGGGTGCCGTCCTCCAAAAAGGGCATATCCTCCTGGGGCAGGATGCGGGAAACAACGCCCTTGTTGCCGTGCCGGCCGGCCATCTTGTCGCCCACGCTGATCTTGCGCTTCTGGGCGATGTAGCAGCGCACCACCTCGCGCACGCCGGGCTGCAGCTCATCGCAGTTTTCGGGGGTGAACCGCTTGACGTCCACAATGATGCCGTACTCGCCGTGGGGCACCCGCAGGCTGGTATCCCGCACCTCGCGGGCTTTTTCGCCAAAGATGGCGCGCAAAAGGCGCTCCTCGGCGGTCAGCTCGGTTTCGCCCTTGGGGGTCACCTTGCCCACTAAAATGTCGCCGGCCGTGACCTCGGCGCCGATGCGGATGATGCCGCGCTCGTCCAGGTCCTTGAGGGCGTCGTCGCCCACGTTGGGGATGTCGCGGGTGATCTCCTCGGGGCCAAGCTTTGTCTCGCGGGCCTCCAGCTCGTACTCCTCGATGTGGATGGAGGTGTAAACATCCTCCCGCACAATCTTTTCGTTGATGAGCACGGCGTCCTCATAGTTGTAGCCCTCCCAGGTCATAAAGCCGATGAGGGCGTTTTTGCCCAAGCTGATCTCGCCGTTTTTGGTGGCGGGGCCGTCGGCAATGACCTGGCCGGCATGCACCTGCTCGCCCTTTTCCACAATGGGGCGCTGGTTGATGCAGGTACCCTGGTTGGAGCGCATGAACTTGATCAGCTCGTACTCGTCGGTGGTGGTTTTGGAGGTGCGCACGATGATCTTGTCGGCGGTGACCTTTTCCACCGTGCCGTCGTTTTTGGCCAGCACGCAGACGCCCGAGTCGCAGGCGGCCTTGTACTCCATGCCGGTGGCCACGATGGGCTGCTGGGTGACCATGAGCGGCACCGCCTGCCGCTGCATGTTGGAGCCCATCAGGGCGCGGTTGGCGTCGTCGTTTTCCAAAAAGGGGATCATGGCCGTTGCCACCGAGACCACCATCTTGGGCGAGACATCCATGAAATCGACCTTTTCCTTTTCGATCTCCAAAATCTCGTCCCGCCGGCGGGCGTTGACACGGTCCTTTACAAAGCGGTTCTGCTCATCCAGCGGCTCGTTGGCCTGGGCCACCACATACTCGTCCTCGAGGTCGGCGGTCATGTAAACGACCTCGTCGGTCACCACGCCGGTGGCCTTGTCCACCCTGCGGTAGGGGGCCTCCACAAAGCCGTACTCGTTGATGCGGGCAAAGGTGGCAAGGTAGGATATCAGGCCGATGTTGGGGCCTTCGGGGGTCTCGATGGGGCACATGCGGCCGTAGTGGCTGTAGTGCACGTCCCGCACCTCAAAGCCGGCGCGGTCCCGCGAGAGGCCGCCGGGGCCGAGGGCCGAGAGGCGGCGCTTATGGGTGAGCTCGGCCAGGGGGTTGTTCTGGTCCATGAACTGGGACAGGGGGCTGGAGCCAAAAAACTCCTTGATGGCGGCCACCACCGGGCGGATGTTGATGAGTGCCTGGGGGGTGACAACATCCATATCCTGGGCCTGTAAGGTCATACGCTCCCGGATGACCCGTTCCATGCGGGCAAAGCCGATGCGGAACTGGTTTTGCAACAGCTCGCCCACGCTGCGGATGCGGCGGTTGCCCAGATGGTCGATGTCGTCGGTAACCCCCACTCCATGATCCAGCCCGTTGAGGTAGTTGATCGAGGCAAGGATGTCGTCCACCCGCACGGTCTTGCTGATGAGCGCGTCGCGGTTTTTGGCCAGCAGCGCCTTTTGCTGCTCGGGGTCGCTGGTTTCCTCCAGGATGGCCTTGACGCCCTCGAAGCTCACCCGCTCGTTGATGCCGCACTCGGCAACGTCAAAATCAAAAAAGTTCGCGGCGTCCACCGTACCGTTGGTGATGACCTTGACCTCTTTTTCGTCGATCGAAAGCCAAACCACGCTGACGCCGGCAGCCTCGGCAGCCTCGGCTACATCCCGCTTGATCCGCTCGCCCGCAGCGGCAATCAGCTCGCCGGTAAGGGGGGCGATGATGTCCCGCGCGGCGGTAAAGCCGGCGATGCGGCGGGCCAGGGCCAGCTTTTTGTTCATCTTGTACCGCCCAAAGCGGGACAGATCGTACCGCCGGGGGTCAAAAAAGAGGCTGTTGAGATGGCTCTGGGCGCTCTCGACCGTAGGCGGCTCGCCGGGGCGCAGCTTGCGGTAGGTCTCCAGCAGGCCCTCCTCCTGGTTTTTGGTGGTATCCTTTTCGAGGGTGGCCAAAATCCGCTCGTCCTCGCCAAAGAACTCCAAAATCTCGGCGTTGGTGGAAAGCCCCAGCGCACGGATGAGCACCGTGACCGGCAGCTTGCGGTTTTTATCGATACGCACATAGAACACGTCGCTCGAGTCGGTCTCGTATTCGAGCCAGGCGCCGCGGTTGGGATTCATGGTAGCGGTAAAGAGCTTTTTGCCGGTCTTGTCGTAGCTTTCGCCAAAATAGACGCCCGGGCTGCGCACCAACTGGCTTACAATGACCCGCTCGGCGCCGTTGATGATAAAGGTGCCGGAATCGGTCATCAGCGGGAAATCGCCCATGAAAATTTCCTGCTGCTTGACCTCGTCGGTTTCCTTATTGAGCAGCCGGGCGGTGACCCGCAGCGGCGCGGCATAGGTGACGTCCCGCTCCTTGCACTCCTTGATCGAGTATTTGGGCTCCTTTTCCAGCCGGTAATCCACAAAATCGAGCACCAAGTTGCCGGTGTAGTCCTCAATGGCGGAAATATCCCGGAATACTTCCTTCAGCCCTTCGTCCAGAAACCATTGGTACGAGTTTTTCTGCACCTCGATGAGGTTGGGCATCCCAATGACCTCATCAATGCGGGAAAAGCTCCTCCGCTCGGTTTTGCCGAGCCTGACAGGCTTGAGCTGCATCATAAAAAGCGACCACTCCTATCGTTTTGATTGACAGATCGGCCTTTTGCGCGGGGCCCTTCGCCCCAAGCAAAAGGGTTTTTAGCGAAAGCGACCATGGAAAGAGCTTGACAAACGCCATTTGTGGTGAATTTTGACAAACTTTTCTGGTTTTTTTGTGCAAAAAATATCATTTTGGGCGCTTTAATCCACGATACAATACTTGTACAGTATACTGCCGAAAAAGTAAGGTGTCAAGCCATTTTTGCCGCTTTCGCAAAAAAGTGCCCGGGCGTATGAAACGCCCGGGCAAGTGTACTGTTTTTTGTTTCCGGCAGCCCGGTCCGGCGCCGCACGCCGGCTACAGGGCATGGCCAAGGGGCGGGCAGGATGGAAGGAAGGCCCCCGCCCGGCAGACGGCAGGCGAAAGCCGGACGGCACGCCCGGGCGTATGGGCCGCGGGAGGGTTTAGGGCAGGCGCAGCACAAGGCGAAGCAGCAAAAGCAGCAGCACCCCCGGCGCCCCCAATACCACCGCGGCAAAAGCGGTAAAATGGTTAAGGGCGAGGGCAATGCCGGTAAAGGGGGCCAGCGCATTGACCGCACCCAGCGCCCCCACCCCGCATACCGCGCCGGTAAGCGCGCGGCGCAAAGGGTGGGCCGCCCGGGCCGAGGCGGCCCCCGCCGCCAGCAACACCAAAAGGCCCGCCGCGACGGCCAGCCAGCTCACAGGATGGCGCGCAGCCCGGCGGCCCGCGCCCTGCGCAGCAGGTACTGGTAGCGGCAGTGCAGCGCCTTTTTTTCGTAGATGCGCTGTTCGATGAGCTCCGGCTCGGTCTCAAGATCAAACAGCATCTGGTTGTGGCGCATATCGGCCAGGCATTCCCGCAGCTCGTCCCGCAAATCGGGCAGCGGCAGGCCGTACGGGGTAACCTGCTGGTCTTCTTTCCGTTTTAGAGCAAGGCCCATGCTTGTCGGCTCCTTTTGCAAAGTCTTTGGTATAAGCTATGCAAAAGGATTGGCAA
>CAJTSP010000140.1 GCA_910578965.1 uncultured Oscillospiraceae bacterium
ATTTTTACAGCGTCCACCGCCTCGGCGCCACCTCCACCCGCTCAATGCCCCCCGCCCGGCTCACGGCGCTGCCGCCGGGGGCCAGCGCGGGAAATTCCGGGGCAAAGACCGCGCTGTTTTTGTTCTGGGCCGGCTGCCCGGGCGCCGGGATTTTATAGGCGTTTTGCAGCTCGCTGTCCAGCGTCACCCAGCCGTTCAGCGCCCTGATCTGCACCGTTGTATCGCCAACCTGCAAATTGCCCGGGCCGCTGCCGTACACGGTAATCCGGGGCAGGGCGGCAAAGGCATAGGGGTTGTGGAGGGTGGAGGGGCCTGCAAGCGATATTTCCCTTTCGCCCGACAGCAGGTATTTTTGCGGCTTGCAGTCAAAAGCGATCTCAAATGGCGCCAACCGCCTCATCCGAATTTCGTTTGCCGGGCCGATGGCCACCCGCGCAAGGCGATACGTCTCGCGCTCCTGAGACACCATCAGCCGCCTGTACCCGGGGTTTCGCAAAATCCACCCGGTAATGGCGTCCAGCTTTTGGCTTACATCCTGCGCGTCGAGCGCAAAGCACCGGGCCCGGCCTTCCAGGTTGGCATACGACCCGTCAAAAAAGCATAGCTCGCCGTTCCTGCCCGGGACCTGCACCGTGCCGACCCTTGGCTGCGCGCCGGCAAAGGTTACCGGCCCCTGTAGCGCAAGCCCAAAATCGGTGCAGCACGCCCCGTCCAGCCAAAAAAGCTCAGGCGGTTGCAAAGGCGGCCCGCCTCCTTTCCTGCATATACTGGATTTCCTGCGCGATATAGCGCGCAAGGCCCTGCTCGTCGCTGTATTTCGCGCCGTTCACCGTGATGTTGAAGGTGTCGCCAAAAGGGGCGCCGGCCGCCCTTTGCGCTGGGATTGATTCAACTGCATTTTGCCTTTTTGCAAGGATACTTGCAGAAAACGGCGCTGCGAAGCTGTCCCGAATATTGCCGGCGAGGCTTTCCAACGCATCCTCAACCCTCCAGGCATTCGCGTCTATCCCGCGTGCAAGCCCGAGCATAAAATCCGGCATCCAGCTCTCATAATCCCGCAGCGGGCCCTCGTCGGGGCGGGAAAAGTGGAGGAAAGAACGGATTCCGCCGGCGATATTTTTTACGCCGTCCAAAATCGCATGGGCCTTGCTCATGATTCCGTTTGCGAGACCTTCTATCATGTCGGTTCCCCATTTTACCGCTTGATTCGGAAGGCCTTCAAGCCAGTCTATCCCCGCTTTCAGCGTGTTTTTTACGCCTTGCAGCACCTTGCCTCCGGCGCTCCCAATCCCTTTCGCAAAGAAGCCGATCATGGTCTTGCCAAGGTTTATCCAATTGAAAGCTGTAATGGTATCGCAAATTGCCGCAATGATTTGCGGAATATTCGCAATTATAACCGGTATGTTGGAGAGCAGACCGGTCGCCAGTTGTCCAATAAGGCTTGCCGCCGTTTCCAGCAGTTTCGGGGCATTGTCGTTGACGATACCCGCAATATTGGATACAATCAGCGGCGCCGTTTCGATCAAGGCGGGCAACGCCTCCACAATGCCCTCCATGAGCTTTTGCAGCAATCCCATGCCAATCTCTACAAGGTTGCCCGCGCCCTCCCGCAAACTGGAAGAAAAGTCCAGCATCAGCGCCAAACCCTGCTCGATCAATGACGGGAGATTTTCCGTAATCCCCGTTGTCAGCATATCCAGCAGTTGCACGCCCGCCTGCCGGATGGCGGGCCAGCCCTCCGAAAGCGCCGCCCAAAGGCTGTCGACGACCTGCGGCGCGGCCTCAACGAGCATCGGCAGCGCCGAAATAATGCCGGCAAGCAGGCCGGAAAGCAAATCCGTGCCCGCGCTGAGCAGGGACGGCAGCACCGCCTCCACAAGCGGCGGCAGTTGCTCCGCGATCATCGGGGCGAGGGCCTGGATGGCCTGGCCAAGCCCCACAAGAATCTGCTCCACCCGCGGGATGACGTTATCGCCGGCCGTTTTCACGCTATCGACAAAATTCCCAATCAGGGTATCAAGGTTTGCGTTTCCGTCTGCGATGCCGGTAATCAAATTCTGAAAGGCGCTTTTCGCGGCGCTCATGCTGCCCTGGATGGTAGATGCCGCTTCCGCCGCCGTAGTACCGGTAATTCCCATTTCTGTCTGCACAACATGGATAGCCTCTACCATATCCGCATAAGACGAAATGTCGTATTCAACGCCCGACAGCTTTTCGGCGTCTGCAAGCAGCCGCTCCATCTCCTCTTTGGTGCCGGCATACCCAAGCGCAAGGTTATCCAGCATGGTAAAGTTCCCGCGCGCAAACCCGCGGTAGGCGTTCTGGAGCATCTCGATATCCGTGCCCATCTTATTGGCGTTGTCGGCCATGTCGGTGATGGCCAGGTCGGCCATCTGGGCCGCCGCCGCCGTGTCGCCCCCTAAGCTTTGGAGCAGGCTGGCCGAAAAGCTGGTGACGGTCTCCATGTACTGGTTGGCGGAAAGCCCGGCCGTTTTATAAGCGTTGTCGGCGTACTGCGTCACCATGCCGGCGCTGTCCTTGAACAGGGTCTCCACGCCGCCCACAAGCTGCTCGTACTCCCCGTAGCTGTCCAGCGACGCCTTGGCCAGCGCGCCGACGGCGGCCGTCGCCGCGCCGATGGCGACGGCCGCGCCTTTGGCGGCCGCCGAAAGGCCGGCCTTGAGGGCGTTTGCAAAGCTGTGCGATTTTTCGCTCGCCCCCTCCAGCCCCCGCTCATACTCGCCGGTATCCAGCGATATTTTGGCAAACAGATCGAATACGTCCACCCTGTCACGCCTCCCTTAGCCGCTGCATGATATGGCCGGCCACCTGCTCCGGCGTCCGTTCATCCTCTTTGGGCGGGCGCAAGATATCCGCCCAATGCGCCCCGATATACCTTCCGCCCAGATGCGCCGTATTCTCGCCAATGCAGCGCAGGGATTCGGCGACATAGGCCTGCCAGGCCTCGCGCTCCTGCCGCTCCTGATAGGCCCGCCGCACATGCTGCGAAACGTACTCCGTGCCCAGCAGATTGAGCAGGTCCAGCCGGATGGACGAAATCAGGTCTGCATATCCGTCAGGCCCAATTTCGCCAACGACAGCAAAAAATCCGTCACCGGCTTGCTGGCCAGCAGCTCCATGGCCGGGGCCAGCAGCTCAAGGCCGTTGGCCTTTTTCAGCTCGGCGGGCTCCATAAAGCACAGCATGCCCAGGACCTTTGCGGTTTCCTCGGCATGCTGTTCCATCGCTGCATCCAGCATATCGCTCAGGTTTTTCCTTGCCTGCGCCTCGCGGGCCGCGGCCAGCTCCTCCGGGGCCTCTTTGCCGGTCAAGGCCGGCTGCCGCCTGCGGATTTCCAAAATGCCGGATTCGGCCAGCCAGCCGGCCGCCGCGTGGCGGATCTTGTTCGTCTGCTGCAAAAATTCCACCGGCGTACAGTTTGCAAGGGTTTTGAGCTTGTCCATCACGCGGTCCCCTCCCTATCGCCTTTGGGGGCCGCCGCGGGCGGCATGCTCCAAAACTCCATCGGCACCTCCTGCTGCGTTGCCACCGTAACGTGGCCGGTCAGGGTCACCGAGGTGTTGCCCTTGCCGTTTTTGGTGGTCTTGAGCGAGAAGCCGGCGGTGGAAAGCGCCTTTTTCAGGCAAACGGCAACCAGGCCGCCATCGGCCCGGTCGCCCACCCACCAAATATCCTGCGCATCTGAAACCTTCAGCCCCCGGCGCGGCAGGATATGCGTCGGCCCGTCGGCGTCAATGTCCGCCGCGCCCAGCGCCAGCCGGATCGACCGGGGCGAGGTGCCCAGGCTGGTAAACTGCAAAGAGCAATCCCAACTGTCCAGGCTCTTGAGCTCCAGCAGGTTTGCCGGGCAGTTGTCCACGTCCTCGCCGCGGTCGGAGTAAGAGGGCACGCAGGCCGCCGTGATGCCGCCGGTGGTGGGGCAGATGATCTCCTCATCCTTGACGGCGCCGGGGGCGGCAGGGTCAAAGCTGTAAAGCAGGATCCCGGCGTCGGTCTGGATCTGCTCAAAGGTGTCGGCCGGGATGCGGGTAAAAGCGCCCATGCTGCACTTCCTTTCTGATCTTTTTATCCTTTTGGGGCTGTTGACAGCGCGCCGTTTGGAAACTGCGGCGCTTTCTCTGCCGGGCAGCCCCCCGTCCTGCTCCGGCAGGGGATAGCCGGGCCCAGGCCGCTTTGGGGCTTGCCCTGCCCGGCAGGGGGCTGCCGGGCAGGCTTTCAGTCGGCGGTCAGGTATTCGGCGGTCATGTTGAGCTGCCGCCGCTTGATGTTGCGGGACGCCTCATCGGCCAGGCTTTGGCACCAGGGCGAGCCGCGCTTGAGCCAGATGCCGCCGCCGTCGCAGCGCAGCAGCCTGCCGCCCCGGCCGATGGCCGCGGCCAGCTCCCGGGCCTTTGCGTTGGGCGGGCCCTCCTGGGCGGTGTAGTACCACAGGTTGACGGTAAGGCTGACTTCGCCCTCCTCAAAGGCGGACGTAATGACCTCATACGTCAGGTAAGGAAAAATCGCGTCGTTGGGAACGGATGTAGACGGATAAGCCGCCATGCCAAACCCGCCAAAAAACTGCTGGAGGGCCGCTTCTTTGGTCATGTGGGCAGCCCCGTTTCGATCACTTCCGCCCTCATCACCCGGACGCCGCTGGGCCCCGGCGCCTCTACCGGGCTTGTCCGCACCCGGTAAACGGCGTCCCCGCCCTCTGCCCGGCGCAGGCGGTCATTGCGCCGCACCGGCGTGCCGGCGGGGAAAAGGGCGTTGTAAACGGCCTCCTCCCGCTGCGCCCCGGCAACGGCCTTTTGGGCCTGCGCGGGGCTGCCCAGCGCCATTTGTACCGTGGCCCCCGGCGTCCAGCCCACCGCCCAGCCCCCCTCGGGCCCGCCGGCGGCCTTTGGGTCCATCACCGTATACTGCCCGTAAAGGGCCTCCAAAAGGCTCATACCGCCACCTCCCCCATCTTTTGCCCGCAACGGCGGCCGGCCTGCGGGCCTGTTTTTTTGCCCCGTCGCGGCCGGCCTGTTTTTTTGCCCCCTTGCGGCCGGCCTGCGGGCCTGTTTTTTTGCCCCCTCGCGGCCGGCGCAGCGGCCAGGGGCGAGGCTGCCCGGCCCTGCCGGGGTGCGCGCCCCGCTGCGGGATGCCGCCCCTTGCGGCCGCAAGGGGCGGCCCAAAGGGCCAATCACAGCTCCCGCAGCCTCCTGTACGGGTCCAGCCGCGCCCGGAACGCCGCCTGCCAGCCGCCAAACGCGCCGTCGGCCTTGCTGTACGAATATCCCCCAAAGGCTTCTGCCTGGTAGGGGCTGCCGAGCGCATCCTTGTACCTTTCTTGATATGCGGCAATCTCCCCGGCCAGCTCCACCACCGCCTCGGGGATTGCCAGCGCCCAGACCGCCCCGTCAAAGGCTTCGTCCCTTAGCCCCTGCGGCCCGGGGCCGTATTGGTGCAGCCCGTCGTTGAACAGGCTGCCCAGGATGCGGAAATACTGGCCGGGCTGCAAAAAGGGCAGCGTAAGGCTGCCGCCGCTCACGGCGTACCGCCCGGGGTGGATGCCGTTTAGGCTGTCCCGCGCCCGGAACCAGTTGTGGAGCTCAAGCAGCACCTGCTCCAGCATCCCGCCGTTCCCGCTCACCGGCTGCCGGCCTTGGCCGCTGTGCCGGCCGCCCTGGCCGGCGCGGCGGCCGCCTGCCCTTCGCCGCCGGTCTGCTCTTCGCCGCCGGCCTGCTCTTCGCCGTCGCCGGGCCCGGCCTCGCCAATCGCGCCAACCACCACGCCGTCCAGCTTTTCGGCAAACAGCTCCATGCCGTTGACCACCGTGTCGGAGGCGGTCATGTTGGTGTAGTCCGGCTCCTCGTGGATGCCGATATAGCCGGTTTCGTCGCTGGTAAAGGTAAAGGCCTCGTTGAGGTCGGCCCCGTTCACCGGGATGTAGTAGAGCACGAGGTTATACTGGGCCGTGGCGTACACCTTGCCCTTGGGGACGCTGGTGTTTAAGAACACCCGGCCCAGGCCCAGGAAATTTTCTACATAGCTCATGCCAAAGGCGGTTTGCATGGTGACCTGCGCGGTGGAGAGGTAGTCGGCCAGGTCAAGCGGGTTGATGAAATACACGGCCTCGAGGCTGTCGTCCTCAAACAGCACCTGGAGCTGGCCCCAGCACTGGGCCAGCACCGCTTGCAGGGTGCTCCCAAAGGCCCTGCCGGTGCCGGCGGCCAAAAAGCCAAAAAAATCCTTGCGGATGCCCTTTTGCACGTCCAGCAGCAGCTTGTCGGTGGTATCCGAGACGGCCTGGTCGTAGCCCCGGTCCACAATGGCCTCCGCGCTGGTGGCCTTGCGCCATTTTTTGAGGGTGATTTCCTTATAGGCAACCGCCTCGGTCTGGTATTTGCTCAGCGGGATGGTCTCGCCCTCCGCCACCTTGCCGTCCTCCAGCCGGCCGGTTACCCGGTAGCTCTTGAGCACGGCGCCCGCCTGCTTGGGGATTTTGCGGGCCACGCCCAGCGCCTCCACCAACCCTCGGATGTCCTGGGCAAACATATTGGTAAATTCAATCTCCCGGACCCGCGCAAGGTCCGCCCGCTTGGTCAGGTTTGTTTGAGCAGCCATTGTATCGCACTCCTTTCTGAGGGCCTGTCCCGGCCCCCTCGCGCCCGCCTCCGGCACGCCCCCTCAAAAGGGGCCGCCCCCGGCAGGCATAAACCCAT
>CAJTSP010000141.1 GCA_910578965.1 uncultured Oscillospiraceae bacterium
CCACTCGCTGCCGTAATAGATGCAGGGTGTGCCCGGCATGCCAAACAAGATGCCGTAGAGCGGGCGCAGGTGGCGCTTGTCGGCAAGGATGCTGGCAATGCGGGAGACGTCGTGGTTGTCGGCAAAATTCAGCAGGTGGCGGCCCTTATAAAGGGTCCAGGGCTCGGGGCCGAACTGCCGGGCCATGCTGTGGCCGATCTCAAACATGTTCATGCTGTTAAAGCTGGAGTAAAGGCCCTTGTAGCACTCGTAGTTGGTCACCGAATGGCAGGTGTCCTCCCCCATCCAGCGGTTGTAATCGCCGTGCAGCGTCTCGCCCAGCAGCACAAAATCCGGCTTTAGGCCGTTTGTAAAGCCGCGCAGCTGGCGCAAAAACTCCACCGGCAGGGTGTAGGCAACGTCCAGCCGCAGGCCGTCGATGCCAAACTGCTCTACCCAAAAGCGGATCGCCTCAAACAGGTGCCCGGTTACCGCCGGGTTTTGCAGGTTGAGCTTGACCAGCTCCTCGTGGCCCTCCCAGCTCTGGTACCACAGGCCGTCGTTGTAGCTGTTGTTGCCGTCAAAATGCAGCTGGAACCAATCCTTATACGGGCTGTCCCACCGGTTTTTTAGAACGTCCTGGAAGGCCCAGAACCCCCGCCCCACATGGTTGAACACCCCGTCAAACAGCACCCGCAGCCCGGCCTTGTGGAAGGCTTCGCAAACCGCCGCAAGGTCCTCCTCCGTACCCAGCCGGGCGTCTGCCCGGCGGTAGTCCCGGATGTCGTAGCCGTGCCGGTCGCTCTCAAGCACCGGGTTAAGCAGCACGGTATCCGCCCCAAGGCCGCGGATATGCTCCGCCCAGCCGGCCAGGCGCAAAATGCGGCTTTCCGGCGTTTGCTGCGCACCCAGCGGGGCGTTTTCGGCCGGGGCCCCACAGAGCCCCAGCGGATAGATTTGATATACAACTGCCTCGTCGTACCACATATTCAGCACTCCATCCTTCTTTTTGGGTCTTTCTCAATCGGTGTACGGGGCGTAGCCGTCCGCCGAATCAAAACAGATGTTCTGCACCAGCCGCCCGGTGACCGGGTCCGCCACCACCACGCTGATGCCGTCATGATCAAGGGCCAGCTCCTCGCCGTTCAGCCGGATGCTCAGGGTATGGCCGTTTGCCCGGGCGGCCAGTTCGGCCTGCGGGCCCCCTGCCGGGCCAAACGCCCGGGCCAGGGCCAGCTCCTCGCCCATCCGGCCCCAAAGCTGCTGCTCCGGGCCGTTTGGGCCAAGCAGCCAGAGGCCCACGCCGACAGAGCCGGCCCTTAGCGCGGCGGTATCGAGCCCGGCGCTTTCAAAGGCCGCGCACACACCCTCAAGGCCCTCCGGCTCCCCTGCCGCCAAAACGCCCCGGCTGGCCAGCAGGGTAAGGTACCCCGCCTTTTGCGCCTTTTGCAGGATGCCGGCAAGGTCGGCGGTCATGCGCAGGTCCATCCGGGCAAGGTCGGCGTTTTCGGCCGCGGCGGCCTGCTGCCAGGCCGCATAGGCGGCGTCGGCGCGGTGGTCGGGCAGGGCGTACCGGGCGGCAAGCCAATCCGCAATATGGGCCGAGAGCTTTGCCGCCCCCTTGTAGTTGACATGGGCGTGCTCGGCCATGTCGTCTGCCCAGTCAAAGCCGGCCTCGGCCGCGGTGGCGGGGTCAAAGTAGTTCAGAAAGGGAACCCCGTTTTCGGCGCAGAGCCGCGCGGTTTTGGCGTAGATGCCATACTCCTCCGGCGTACACTCATACGGCAGCGCCACTACCACCAATTGGAAGCCCTCCTGCTGCGCCAGCGCAAAAAAGCGGCGCAGGTATTTTTCGCAAGGTTCCTCCATCAGGCCGTTTTCGGGGGTATCGGCCGGCATCACCTGCGCGGGGAAGCTCTCGGTGGTATAAAGCGGGCCGTAGCCCTTGCCGGTGGTGGAATAGTCCTGCAAAAACCAGAGCCAGTCCTCTTTTTTCAGCGCCTTCCAGCGGTTGTGGAACTGGAACAGCGAGAAATAATCGGTAAAGGGGCGGTGGTTTGTCTGGCAGGCGCTCATGGCAAGGGCCAGCCGCAGCCGGTTGTAGCCCGGGCGGATGAGCATCGAGTATTGGTCGCTGGTGGAATTGATCTGGATATCGGTCATATAGGTGTGGCCGTAGGTAAGGCCAAAGGCGTCCAGCACCACCACCCTGGGCTTTTGGGTTTTAAGCCCCTCCTTGAGGTAGTGGTAGCCGGTCCAGGGGGGCTGGCTCCAGCTATAGAGCACATACCCGGTAAAGCCCTGCCGCTCAAACATCTGGATGGGGGCAAAGGCCGCGTTGGCGTGGCTGCCGCCGATAAACAGCACATCGATGGTATCCCGCGGCTCCTCGTAAAAGCCCAGGATGGTGCCGCCCTTGTCCCATAAAACCTGGTCCAGCAAGCCCACCAGCCCCAGTGCCAGCAGGCAGAAGGCGGCCAGCCGGGCTAAACGCCGGAGCAAAAGGCGAGTATTTTGTTTTGGCTTTTGCCGCTGCATACGCCCTCCCAAAAGCTTAGGGTGTGTCCGGAACGCCCCTGCCGGTTTTGGGCCCGTCAAAAAGGCCCGGAATCGGCGCGCCTAAAACTGAAAGTAAATAAACGGCACCTCTTTGTAGCCTGCGCCATACATGCCAAACACCACCACCGCCGCAATGCCCGCCAGCAGCACCGCCCACTGTACCGCCAGCGGTTTTGTTAGCAGCAGGGGGGTAAGCGGGCCGCGCTTTTTGCGCAAAAGGTCGGTGATGAACAGGCAGAGGATGGCGGCGCAGCCCACCCAAAAATCGGCCGCGTCGATGCCGAGCCCCTCAAAGCCCGCCCCGCCAAAGGGGGCGGGATCCCAGCGCAAAAGCCCTCTGAATACCGCCGCCGCATCGGAAAGGCTGGCTGCCCGGAAAAATACAAAGGCAAGCGAAACAAACCCAAAGGTAAGCAGCACGCAGGCCGCCCGGTGCAGCCGGCTTTGCCGGTTGATATGAAGCGCTGCGCAAAGCCCCGCGCGCAGCGGCCCGCTGAGCCGGGAGGCCACGGTGTACGCCCCATGCAGGCCGCCCCAGGCAACAAAGGTCCAGGCCGCGCCGTGCCACAAGCCGCTGACCAAAAAGACGATCATAAGGTTTAAGCAGGTGCGCCAAAGCCCTTTGCGGTTGCCGCCTAAGGGGATATAGAGGTAATCGCGGAACCAGTTGGACAGGGTGACATGCCAGTTGGCCCAAAATTCGCCAATCGAGGCCGAGAGATAGGGGGCGTTAAAGTTGCGGGTGAGCCGAAAGCCCATGACCCGCGCCGCGCCGATGGCAATGTCGCTGTAGGAGGAAAAATCGCAGTAGAGCTGCACCGCAAAAAACACCGCCGCCAGGGCCGAAGCAAGGCTGCCAAACTGGCCGGGGGCCGCAAACACCGCGTCCACCAAAAGGGCCAGCCGGTCGGCAATGACCAGCTTTTGGATATAGCCCCAGAGCATCTGCACAAGGCCGGCCTTTGCCTCGTCGTAATCAAAGGGGCGCGGGGTTTTGAGCTGGGGCAGCATGTTGGTGCTGCGCTCGATGGGGCCGGCCACAAGCTGGGGGAAAAAGCTGACAAAAAGCGCATAGGTACAGAAGCTTTTTTCGGGCGCAAGCCGGCCGCGACAGACGTCGATGGTGTAGCCGATGGCCTGGAAGGTGTAAAAGCTGATGCCCACCGGCAGCAGCACCGAAAACCCCTGCCCCACCGCCCCGAGCCCAAATACGGCCAACAGCGCATTGAGGTTTTGCAAAAAAAAGCCCGTATACTTAAAGGCCACCAGCACCCCAAGGTTTGCCGCAAGGCAGGCTGCCACCACCCACTGCCTGCCCCTGGCGGTTTTGGCCCGGGGCAACAGCAACCCCGCCGCCCAGGTAACGAGGGTAGAAAAGAGCATCAGGAGGGCGTACCGGGGGCTCCAGCACATATAAAAAAAGTAGCTGGCTGCCAGCAAAAAGAGGTTGCGCAGCTTATGGGGCAACACAAAGCTGCCGGCAGCCGCCAGCGGGAAAAACAGCACAAACCGAATGGAATTAAAGAGCATACCGCCCTCCTGAAAGCCGGGCCGCGCCCGGAGATATTTTGCGCAAAACCGGGTTTTGCGCCGCGGGGCCAAGATACAGCGCCGGCACGCCCGCCCCCTGATGGCGGAACAGCAGGCCGGCCTGCCCGCTGCGGGGCCGGGCGGCCCGGCAGCAGGGTACATCCCCCGTACACCGCCGTGCTTCCCGCGCGCCCTGCCCCGGCACGCCGCAAAGGCGACCCCGGCGCCGCATCATACGGCAGGCTACCGCCCAAGCACCTGCCGGGCGATGTCGGCGCTGGCCTTGGCGTCCCTGGCGTAATAATCCGCCCCTATGCGCTTTGCATACTCGGGGGTGAGCACTGCACCGCCCACCATCACCCGGCAGGACAGCTTTGCGGCGCGCAGGGCCGCAATGGTGTCCGCCATGGCGGGCAGGGTAGTGGTCATCAGGGCCGAGAGTCCTACCAGCGGCGCACCGGCCTGCCGCACCGCCTCCACCACCCGCCCGGGCGGGACATCCCGCCCAAGATCGGTTACCTCATAGCCGTAGTTTTCCAGCACCACCCGCACAATGTTCTTGCCGATGTCGTGCACGTCCCCCTTGACGGTAGCAAGCACGATCCGGCCACGGCCGGCCGAAGCCCCGCCGCCGGCGCCCATAGCCGCTTTTACCTCCTCAAACGCGGCCTGAGCCGCCGCAGCCGCCTGCAAAAGCTGGGGCAAAAAGAGGACGCCTTTTTCAAAGCCCTCCCCCACCCGGTCCAGCGCCGGGATCAACTGCCCGTCGACCGCCTCGAGGGGCCCGGCCGTTTCCAGCAGCGCCCGGGCCGCGCCGGCCGCCTCGGCTACAAGGCCCTTTTCCACCGCCTCTGCCAGGCTCCGGGAAGGCGCCCCAGGCACCGCCGCCCCGCTGTGGGCAGGGTGGAGGCCGGGGCCGGCCCCGGCGTACCGGGCCACGTAGTCGGCACTTTGAGGGTCCTGCCCGGTGAGCACCCGGAAAGCCGCCACCGCCGCCATCATCCCCTCGCTGCCTGGGTTCATGATGGCAAGGTCCAGCCCGGCAGCCATCGCCAGGGTCAAAAAGCCGGCGTTGAGATACTCCCGGCAGGGCAGCCCAAAGCTGATGTTCGAGATCCCGAGCAGGGTACGTACCCCCAGCTCCTTTTTGCAGGCGGCAAGGGCCTTGAGGGTCTCGGCCGCCGCCTCCTGCTGAGCGCTGGCGGTAAGGGTAAGGCAATCGATATAAATATCCTCGGGCGGGATGCCGGCGACAAGGCAGGCGTCTTTGATACGCCTTGCAATGGCAAGCCGCCCCTCGGCCGTGGGTGGGATGCCCTTTTCGTCCAGGGTGAGGCCCACCACGGCCGCGCCGTATTTTTTGCACAGGGGCAGGATGCTGCCGAGCGCCGCCGCCTCGCCGTTGACCGAATTGACGACCGGCTTGCCGTTGTACGCCCGCAGCCCCCGCTCGAGGACGGCAGGGCTTGAGGAATCCAACTGCAGGGGCAGGCCGGTTACCGCCTGCACCGCCCGCACCGCAGCTTCCATCAGGGCGGGCTCATCGACGCCGGGCAGGCCCACATTGAGGTCCAGCACCTGTGCGCCGGCCTCGGCCTGTTCCACCGCCTGGGCGGCAATATATTCCATATCCCCGGCCCGCAGCGCCTGCTGGAACCGCTTTTTGCCGGTAGGGTTAAGCCGCTCGCCCACCACCGTAATGCCGCTCACCTCCACCGTTTGCACCGGGCTGCAGAGCACTGAACGCCGCTTGCAGCGCCGGGGCGCGGGGACATCGCCGGCAAAGCTTTGGGCCAGCAGCCGGATAAACTCGGGCGTGGTGCCGCAGCAGCCTCCCAGCATTGAGACGCCCAGCGGCCTATATGCCTGCATGGCCTCGCAGAAGCTCTCTGCCGTGAGATCGTACCCGCTGCCGTCGGCATGGGGCAGCCCGGCGTTGGGCTTGACAAAAACCGGAAGCCCCTGCGGTACTGCCGAGCACAGCCGCCTTGCCAGCGGCAGAATCTCGCGCGGGCCAAGCGAACAGTTAATGCCCAGCGCGTCCGCCCCAAGCCCCGCTGCCGTGGCCGCAAAGCTTTCCACACAGCAGCCGGTAAAGCTGCGGCCGTTCGCCTCAAAGCTCATGGACACCAGCACCGGCAGGCTGCTGTGCTCCTTTGCCGCGAGCAGCGCCGCCTTTACCTCGTACAGATCGGTCATGGTTTCGAGCAGGACAAGGTCGGCGGCCTTTTTCCCCGCCTCGATGATCTCGACGTACTCGTTATAAGCGTCCTCAAAGGCGAGGGTACCGGCCGGGGCCAGCAGCTCGCCCAGCGGGCCGATGTCCAGCGCCACCAGCGCCCCGTACGGCCCGGCAGCCCGGCGAGCCGCAGTAAGCGCCGCCGGCACTACCTCGGCCACCGTATGCCCGGTACCAGCCAGCTTGCGGGCCGACGCGCCAAAGGTGTTGGCACAGAGCACCCGGGCCCCCGCCGCGGCGTACTGGGCGTGGATACCCTCGGGCAGGGCGGGGTCGGCCAGGGCCAGCAG
>CAJTSP010000142.1 GCA_910578965.1 uncultured Oscillospiraceae bacterium
GGCCCATCGGCAGCGCCGGGCCTACCACCAGCGGCCGGATGGACCCCTACACCCCCCGACTTGTCGCCCTGGGGCAGACCGTCCTCATCGGCAAGGGCCCCCGCAGCGGGGAGGTGCAGCGGGCGCTGCGGGCTACAGGCGGGGTTTACCTTGCGGCCGCCGGCGGCGCGGGCGCACTGCTGGCGGGATGTGTCGAGTCCTGCGAACTGGTCTGCTGGGAGGACCTTGGCTGTGAGGCGGTGCGCCGCCTGGCGGTAAAGGACCTGCCCCTCACGGTGGTGCTGGATGCAGCCGGCGGCAACTGGTATGCCGAAGGCCCGGCCCGCTGGCGCGCGGGGCAGGCCGGCGGGCCTGGCCGCGGCGCATAGTACAGGGCTGCGGCCAGGCGGTGCGCCGCGGCAAAAAAAGGGGGGAGCGGTATGTCCGATGCACGCAAAGGCCCGTGGGCTGGGGTCGGCCTTATAGCCGGATGGGCAAGCCGGCACGGCCGGGCGCTGGCGGGGCTTTTGTTTTTGCTGCTGGCGGCGCTCGGCGCCGCCCGGGCCCCCTTTGCCTCGCCGGGGCTGGACGACGGGCCGGAGCGCAGGATTCTCGGCATCAATATCCGGGCCTATGCCGAGCTGTTTGGGCTGGAGGACGCCCCCTTTTTTGCCGGCCTGCCCGGGGAGGCTGTCGCCGCGGACGTCGAGCGGGATCATGGCCAGGCAAGGCTCTATCCCATCTGGCCGGTGATGAACCTGCTGGAACGCTCCGGGCGCCCGGGCGCGGCCAGCGCCGCGCTGTATGCGTATTGCCACCTGCTGTTTTTGCTGGGCTCGTTTGGGGTGTACGCCATCCTGTACCGGCTCGCCTACAGCCGGGGTGCGGGCCTTTTGGGGGCGCTGCTGCTCTGGCTCAGCCCCCGGCTGTACGCCTCCAGCTTTTACAATACCAAGGATACCGCCCTGCTTTCCCTCTGCCTCATCACCTTCTGGCTGGGGCTGCGCTTTATACAGCAAAACGATTTTTCGAGCTGCGTCTGGTTTGGGCTTGCGGGGGCGTTGGCCGCCAACGGCCGGCTGCTGGGTGCGGCGGCCTTTGGGCTGGCGGGCCTGGCCTACCCGGCCCTGCTTACCCTGCAAAAACGCTGGAGCGCCCGGGCCCTTTGGCGCGGGGCGGCGGCAATAGCCGCATTTGGGCTGTTTTGGTTTCTGCTTACCCCGGCGGCCTGGGCCGGCCCGCTGGAATTTTTGCAATACCAGTTAAGCGCCACCGGGAGCTTTGACACCGCCCGGTGGAACGGCTGGGTGCTTTACCGCGGCGCGGTGTACAACGCGCTTGAGAACCCTATCCCCTGGCACTACATTCCCTGGCTTATCCTCGTTACCAGCCCGCCGCTGGTGCTGGTGCTGGCTGCCGCCTGGCCGGCGCTGCTGGCGCTCAAAAACAAAAGGGGCTCTGCCGGCTGGCGCAGCACGGAGGCGGTTTTTACTGCCATGCTCGGCCTCTTTACTGCCCTGCCGGTGGGGTATGCCATGCTGCGGCGGCCCAACCTCTATAACGGCTGGCGGCATTTCTACTTTGTATACGGAGGCATCCTGCTTTATGCGGCCTTGGCCGCTGCGCAGCTTTGGCGGCTGGCGCTGGCCGCGCCCCGGCGCGGGCGGCGTGCTGGCGCGCTGGCGGTGCTGCTGGCCGCGCACCTGTGCTATTACGGCGGCTTCACGGCCCGGTACGGGGTGAACTGCTGCGGCTACTTTAACCTGTTGGCCGGCCCGCACCCCGAAGAACGCTACGAGGCCGATTATTGGAACATCGGCCTGCGCACGGTGATGGAGGAGATGCAAAGGCGGGACCCGGTTTTCAGCGCTGTGCCAATCAACCCGGCCAGCCAGATCCGCGCCAGTTGGTACGGCGCGCAGGAGCTGCTGTCTCCCATGGCCGAGGGCTGCGAGGAGGTAAGCTGGGAGCGCCGGGGCCGCGCGCGGTACGTGGTGGAAAATACCGGCTACAGCGCCATCCAGGCCCTGCGCCCCCTGTGGGATAGGGCCGACCCCGCCGTGGCTGAATGGGAGCGCCAGATGGCCGGGCAGGCCCCGGTGTACGAACTGCGCTGCGGGGGGGCCGTGCTCTGGCGGGTGTACCAAAACCCACAATACAACGGCCCGGCGCCCGAGACGCGGGCAGGGCCGGTCGGTTGAATCGGGCCGCGCCGGCACGGCGCCGGGCGGAGGCTCAAAACCAAGAGGGAAGGATCGGTTGCATATGGAACGAAAGCCGGCGCCCCTGCCCGCCCTGGCAGGGGCGGTGTCCTTTGCGCGGCGGCATGCCCGGGCGCTTGTGGCGGTGCTTTTTGCGCTGCTGGCCTTGGCCGGGCTGCCGGCGGTGCGGCATACCGGGCCGGGCCTCGACGACCATCTTGAGCGCGTTACCCTCGGCGTCAACATCCGGGCATATGCCGGGCTGCTTGGGCTGGAGGATACCCCCTTTTTTGCCGGCCTGCCCGAGGGCGATATTGCCGGAAACATCGAGAGGGATCATGGACAGGCCCGCTTTTACCCTGTTTGGCCGGTGATGAACGCGCTGGAGCAGGCGGGACGCCCGGGCGCGGCCACCATCGTTTATTATTATTACAACTACCTGCTGTTTTTGCTGGGGCTGTTTGCGGTGTACGCCATCCTGCTGCGGCTGGCAAAAAGCCGGGCGGCCGGGGTTTTGGGGGTTCTGCTGCTCTGGCTCAATCCGCGCTTTTTTGCCGCCAGCTTTTACAACACCAAGGATATGCCTTTTTTGGCTTTTTGCCTGGCGGTACTTTGGCTGGGGCTGCGCTTCGCGCAGGGCCGGGGGTTTGGCAGCGCGGTTTGGTTTGGGCTGGCTGGGGCGTTGGCCGCCAACGGCCGGCTGCTGGGGGCGGCAGCCTTTGGGCTGATGGGGCTTTTTTATCTGGCCCGGCTCACCCTGCAAAAGGGCTGGAATGCCCGGGCCTTCTGGCGTGGCGCGGCGGCGGTGGGCGCGTTTGCCTTTTTTTGGTTTTTGCTTACCCCGGCGGCCTGGCAGGACCCGCTCGGGTTCCTCGCTTTCCAGTTGGGGCAGACCGCCAATTTCGACCCCGCGCGCTACAGCTTTATGGTGTTCTACCGGGGGGCTCTGTACAGCCCGGCCCTGAACCCCATCCCCTGGCACTACATCCCCTGGCTCATGCTCATCACGACCCCCTTGCTCGTCCTGCTTTTGGCCGCGGCCTGGCCGGTGCTGCTGGCTGCCCAAAACGGCCGCCGTGCCGCCGGGTGGAAAAGCGATGAGACCCTCTTTACCGCGGCGGCCGGGCTGCTCAGCCTGGGGCCGGTGGCGTATGCCATGCTGCGCCGGCCCAACCTTTACACCGGCTGGCGGCAGCTCTACTTTGTGTACGGGCCGCTGGTGCTTTTTGCGGCCCTCTCGGCCTGCCGGCTTTGGCAACTGGCCCGCGCCGCCGCGCCGGGCCGCAGGCGGGTGCTCTCGGGCGTGCTTGCGGCGGCGCTGGCGGTGCACCTTGGATATTACGGCGGCTTTGTGGCCCGGTACGGCCCGCTGGGGGGCAGCTACTTTAACCTGCTGGCCGGCCCGCACCCCGAGGAGCGGTACGACGCCGATTACTGGAATACCTCCCTGCACGTTTTGATGGATGAGATGCAAAAACGGGATCCGGCTTTCAGTGTGGTGCCGCTGAGCCCGGCCAGCCATGTCAGTGCGAACTGGTATGTGATTGCCGAGATGGGCCCGCCCCTGGCCGAGGGTTGCGAGGAGGTAAGCTGGGACCGCCGGGGACGCGCGCGGTATGTGGTGGAAAACACCAGCTACAGCGCCATTGGAGCCCTGCATCCCTTCTGGGATGAGGCCGATCCTGCCGTAGCCGAGTGGAAACGACTGATGGATAAGGAGACCCCTGTGTACGAATTGCGCTGCGGGGGTACCGTAACCTGGCGGGTATACCAAAACCCGCAATACAACGGCCCTCACCCCGAGACCAGGGCCGCGCCGCCGGAACAGCGCGGCGGGTAAGCCGGCGGGGCCGGCCCAAAGGCACGGCGGCCTTTTTGCCTGCCCGGCGCCCGCCGCTTTTGCTTGCGGCGGGCGGGGGCTTGTAGTATACTAAACAAATACGCGGCCGCGGTACAGGGATCGCTGCGGCCCTCTCCGGGAGTCTGGCCCGGCCCGCCGGACTGCTGGCCGGGCGAAGCCCATATTATCATGGCCGCCGGGTGCGGCAGGGAGGCTTTTTGCATGCTGTTTGACCCGTCGCTGCATTATCTGGACAATGCCGCCACCACCCTGGTGGCCCCCGAGGTAGCCGAAGCCGTCCGTGCCGCCATGGCCGAGCACTGGGCCAACCCCTCGGCCCTCTACGCCCCGGCTGCCCGCAGCGAGGCGGCGCTTTCGGCCGCCCGCGCCGTTTTGGCCAAAACCATCGGCTGCAGCCCGGGCGAGGTTGTTTTTACCGGCTGCGGCAGCGAGGGGAACAACATTGCCCTGCTGGGCCTTGCGGCTGCCCGCAAAAGCTGGGGCCGCAAGATTGTGGCCAGCGGCTACGAGCACCCCAGCGTCGCCCGCCCGCTCGAACGGCTGGCACAGGAGGGCTGGCGGGTGGAGCTTGTGCCTCCTGCGCAGGATGGCCGGCTGCCGCTGGACGAGCTTTTGAACCGGGTGGACAAGGCCACCGCGCTGGTGGCCTGCATGCAGGTCAACAACGAAACCGGCGCGCAAAACGACGTAGCGGCGCTGGCGGCCGGGGCCAAGGCGGCCAACTCCCGCACCGCGGTGCATGTGGACGGGGTGCAGGGCTGGCTGCGGCTGCCGCCTTTTACCAAGGCGGCCCTGGCAAATATCGACAGCTACACGGTCAGCGGCCATAAAATCCACGCGCCCAAGGGCGTCGGGGCCCTTTATCTGCGCAGGGGCTGCAGCATCCAGCCCCCGTATCTCGGCGGCGGGCAGGAGCGGGGGATCCGCCCCGGCACCGAAAACGTCCCTTATGCCGTGGGGCTGGGGGTGGCGGCCGGCCGGCTGGCCGGTGACATCCCCGCCCGGGCGGCCGCAGCAGCCGGGCTGAACGCGCGGCTGCGCGCCGGCCTTGCTGCCATCCCGGGGGTGCTTCTCAACAGCCCGGAGGATGCGGTGCCCCAGGTGCTGAACCTCAGCCTTGGGGCCGGCCGGCCCCGCAGCGAGACCATGCTGCACTTCCTTGAGGCGCGGGGGGTGTATGTATCGAGCGGGTCGGCCTGCTCCAAGGGCGCGGCCAGCCATACCCTTATGGCTATGGGGCTGCCGGCCGGCCGCATCGATACCGCGCTGCGGGTGAGCTTTTGCGCCGACAACACCGCCGCAGACGTGGACGCCCTGCTCGAGGGGCTGGAGGCCGGGCTCAAAAGCCTACAGGCAAACCGCGGCCGGCACAGGGGCTGAGGCTGCCGGGCCGCAGGGCCGGGCGGGAGCGGGCAGGGCGAAAACGGCAGGCAGAGCGCGCGCCCCGCGGCGCCCGTTTGGCCGGGCAAGAAAAAGGATGGGAGTATCCAATGAAAGAGATCATCATCTGCTACCAGGGCGAGATGGCCCTCAAGGGGCTCAACAAGGCCACCTTTGAGGCCGCCCTTGCCAAAAACCTACGCTGGCGGCTGCGGCCGCTGGGCGAATTCAAGGTGTACAAGGCCCAGAGCACCATGTACATCGAGCCCGAAACCGAAGCCGAGGATATGGACGAGGCCTTCAGCCGGGTGCAAAAGGTGTTTGGCATTGCGGCCCTTTCGCGGGCGGCGGTGTGTCAAAAGGACTTTGCGGCCATCTGCCAGACCGCGGCCTCCTATCTCGAAACGCCGCTGCGCGCCGCCAAAACCTTTAAGGTGGAGGCCAAGCGCAGTGACAAGCGGTTTGGGATGAACAGCCCCGAGATCAGCCGGGAGCTGGGCGGCTTTTTGCTGGGGCGGTACCGCCACCTCTCGGTGGACGTGCACCACCCTGACCTCACCGTGATGGTGGAGATTCGGGATTTTGCCGCCTATGTCCACGCCGACAAGGCCCCCGGCGCAGGCGGGCTTCCGGTGGGCACCAGCGGCCGGGCGCTCTGCCTGCTTTCGGGCGGCATCGACAGCCCGGTGGCTGCCTGGCGGATGGCCCGGCGGGGGCTGGCGCTGCACCACATCCACTTTGCCAGCCCGCCTTATACCAGTGAGCGGGCCCGGCTCAAGGTGCAGGCGCTGGCCGGCGTCATCAGCGGCTACACCGGTAGCTGTGTGCTGTACGTGGTGCCCTACACCCCCCCGCAGGAGTACCTGCGGGACCATGCGCCCAGCGCCCTGTTTACCGTGCTGATGCGCCGTAGCATGCTGCGCATTGCCCAAATGGTGGCCACAGAGATCGGCTGCACCGCCCTGGTTACCGGCGAGAGCCTCGCGCAGGTGGCGAGCCAGACCCTTTGGGCCCTGGCCTGCACCGATGCCGCCCAAAGCCTGCCGGTGCTGCGGCCGCTGATCGGTATGGACAAGACCGAGATCACCGCCGCCGCCCGGGCCATTGGCAGCTTCGAGACCAGCATCCTGCCCTATGAGGATTGCTGCACCATCTTTACCCC
>CAJTSP010000143.1 GCA_910578965.1 uncultured Oscillospiraceae bacterium
GGGCAAGCTCCATCCCGCCCCCCATGGCATAGCCGTTGACCGCCGCAATGGTAGGCTTGCGGGACGCGCTGAGGATGTGGAAGATGTCCTCCTCATAATCCATGCAGTAGTCCACGCACGCCTCGCTCGTCAGCTCGGTAAAGGCCTTGAGGTCTGCGCCGGTGCAGAAGGCCCGCCCGCTCCCGGTCAGCACCAGGGCGCGCAGCTCATGGTCCCGGGAGTAGCCCCGCAAAATTTCGGTCAGCTCGGCCAGGATGTCCTGGTTGAGGCAGTTCAGGGTTTTTTCAAAGGTAATCTGCACCAGCAGCACCCGGCCGTGCCGCTCGGTGCGCACAAACTCACTCATGCATCTTTCCCCTTTCCTCAGCGATTCAAAAGCGTATAACCGCCATCCACCGGGATGGCTGCCCCCGTAAGCGCACGCGAGGTTGCCAACAGCAGATAAACCTCCGTAAGCTCCTCCATATCCACAAAGCTGCCCATAGGGATCTGCCGCAGCCAGCCCTCCTTGAGCCCCTCCGGGATATTGCCCTCCATATAGGGAGTGTACACAAAGCCGGGGCAGACCGCATTGACGCAAACCCGGGGCGCCAGCTCCAGCGCCAGGTTTTTGGTAAAGCTGACGACCCCTGCCTTGGCGGCGCAGTATCCCATGATGCCGGGCCGGCCGGAATCGAACATGCCCCGGATCGAGGCGGTGTTTACGATCCAGCCCTCCTTCCCCATCAGGGGCACGGCGTATTTGGAGCAGAGGATTGTGCTCATCAGGTTGACCTCTAGGTCGCGGCGCAGGCTGTCCCCGGTCAAATCCCGGAAGCCTACATTGAAGGTGCGCCCCGCGTTGTTGATTAAAATATCCAGCCGGCCGTATTCCTTTTGCACAAGCTCAAACAGCCGGCAGACCTCCTCCTCTTTGCCGAGGTCCGCCCGGAACGCAGCGGCATGCCCGCCGGCAGAGGAAATCTCCTCCTCCAGCGTTTTGGCCCCCGTGCCGTTGGAGCGGTAGGCAAAGATGACGTCTGCGCCCTCCCGGGCGAACCGCCGCACAAGGGCCTTCCCGATGCCGGAGGAGCCGCCGGTAATCAGCGCCGTTTTCCCCTTCAGTTTCACTTGCGGACCCCCCTTTTTATTTGTTGTAGCAGAGATACCCGATGCCGGTGATCTCACAAAAATGCTTCAGGACATCCTTATAGCTGCCGTAAACCGTGTGCAGGTGGTTGGCGTTCATCGTTTCAAAAAACTGCTCATAGTCAATGTCGGCACGGATAAACTGGGTGGGGTAGCTGTAATTTGTTTTGCGCAGCTCCTCGCGGTCCTGCTCGTAGGTTTCGCCCTCAAAGCATGCCAGCAGATAGCGGCCATCCCTGCGGATCATACGGGCGCAGGTAATTTTGCCCGCTCGGGCCACCACCTGGGTAGCCGCCCCGCCGGCCTCGCCAAAGACATGGGGCAGCAGGTGGGTCTCCTCAAGGGCATGCACAGGGTCTTTGGGGTCGGCAAAATACGGGGCCATGCTGCCGCAGTTGGCAAGGATGAACTCTTTTTCCTCCCCGCTGAAATAGCGGATGTCCACAAGGCAGGAGGGGGCGCCGCCCGCGCAGAGCGAGAGGATGCGCATGGTGAGCGCGCCGTCGCAGTCGCACTCGCAGGAGGTGGGGATAGGCTCCTTTTCGCCGTCGGCGTCCAGGCTGTTGTTGAGCAGCGAAACGCCCAGGCACTGCAGCACAAAATGGTCGCTCATATCGGGCTGGCACTTAACCCCCATGAAATTGTAGCAGTGCTCTTTTGCAATATCCTTGAGGGCCAGGTAGCTGCGCACCTGCAACTCCAGCTTTTTCTCGTCGTCGTAACGGACGGTAAAATGCTCCTTGACCCAATCGAGGTGTTTTTTGACCCTGGCAGGCTCCAGTGCCTCGGCGCGCCAAACGATCTCGTACTGGTCGCAGTGGTCAAACTCGGTACCAAACAGGTTCTGCCACTGGGTGGGGTCGGCCACGGTGGTGCCGATGCCGATGCTGCGCCCGCCGATCATCCCATAGCTGCTGCGCTTGAGCCCCTCGGCCACGGCGACCGCATCCAGCATATCCCGCACCTTTTTTGCCACGGCGGGCTCGCCGATGTCCCCAATAACCCTCACGGCGGGCTTGCCTACCTGGCTCAGCAGGCCGCTGGTTGCCAACAGCGCCACCGTGCTGGAGCTGTCCTTACGGGTATTGCCAAACACCACCACCGGGTACGGGGTAGCCGCCGCTACCCGCAAAGCCAGGTTGGGGGTTACCCAGATGGGGATGTGGATCACCACCTGGGTAATCAGCCGGCGGCGGATTTCGTCTGCGGCGGCAAGAGCCTCGTCAATGCTGAACACAACCGCCGGGGCGTAAACGTCATAGTACTTTTTTAGCCCGGCAATGAGCTTTTCGGTTTCTTCCTTTGCAATATGCTCGCGGGTGGCATAAAAGGGCCTGCGGCAATCTCCCAGCGAGACGACCGCGATCTGATTTTTTTTCATCATGTTCCTTCTTTCCTATGTTTGCGGCCTCAGCCGAAAATGCTGCCGATCTGCGGGAAGAAAGCCAGCAGGATTACTACCACAAGCGAAACCGAAATGTAGGGCAGGGTGGATTTGAATGCGCGTTGGATCGGCATATTGGCAATTTTGGAGCCAAGCATCAGGCAGACGCCGTAGGGCGGGGTAATCTGGCCGATGGCCAGGGTGATGGTGATAACGAGGCCCAACTGCACCGAGGTGATTCCCACGGATTCGGCCGCCTTGAGCAGGATCGGCGCAAAGAGGATGATCGCCGGGATGGCGTCCATAAAGGTGCCCAGGAACAAATAGAGCAGGATGGCCATGAGCATAAAGACAATATAGTTGTTGACATAGTTGGCAAAAAACACCCGCACAAGGGCCGAGAGGTTGTAGTAGGCAAGCAGTTGGCCCATGGCGTTGGCGGCCGCCAGCGCAAACAACGATACCGAGTTGAGCAGCAGGGTATCCACCAGCAGCGGGGGAAGGTCCTTGAGCTTGATGGTACGGAAAACGCCCATGCCCAGCACCAGGGCATACACGCAGGCCACGCAGGCAGACTCGGTGGCGGTCATGACGCCGCCCAAAACGCCGCCCAGAATGATAACCGGGGTGAGCAGGCCCGGGATACTGCTGACGGCAATTTTAGCAACCTGCTTAAGGCCCTTTTTTTCGCTGGCCGGGAAGCCTCTTTTCTTGCCGATCAGCCAGATCATCAGCATCTGCCCGCCGCCAATGAGGATGCCGGGAACAATGCCGCCCATGAACAAGGCGCTGATGGAGCAACTGGCAATGCTGCTGTAAACCACCATCGGGATACTGGGAGGGATGATGACCCCCAGCGTGGAGGAGGAAACGGTAACGCCTACGGCGGTTTCCTTGTCGTACCCCGCTTCCTCCATGCCGGGGATGAGAATCTTGCCGATGCCGGCAGTGTCGGCCTGGGAGGAGCCGGATATGCCGGCAAAGATCATTGAGACCAGCACGTTGGCATAGGCCATGCCGCCCCGGATGTGGCCGACCATGGCCAGGCAGAAATTGACCAACTGCTGGGAAATGTTGCCCATGTTCATGAGGTTCGCCGCCATGATGAACATCGGGACGGCCAGCAGGGTAAAGGAATTCAGGCCGCTGAGCATGCGCTGGGTAACGGCGGTCAGGTCCACATTGGGCACAAAGGCCATGCCAAACAGGGTGGTGGTAAGCAGCCCGTAGGCAATGGGCAGGCCCATCACCAGCAATACGATGAACAGGACCACACTCAATAACATAATCATGTCAATTTTCCTCCAACAGCTTGTCGGCCTCATTCTTGATCTTGCGGGTAGACGGGTCCTGCAGGAATTTCAGCATCTGCTCGATCACATACAAAACGCTCGTGCCGCCGGAAATCGGCAGGCAGATCCACAGCCAGATCTTGCTGACCGTAAACATCGACCCAAACCGCCAGGTGTAGAACATGGCGGACAGCCGGACGCCGTGGATCAGCATGATGACGCTGCACATCAGCAGGATGCACAGGCAGATAAACTCATTGATCCAAAACAGTTGCCGGTAAATTTTTCCGCGATACCCGCAAACCGGTAGTGCTCGTTGCGGCGCAGCATGACCGGCGCGCCCATAAAGGCCGCCCAAATAAAGGCGGTAGTGGATATTTCTTCTGTAAAATAAGCGGCCCAGCCGGTAAAGCGGGACACTACCTGATAGGCAACCATCAGGATGAAGATGCTCAGAGCCGCGCAGCCCACAATGATCTGGAGCTTTTCCACCCAGTCGTTCAGCTTTTTCATCCCGGCAACCAATGTTTTCGTAACTATTCCTCCTTTTGAAAGGTGCCGGGGCAGCCTTTCTGCCCCGGCACACAGGATCCATTCGCGGTTTTTGCTGGCAACCCGCCTTTACAGGGCTCAGCCCATTGCCTTGATGGCGTCGTAGCCCTGGGTAACGCCCAGCTTGTCGGCGATCTCGTCCAGGATGGGGGCGGCGATGGCCGCAAACTCGGATCCGTCCACCTCGATAAACTCCACGCCGGCGTCCTCCAGCTCCTTGCGGCAGGTGTCGGCATAGGAGATGTCGTAATCCCACTGCTCAGACTCACAGTACCGGCCGGCCTCGTCTACCCAAGCCTTCTGCTCATCGGTGAGGGAATTGTACTTATTGGAACCCATCAGCAAAAAGCGGGTAGCGTAATCGTGCTGGGTCAGGGTAACGTAGGGCGCAGGCTCATAGAATTTCATGCTCAGGATGTTGGCGATGTCGTTCTCGGCACTGTCGATCACGTTGTTCTGCAGGCCCGAGTAAATCTCGTTATACGCCACGGCGGTGGGGGTGCAGCCATAGGCAGACCACAGCGCAAACACGTTCTCGGACTGCTTGACCCGGATGGTCAGGCCGTTCATATCCTCCAGGCTCTTGACCGGATGGGTGCAGAAGAGGCTGCGAATCCCGCACATATAATACGAAAGCACATGGAAGGCGCCGTTGTTGTTCACAAAGTCGGCAAAGTAACCGCCCACCTCATCGCTGGCAATGCACTTTTTCCAGTGATCCAGGTTGTTATAGATAAAGGGCAGGGCCAAAAAGTCCACCTGGGGAACCGCGCTGGACAGATCGCCAGGGGAAACCACGATGACGTCCACCGTGTTGGAGGCGACCTTCTCGATCAGTTCGGTCTCGTCGCCGCCCAGCTCGCCGTTGGGGTGAATCTCAACCGTCATGGTACCGCCGGAGAGCTCTTCCAGCTTCTCTTTGAACTTGAGCATGCCATAGTGATACGAGCTGTCCTCATTGTTGACATGAGCGGCAATCAGGGTAACCTCCGGGGCGGCCGCCCCGCCGCCGGCCGCCGGCGTGCTTGCGGCGTCCCCGCCACCAGCAGCCGGAGCCGAAGACCCGGAACCGCCGCAGGCAGCCAGAGAAAGCGCCATGACCATTGCGAGTACAAGTGCGATCCATTTTTTGCGTTCATTTTCCTTCTCCTTTTTTCAAATTATTCATGCCTCCTGCAAGGCAATGAAACCTGTCAGCCACCCTACTCCCTGTTTTTGGCAAGCACCGGTAGGGCGGGGCACGAAACATGCATCCATCCTGCATAGTGGTCATGTCCCGAGGCGCTCCTGCGCAGGGCGGTGGGGAAAATATAGCAGGGCTTACCGGGCAAGGGCGGCAAGGTGGGTCCCTTACGATGCCTGTACCACCTGAACGAGAGCCGTGCCGAAATTTGGCAATCGATTTCCATCTGCAAAAAAGCTCCTCCACGCCTTACCGATCAGCCTTTTGCTGTTTATAAGCCAGGGGTTTTTGATTTACCCGGATTTTTGCACTGGGAGCCGGCATTCCACATTTCTCCAATGTGCTCCTGCGCCTGCCTGTGTCGCTGCGTCGCCTAATGCCGGGCTATCGCTGGACTATATACGATTGGCAATCGATTTCCAGCTCTGAAAACTCCCTTCATTTTTTGGCTTGGCCCCTCTTTGCGAGCCCTTTATGGGGCTATCGATAAAGCCATCCCGCCGAAAAATCCCGGCGCCTTGTCCCGCCAAATCTCACCAAAACACTTGCTAAGGCAGGAAAGCGCTACCCGCGCTCTTTGTTTGCCAAAAGCTTTCTTGTTCCTGCGGGGGTTGGTTTGTCAGCAGCCCCCTTTATCTGCCAAGGCCTTATGCGCAGGGGCTTTTATATATCCCATGCCCCCATGCCGTTTGGGATCATCGAAAGCGGTATTAACCATACAAGCCGGGATTCTCCGCTGCCTGCGCAGCGGCCAATCTGGCAATCGATTTCCATCGATTGAAAAAGCCCTTTCCTCCCGTCTTCACACATCACGGGGCCAAAACCCGGCCCCTCCCTTGCCGTCCGGCCCCGCGCCAGGCACCTG
>CAJTSP010000144.1 GCA_910578965.1 uncultured Oscillospiraceae bacterium
ACCCAAAGGGCCACCGCCCCCAAAAATACGGCCAGCAGGGTCCACTCCCTGCGGCCCATCGGGGGCATGTCGTCCTCCAGCACCAGGGGGCTGTTGTCCCGGATGCCGCGGCTCAGCAGCAGCCAGCCGGCGGCCAGCAGGCTGAGCATGATGGGCACGCCGATCTGCATCCATTGGCCGAAGCTGATGGTGATGCCGGCCTGCTGCTGCATATAGCGCACCGCAATGAGGTTGGCGCCGGTGGCGATGGGGGTGGCCACCCCGCCAAAGGCCGGGCCCCAGGCCACCGCCATCATCAGCACCCGGCCCAGCCGGCGGTGATCCGGCCGGGCGCGGGTCTGCTCCACCACCGACAAAACGATGGGAAAGAGGATGGCCGCGCTGGCCACCTCGGTAACCCACATCGCCAGCGCCGCGCCGGCCAGCAGGATGCCCAGCACGAGCGCCCGGGGCCGCTTGCCAAAGGCGCGGAAGAGCAGCAGGGTAAGCACCCGGCCCAGCGCCGTTTTTTGGAAAGCGGCCGAGAGTAGCAGCACCCCCAGAAAAAAGGCGAAAGTGCTGTCGCCAAAGCTGGCGGCGATCACCTCGGAAAAGCCCATCAGCCCGGAAAACGGGATAACCGCCAGCACGACCAGCGCCGTGACCGCGATGGGGGCCAGCCCAAAGCACCAGCTTGCCACCGCAAAGGCCAGGATGGCCAGGGCGCGCAGTCCCTCGGGCGAAAGGCCGCCCCAAGCGGCCGAAAGGGCGGGCGCGCCGGCAATGAGGCCGGCCATGGCCAGCAGCGCCAGGTAAAAGGCGGCCGTGCGCACCCGGCCTGCGCTCATCCGGCCGCCCCCGGCAGCCGCACGGCGCGCAGCGCCTGCACGGTATCCGCCACCGACCCCTCTACCGGCAGCCGCTCGATGCTGGACGCCGCCACAAAGCCGACGGCGGGGGTGTTGTTGCAGACATATTGCAGATCCTGTGCGGTGGCAATGGGGCCGCCGTGACACAGGGGTAGGATGTCCGGCCGGGCGGCAAGCCCGGCCGAGAGGATGGCGGCGGTTTTTTGGGCCGCGGCCTCGAGCGGGGCAACGGTTTTCACCCCGACCTCGCCCCCCGCGGTGAGCCCCACATGGGAAACCAGGATATCCACCCCGGCATCGGCCAGCATCCGAGCCTCCTCGGGGCAGTAGCAGTAGGCCATGGTAAAAAAGCCGAGCTGCGCGGCGGTTTGCAGCGCCTCTACCTCCCGGGGAAAGCCCAGGCCCACCTGCTCCAGTTCCGCCCGGATCGGCCCGCTGAGCTTGCCCACGGTGGGGAAATTGATCACGCCGCTGTAACCGATCTCGGCCAGCTCCTGCAAAAAGGACCGCATGTCCCGGGTAGGGTCCACCCCATAGATGCCTGCCACGACCGGGGTGTTTTTGACCGCGTTGAGGATCTGGGTGCGGCCCATCTCCCGCACGATGGCGTTGGCGTCCCCGATGGGCAGGTTGCCCGCAATGGAGGCGATGCCGTTCATCCGGTACAGGCCGGAGTTGTATACCACGATCGCGTCGGCGCCGGCCTTGTCCTCCACCCGGGCGATCAGGCCCGCGCCGGCGGCAGTTACAATCACGGCCTGGCCCTTTGCAGCTTTTTTGCGCATGGCAGCCAGCACGGCTTGTTTTTCAAATCTCATCAAACTACCCCTTTCTTACAGTTTGCATCGCCCTCAGTAGGGGAGCCGGCCGATCATCTTCAGTAGCTGCCGCACGATCTCATCCGCAAAGGGCTCGTCGTTGATGTGCTCCTTGCGGATCCGCACCTGGACGTTGGCGGGCATTTTGTAATGCAGCTCGTTGATAAAGATGCGGTCGGCCTCCGGGTCCCAGAAAACCTTGCCGGGGGCGTTGACCGACGAGAAGCCGCCCTCCGGGATGATGACCACGGCCTTGCCCGGCTGGGCGTCCTGCATCCGCTCCACAAAGATTTCGCCCAGCCGCTTCATCTCCTCCTTGTTGGCCCGCATCTTGACCGAGCTGGGGCTGTGGTAGTAGAGAGTACGGGCCTTTTGGGCGGGCAGCAGGGTATCCTCGGTGCTCAGGTTGACCATTTCCAGCGCCCCCGGCACCACGATGCAGGGGATGCCCCGCTCGATGGCGCTGCGCAGCCGGCGCGGCCCCACCGCGTAGATGCCGCCGGCCACCTCGTCGGCCAGCTCGGTGGTGGTGATGTCCAGCACGGCGCAAAAGTGGTTTTCGGCGATCATCTTTTCCATGATCTTGCCGCCCGAGGCGCCGCGGGCATGGAAGATCAGCACCTCGTAGCCCTGGGCCTGCAGCAGCCGGGTGCACCGCTCGACGCAGGGGGTAGTCACCCCAAAGCAACTGATGGCAATGGCCTTGCCGGTGCGCCGCTCCATGGGCGGGGTGTTGACCATCCCGTCCATAATAGCGGCGGCCTGCCGCAGGATATATTCGGTTAAAAAGTTCAGGTTTTGGATGTCCACTACCGGGTTAAGCAGCAAAACGTCCTCACCCTGCACATAGGGCAGGGTGTTGCCCGAGGCCATGGTGGTTACCACGATCTTGGGGACGCCCAGCGGCAGCTCGTGCATGGCGCTGCTGGCCATGGTAGTGCCGCCCGAGCCGCCCACCCCGATGATGCCGTTTAGCAGACCGTCCTCGTACAACTGCCGCACGATCCGCTTGAGGCCCTGCTCCATATAAGCCGACGCCTCGGACCGCACTGCCGAACTGACGATCTTGTTGTAGTTTGCCCCCGCCACCTCAGCCTGGGTGATGTAGACCCCTGCGGGGCTGGGCTTTTTCATGCCCATGTCGATGATGCGCACGGTATGGCCCAGCGCCTCGAGCTGCTGCTTGAGATACAGCGCCTCCTCGCTTTTGGTGTCCATGGTGGCGCAGAGCACGATCGATCTTCCGCTCATGTCAACTCCCTCCTGCCGCCGCGCCGGGTCAGGCCGCAGGGGGCTGTGCCGGCCTGCGCATGCCGCGCCGCTGGCTGAGGAGCAAAAAGGCAAAGCAGCCAAGGCCGATCACATCCAATACGCCCACCGGAAGCACGCAGCAGAGCGCGCCGGCCCAGGCCACCACCCGCTCGGTGAGGGTGAGCGGCTTTTGGAAGAAGTTTTCGCAGGCGCTGATAAAGCAGAACAAAAAGGTCACGACCATCAGCACCGCCCAGGCCCACTGCAGCGCAGTGCCCTGCAGCAAAAGCTCAGGCCGGTACAAAAACAGGAAGGGCAGCACAAAGCCCACAATGCCCAGCCGGACGGCGGTGGCGCAGGTTTTCATAAAGTCTGCCTTGGCCAGGCCGGACGCAACCAGGCAGCCGATGGCTACCGGCGGGGTGAGCGCGCTCATCTCGGCCAGGTAGAAAACAAACCAGTGGGCCACGATCATCGGCACGCCAAAGCTGATGAGGGCGGGCGCCCCCAGCAGGGCGGCCAGGATATAGGCCGAGCCGGAGGGCATGCCCATGCCAAAGAGCAGGCAGGTGATGGCAACCACCACCGCCAGCAGGAACAGGTTGTTGCCCGCAATGGACAGCGCAAACTGGCTGATCTTGCTGCTCAGGCCGGTGGCGGTCATCATCTGCACCACCACGCCCATGCAGGCCATAACCACCGCGATGCTGGCCACCGTTTTGCCGCCCGAGATCAATCCCGCAACCACCTTGCGGCCAAAATCGCGCACCGGATGCTCGGCATGGTCCACAAACTCGAAAACAAAGCCCAGCCCGATCAGCACCAGGGTGGTAAGGAAGAGGGCACGCTGCGGGCTGATGCCCCGCACCATCAGAATCACCAGCATAATCAGCGGGATCACGAACAAAAGCAGCTTGGTCAACGCCTTTTTAAGGCTGCCGATCGTGTCGTCCTTTACCTTTTCGTCCCCTAACTTGCAGGCCTTGATGTAGACGCTGAGCGCAATGCCCAGGTAGTACAGGATGGCCGGCGTGATGCCCAGGAATACCAACTGCACATAGGGCACGCCGGTCCAGCTTGCGATGATGAACGCGGCCGCGTTCATGACCGGGGGCAGGATCGCGCCGCCAGTGGAGGCCGCCGCCTCAACCGCTGCCGCAAACTCGGGCGGATAGCCGCGCTTTTTCATCAGGGGGATCGAGACCGCGCCGGTGAGGGTGATGTTGGCCGCCACCGACCCGGTGACCGAGCCGATCAGCCCGGAGGATATGACCGACACCTGCGCACCGCCCGAACGAATCTTGGTGGAGGCGGTCATTGCAACCCCCATCACGGCCTCCAGCGCCCCAAACGCGTCCATCATGCCGCCAAAGATGGTAAATAGCACGATGGTGTTGGCGCTGACCTGGGACAGCATGCCATAGACCCCGTCAAAGTTGGTGGTTACATAGGTGATCAGCCGGGGGAAGGAGAGCCCGCCATGGAAAAAGATGCCCGGCATATAGGGGCCGTAGTAGCCGTAGAGCAGCGCAATGACCGTGATGACCGGGATGATCTTGCCCCAGGAAAGGTAGGTGGCCGTCAGCACGATCAAAAGCAGCACAAGGCCGGAAAACACCTTGTCGGCGGGCTGCGCGCCCATAGCCATCTTGAAATCGTAGTAATGGATATGGATGTACGCGCCCACCGCCACCGTAGCGGCGATCAGCCCGGCCATTACCGCGGCCCGCGGGGTCGGCCGGCCTTTTTTGAACTTGACGGCCTGCAAAAATACGATCACCAGGGCAAACACCAGATGGATGTTGATGTGCTGCTCCTGGTAGACCAGGGTGTAATTGGCGGCTACCAGATGGTAAACGCTCATGAGGATGGCTACCAGGCAGGTAGCCTGATCCAGCCGTTGCTCCCATATGCTCCGGGTCGTTTCTTCTGTCATAAAAGCTCCTTTCCTTTGCGCAGCCCGGCCGTCCCCGCGTCCCTTGCGGGGCCGCGGGGAACAGCGCCGCTCCTATGGCCGCACCCCTTGCCTGCAAAAGGCGGAGGGCCGCAATCAAGGGCCCCCCGCCGGGCTCGCTCTGGTTTAAGGCCGACGCGCCGCGGCCTTTTGTCCCTTATTCGCCGTAAACCTTGAAGCTGTCCTTCCAAAGGCCGGCTTCCTTGAGCGCACGGGCCGCGCCCGGGTGGAAGGGCACGCTCTCGACGCACACCTCGACGCAGACGCTCTCAAAGGCGTCAAAGTTGTTCGAGATGGCCCGCAGGTCGTCGATGTTTTCGAGCACGCACTTGACGTACTGGTAAACGGTTTCCTCATCCACGTCGGCGTTGCAGATCAGCACCGCGCTGTTGGTGGCGGTGGTCACCTCGGCGCCCTCCGGGATGTTCTCATCGTTCTCGTGCGAGAGGGTGCTGTAGCTGACCCCCGCGTTCATTTCGTGGGCGGCCTCGCCGATGGCGGGGTCCATGTCCAGCACGCGGATCTTGTTGGTGGCCTCGAGCTCGATGATGCCAGAGATGGGGTTGCCGTTGGTCCAGGAACCAACAAAGGCGTCGATGCGGCCGTCCTTCAGGGCGCCGTAGCCCTCGCCCCAGGTGTAGTTCTCGATGGTGATGCTGTCGGTGAGGCCATAGGCGTCAAACACCATCTGCAGTACTGCCGCAGTAGAGGAGCCGACCGGGCTCAGGCCCACCCGCTTGCCGGCGAGGTCCTCATAGGTGTGGATGTCGGAGGACTCCAGCACCAGCATCGGCAGATTCCAGGTGGCAAAGCCGAACATCTGGCACAGATGGGCCTCGTCCACCGGATGGTCAAAGGCGCCCCTGCCTGCAACCGCGTCGGCCAGGTCGACGGTGCCCGCATAGCCGGCCTGGATGTCGCCGGTCTCCAGCAGGTAAACGATCTCGGTGCCGCCGTTGGTGGTAACGGTGGACGCCTTGACACTGGTTTTTTGGTTTACTACCGAGGAGATCGCCTCAACCACCACGTTGTCGGCGCCGCCGGTGGAACCGGTACCCACGTTAAAAATACCGCCGGCCGCCGGGGCCGCCGGGGCGTCGCCCGTGCCAGTGCTTGCCGGAGCGCCTGCGGGGGTGCTTGCCGGGCTGCCGCCGCAGCCCGCCAGTGCCAGAACCATGCAGGCCGCCAGGATCCATGCCAGAACTTTTTTCATGATTTGTTTCCTCCTGTCTCTCGGTTCATTCGTTGGGCCGGCCTTTTGGCACAGCCCTGCCGCGGCCTTTGCCGGCAGCTTCGCCCGCCGGGATTTCCCGGCCGCGCCGAAAGGCCGCTTCAAAACGATTTTCGGGTGATTCACAGGGTACCAATTTCCGTTTCTTTTGTCAAATCATACAAATAATGGCATTTCAAAGCGGAATTTTATGACAAATAGCCAAAACCGGGTTTTTCTTTTGACGGATTCGTTCGTTATTAAAA
>CAJTSP010000145.1 GCA_910578965.1 uncultured Oscillospiraceae bacterium
GCCCCCCACACCACCGGCGCAAGCCCCACCGCCGCGTAAAGGGCGCTGCCCAAAAAGGGGGTGATCAGCGAGGCGGCCGCCGACACCTGCCCCACCGCCGCGTTGCCGGCCATCAGGTTTTGCCCGCCCAGTATCTGGGGCACGCAGGCCTGCGCGGTGGGGGACTCGAACGCCCCCAGCACCGAGAGCGCCGCCAGCAGCCCGCCGATCACCCAAAGCTCCCGCCCCGGCCCCAGCAAGAGGCCGGCCGCCAGCACCGCCAGGCCGGACAGGGCGTCCAGCGCCACCATCATCCGCTGGCGGTTTACCCGGTCGGCCAGGATGCCGCCAAGGGGGGTGAGCAGGATGGTGGGCAGGATGGACAGGGCCAGCAGCCCCCCAAACACCCCGGCCGAACCGGTTTTTTCCAGCACGTACATCGAAAGGGCAAACCGCAGGGTGTAGTTGCCCAAAAGGGACGCCGCCTGCCCAAGCAGCAGCAGGGTAAAATTGCGGGTAAACAGTGTGCCCTTTCCGCCGGGCGATGACACAGGCTTTTGCATAAGGTGTCCTCCTTTTCTCTTTTGCCGCCGCGTTTTGCGGCGATGTTGGGAATTCTCCGATTTTAATACCTACCGAACGTATGTATACGGGCAAAAAAATTGCCGCCGGGCGCGGGGCATGCAGTTGGGCGGCAAAAGCGGCGGGGCAGCGGGCTGCTTTGGCGGCAGGAATGGCTCGGGAATGCGCGGGGAGTGCCCGGTTCAAGGGGGGTGCCAGGGCCACGGGGGAGAGCCTTGAAAGGGGTTTGGGGAAAAGGGCCCCGCGGGATCTGCCCGCGGGATTTGAAAATCTGCATCCCCGCCCCGGCCGGCGGTCCCATCCCCGGTGCGGACACTTCCAATTACCCGGCCGCGGCGGTTTACCCCAGCTCGGGCAGGCTGGCCAAAAACTCGTCCACCAGCGCCATGATCGAGTCGTCCACAATGGGCGCGCCCATCGCGTCCAGCATATCCCGCATAAAGCAGAACTTGCGGCGCAGCGCCTCGCGGCTGGTGGGGAAGATGCTGGGCATCATCCAGACGCTGCTCATCAGGGGCAGCAGCTCGGCGATCTCCCGGGCATACTCGGTGTGCAGCGAGCCGTCCCGGTTGCCCTCCTCCAGCAGGGCCTGGTAGTAGGGGGTCAGCACGGTGCAGTTGGACCGCACCATGTCCACCAGCAGCCGGGGGCTCAGGGGCACCGGCAGCGACTGGCGGGTGATCTCCACCCGGGCGGTGTCGGCCTGGTTCAGCCGGATGGCCTCCCGCAGCTTTTGCAGCCCGTTCAGGTCGGTGCGGCCTTTTACCGCCTCAAAGGGGTTGTTCTCCAAAAACATCCGGTCGCCCACCGCGTCCATGATCTCCTCTTTGGACCTAAAATGGTGGTACACTGCCCCCTTGGTCAGCCCGCCCAGCTCGTTTACAATGTCCTGGATGGTGGTATTCTCGTACCCCTTTTGCAAAAAAAGCCGCTGGGCCGCGTCCAAAATGCGCTCCACCGTTACCTCCGGGTGCTTGTTGCGCGCCATGCGCCCTCCCCTTTTGCCGCTGGGCGGTGGGGGGTGCCCCGCCGCCCTTGACAGATTAACATACGTTTGGTATGTATCTATTATACAGGGCGGCGGCGGGCCTGTCAAGCCCGGTTTGGGGGAGTGCCCACTGCAAGGATTTTGGTGGCCCAGACCGGGCGCGGGGGAGAGGCTCGAAAGGGTATGGGGGCAGGGGCCCCGCGGGCCTTGAGAGGCTGCTCTCCCGCACCCGGCCGGCGGACATCTCCCCGGTTTGGGCACCGCCTTTTTTGTAAACATTTGAGGGAAAACCCCCTTGCCTGACCAATAGAAGGGTGAAAGGCCTTTCAAGCCATCGCCCGGCGGCGGACGCGCCGTTTGGGGGATGGGGATTTACCACTGCGGCAGGCCCGGCCAGGCCGGAAAAACCCTGGCCGGGCCAAGCGGAAGGAAGGGATGGCATGGAACAGAGCAAGAGCGACCGGCAGCTGGTCATCCTGCTGCAAAACGACCCGGCCCGCGGGCTGGAGGAGGCGATCGGCCGGTACGGCGGCGCGGTAAAAACCATCTGCACCGCCATTTTGGGGCCGGGCTGCCCGCAGGATGTGGAGGAGGCCATGGCCGACAGCTTTGTGGCCCTGTGGCGCGGGCTGGACCGGTACGACCCCGCGCGGCCGCTTGCGGGCTGGGTGTACGGCATCGCCCGGCGCACCGCCCTCGGCCGCCGCCGCGCCCTGGGCCGGGCCGCCCGCTGGGAGGAGCTGCCGGATACCTTAGAGGCCGAGGACGCCGACCCGGCCGATTGGGCCGCGGCCCGGCAGCAGCAGGAGGCTGTGCGCCGGGCCATTGGGCAGCTGCCGCAGCCGGACCGGGAGATCTTTTTGCGCCGGTACTACCTGTACCAAACGATGGGCGAGATCGCGGCGCAGCTGGGCCTTGCGCCCAAAACAGTGGAAAACAAGCTTTGCCGCGGGCGCAAACGGCTGCGGCAGACATTGCAGGAAGGGGGAAACGACCTGTGAACCTTTTTGAGTTTTTGGAGCCGTGCGGGCTGCCGCCGGAAGTAGGGGAGCTGCTGGAGCAGGAAACCCTGCCCTCCGGCGAGGCCGCCCGCGTTCTGGCCCGGACCCTCGCAAAGGCCGGGCTGCCCCCGCAGACAAAAGGAGGAGCACAAAAGATGAAAAAAATCCGTTTTGGCGCTTTGCTGCTGGCCGGGGTGCTCTGCGCCGGCTCGATGGCGGTGTACGCCGCCTTCAGGATGGACAAAAGGATCGCGCAGGAGCTGGGGGTCAGCTCGTCCGGGGCGCAGGATACCTTTGAGGAGGGCGGCAATGCCTTTGAGGAGAGCGGCAACGAGATCGGCAGCAGCGTAACCAGCGAGGGCTGGACCCTGACCGTCCAGCAGGCGGTGGGCGACCGAAACTGCGCCTACCTGCTGCTGGACCTGACCGCCCCCGAGGGGACGGTGCTGGACGCCGACAGCTACTTTTTGAACTGCGAGCCCTATTTTGAGGACGCGGGCAGCGGCGGCGGTGGCGGCTGGGGGGTAGATCTGCTTGAGGACGAAAACCCCGCCGACAACCGGCTTTCGTTTTTGGTGGACCTCTCGTTTGAGCGGGACATGCGCAGCGGGCAGGGGGTGCTGATCGCCTCCCGGCTGGAGGCGATCCACTGGAGCGAGGATCACCAGAGCGACCGGGTGGAACCGGTGAACGACCTGACCTGGGAGGTGCCCTTCTGGCTGGATTATAACGACGAGGCGCTGGTCTGCCGGCCCGGGCAGGTGGTACAGGCCAGCCAGGGAGAGATCCGGGTGGAGCAGGCGGAGATCACGCCTCTGTCGGTCTCGCTGAAGCTCTCGGGCGAGGGCGCGCGCTGCACCGCGCTGGACACGGTGGTCCCCGGTACAGTCGCCATCCCCGGCCGCGCACAGCTTGAGCTTTTGGACACGCAGGGCGGGCATATCTCTTTGGGAGGCTTCCGTGCGGTAGAGAAAGAGGACGGTGTGTTCTGCGTCATGACCCTTGTGCCAGTGGTTGACCCGGCCGAGGTTGCCGCCCTTGTGATCGACGGGGTCACGGTCCCGCTTAAAAATCCCTGAACCGCTCGGCCCAAGCGCCCTGCCGGGCGGGGGAGCGACTTATAATAAAACCTCTCTGGAAAGGCGGGTCGGCGTTGACCCGCCTTTCCTTTGTCTGGCCCTTTTGCCGCGCCCCAAAACAGCCCCGCGCCCGGCCTGGCCCGCTAAAAAGCCCGCCCCGCTTTGTATATTTTAGCAAACTTTGCGGCCCCTCTTGCTTTTTGCGGGGCGGTACAGTACAATAGCCGTCAGACGCCTGGGGGCGTCCCGAGGGGATTTGTTATTTATATAATGAGGGAAGCATCGCTTGTTAAGGGATGCAAACATCGCTTGGCAAGGGCACGCATGGTTTTTGGGGCAAAAGGAGCAAAAAGCAAAAAAGGGTAAAAGCTCTTTTGTTTGAAGCAAAGACCTTTGCCCCAAAAACTCCGCAGGACCGGCAGGGCAAGGCCAGTGGTGCGATGGCAAGGCGGCGTGCCGCGGGAATCCTTGGTGGATTCCAAGGTGCGCCAACGCAGCCAGCGTGCCGCTGGAGTTGGCCTGCCGGCGTGTGGGCCCTTGTTAAGGGATGTAAGGGGAAAGGACGGAAAGAAACGCAATGGCACATCGTTTGCGGGCGGCGCAGCTGGGCGGCATGACCGAGGGGGTCATCTGGCAGCAGCTGCTGCTGTTTTTTATGCCCACCTGGTTTGGCACCCTGTTCCAGCAGCTGTACAACACGGCCGACACGGTCATCGTGGGGCGGTTTGTGGGCACCGGGGCTTTGGCGGCGGTGGGGGCCACCAGCACCCTGGTGCTGCTGGTGGTGGGCTTTTCCACCGGGCTTTCCAGCGGGGCGTCGGTGATCATCTCGCAGCTGTACGGCGCGCGCCAGCCCGAGCAGGTGCGCCGGGCGGTGCAAACCTCGGTGGCGCTGGCCGTCTGGCTGGGGGGCGGGCTTACCCTGCTGGGGTTTGCTGCCGCCCCCTGGGCGCTGCGGGCCATGGGCACCCCGGCCGAAATTTTGCAGGACGGCATCCTGTATCTGCGGGTCTACCTGCTGGGCATGATCCCCAGCCTTGTGTACAATATGGGCACTGGGGTGCTGCGCGCGGTGGGGGATTCCCGCCGGCCGCTCTATTTTTTGATCGCGGCCTCGGTGGTAAACATCGCGCTGGACCTTGTGTTTGTGGTGGGCCTTGGCCTGGGGGTGCTGGGGGTGGCCATCGCCACCATCCTCAGCCAGGCCATCAGCGCCCTGTTGGTGCTGGGCTGCCTGTGGTCGGCCGAGGGGGCGCCCTGGTACCTTGAGCGGGGCATGCCCCACATCAACCGCAGCCTCTTAAACGCCATTCTGCGGGTGGGCATGCCGGCGGCGGTGCAGTCGATCTTTTATAATGTGTCCAACATCATCATCCAGGGCTACATCAACACCTTTGGCACCAACAGCGTGGCGGCCTGGGCGGTGCTGGCCAAGCTGGACGGGGTGTACTGGATGACCATCCAGTCTCTGGGGCTGTCCATCACCACCTTTGCGGGGCAGAATTTTGGCGCGCGCAACTACGGCCGGCTTAAAAAAGGGGTGCGGCAGGCGGTGCTCATCGGGTTTTTGCTTACCCTGGTCATCATTGCGCTGCTGCTTGGGCTGGGGCGCTGGATGTTCCTGATCTTTACCAGCGACCTTGCGGTGGTCGAGATCGGGGTGGCCATGGTGCATTACCTGGCCCCGTGGTATCTCTCGTTTTTGTTCATCGAGGTGCTTTCGGGCGCGATGCGGGGCGCGGGCGATACCCTTGTGCCCACCCTTATCACCTGCTTTGGGGTCTGCGTGCTGCGGGTGGTCTGGCTGGTGGTGATGGTGCCGCGCAGCCACACCATCGAAACCGTGCTGGCAAGCTACCCCATTACCTGGTGCCTTGCCTCGGCGCTGTACCTGATCTATTACTTGCAGGGCGGCTGGCTGCGCCGGCGCATTGCCGCGCAGGATGCCGCGGCCCCGGCGGCCGCGGCGCAGGCCGCGCCGCAGTAAGGCGGGGAGGAGCGTTAAGGGCCCCTTGCGCCGGCCCGCAGGGGGGGCCCGGGCGCGCCAAAGCCGCCTGGGCCAAAAGGGAAAATGGTAAAAAAGGGGGAGTTCCCATGGCAGGAGGCAAGGCTGCGCGGGGCGATATGACCGTAGGGCCGATCTGGCAAAAGCTGCTGCTGTTTTTCTTCCCTACCTGGTTTGGCGCGGTGTTCCAGCAGCTATACAATACGGCCGACGCGGTGATTGTAGGGCGGTTTGTGGGCACCGGCGCGCTGGCGGCGGTGGGGGTTGGCGGTACGCTGGTGATGTTTATCGGCGGGGTGGTGGCCGGCCTTGCCAGCGGTGTGGCGGTGGTAGTGGCACAGCGCACCGGCGCGGGCAGGCCGCAGGAGGTGCGCCGTGCGGTGGGCGCCGCGGCGCTTGCCAGCCTTGTGCTGGGCGCGACCCTGGGCGTGGCGGGGGTCTTGGCCATGCCGGCGGTGCTGCGGGCCATGGACACGCCGGCCGGGATTTTTGCGGACAGTGTTTTGTACATGCAGGTGTATTTGGCCGGGATGATCCCGATGCTGTTTTATAATGTTGGCACCGGGGTGCTGCGCGCGGTGGGGGATTCCCGCCGGCCGCTGTATTTTCTTGCGGCGGCCTCGGTGCTTAACATCCTGTTGGACCTTTTGTTTGTGGCGGCGCTGGGGCTGGGGGTGCTGGG
>CAJTSP010000146.1 GCA_910578965.1 uncultured Oscillospiraceae bacterium
CGCCCCGTGCCCGCCCAAAAGAGGGGGATGGGGATCACCGGCAAGCTGGTGTTTTGCACGGTGGTCAGCGCGGTATTGGCGCTGGCGGTGCTTTTGGGCGTGGTCTATAACCAGATGTCCCAGGCCCTTTTGAGCAAGAGCGAGGACCTTTTGCGCGCCACCACCGAGCGCACTATCCAGGAGACCCGCGCCTGGATGAACGATACGCTCGCTATGCTCACGGTGCAGCGGGACACCATTGAGTACGAAAATATGGATGTGCCTGCTATGCAGGACTATATCCGCCATACGGTAGGCAGCAACGATGCCTACCCCGCAGGGGTCTATGTTGCGCTTACCGACGGCTCGCTCTACCATGCATCCTTTGTGCCGGGGCCGGATTTTGATGCCAAGACCAAGAGCTGGTATCAGGACGGCATCGCTTCGGACGAGTTCATCCTGGGGGACGTGTATTTTGATGAGGACAGCCAGTCCAACGTGGTGGGCGCGTCCGGCGTGCTGCGTACCCCCACGGGTGCGGTGCGGGGCGTTGCCGCGGCGGATGTCTACCTGGATTCAATCTCCGGGATCGTAAGCAATATTCGCATCGAGGATACCGGGGGCATCTTTTTGGTGGACACCCGTACCGATACCATTATCGGCCACCGAGACCCTGCTCTGACCGGCCAGGCGTTGGGCGGCTTGGCCGATGAGATGTACGTTTTTGCCAGCCAAAAGATCGGCCAGCGCGCGGCCGGCCTATACCTAAACGGCAATATGTACATCCAGGTGGCCGAGGTGCCGGGCAGCGACTGGATGGCGGTGGCCTATGTATCCCGTGCCGAGGTGCTGGCCGAGCTGCAGCAGCTTACCTTTATTATGCTGGGCGTGGCCCTGCTGGCTGTGGCGGCCCTTACCCTGATGGTCATTATCCAGGTTCGGCGGATCATCGGCCGCCCGGTGGCCGAGCTGAGCCGGGTTGCCACCCGGATTGCCGAGGGCGAGCTTGACCAGAGCATCCAGTACCGTTCCAAGGATGAGCTTGGCGTGCTGGCCAACGATTTTAACCGTGTTACCCTGCGCCTGCGCGATTATGTTACTTATATTGACGAGATTGCCGTGACCCTGCGCGAGATTGCGCACGGCAACCTGGCCTTTACCCTGAAGCAGGAGTATACCGGCGAATTTTCCAAGATCAAGGATTCGCTTGAAGAAATTTCCAGCCAGCTCAACAATGTGATGGGCCGGCTGCACGACGCCGCGCAGGAGGTTGCGGCAGACGCCGAGCAGGTGTCCGGCGGGGCGGTGGCCCTCTCGCAGGGCTCCACCGAGCAGGCCTCCGAGGTGGACGCGCTGGCCAAGCATATCGGGGAGGTATCCGAGAGCATCCAGCGCATTGCGCAGGGCGCCCAAAAGGCGGACGGCATTGCCCAGGATGTCAAGGCCGGCCTGACCGGGAGCAGCGAGAAGATGCACAACATGACCGAGGTCATCCAAAAGATCAGCGACCGTTCCAATGAGATCCATTCCATCGTAAAAACCATCGAGGACATCGCCTTCCAGACCAACATCCTGGCCCTCAACGCCGCGGTGGAGGCGGCCCGGGCGGGCGAGGCCGGCAAGGGCTTTGCGGTGGTGGCCGACGAGGTGCGGCAGTTGGCCGGCAAGTCGGCCGAGGCCGCCAGCGAGACCACCGTGCTGCTGGGCCAGACAGTGGAATCGATGGAGGAAGGGGTACGCGCCGCAAAGGACACCTCCGAGTCGATGCTGTCGGTGGTGGAGCGTGCCGACGAGATGAGCGCATTGATCGACCGCATCGCCTCCTACACCAAGGAGCAGGCGGTGGGCGCACAGCAGATTGCCCAGGGTATCGACCAGATTTCGATGGTGGTACAAACCAATGTCGCCACGGCCGAAAACAGCGCCGCCGCCAGCCAGGAGCTGTCCAGCCAGGCCGCGATCCTGGAGGAGATGGTGGCCAAGTTCCGCCTGCGGGGCTAAAAGCCGCAGGGGAAGCGCCGGTCAAAACAAAACGGGCCGGGCCGCGGAGCGCGTTGCAGCGTTCCGCGGCCCGGCTTTTGCGGCCCATTTTTGGCGGCGCGGCCCAAAGCAGCGCAAAATGCAGGGGGCCAGGGCGAAAGGCCGCCCAAAAGCGCAATACCGCGGGAGCCGCGGCCCTCACCGCACCGTATTGCCCACGTTGATAAGATGGTCGGCGACCCGCTCCACGTTGGAGGATAGCGAAAGGTACTGCGCGCCCACCGAGGGGGTGCATACCCCCTCGTTCAGCCTTTGGATGTGGGTGCGGGCCATGGCCTTGGTCATCTCGTCTACCCGGTCTTCTACCGCGTCGGCAAGGGCCAGGGGCTCGGGCCGGCCGTTGATGTAGGCGGTCATCACATGCCCAAACAGGGCCTCCACCTCGTCCCCCAGCCGGCCGATCTCGCCCACCGCCCGCTCCGAAAATGCTTCCCGGCTTTCGGCAAGGCTTTGGGCGTATTCTACGATATTCTCGGCATAATCGCCAATCCGCTCTAGATCCGAAATGGTGTGGAACGCTCCCGAGAGGTAGGCGCGGTCCTTCCCGCTCAGCTTAAGGTTGGACATTTTCACCAAAAAGCCTACCAAGGTCTTGTTTAAAAAGTTCAGTTCCCGCTCGTTGGCCTGGAATTCCGCAAGTTGGTCAAACTCCTGGGTGCAGATGATCCGCAGCGAGGTGGAAAAATTCTGCATGGCAATGTCGGCCATGTTGATAATCTCGTTTTTGAGCTGTGCCACCGCGATGGGCGGGGTCGAGAGCATCTTTTCATCCAGGTAGTAAAGGCGCGGCTGCTGGGCTTTTTCCGGCGCGGCCTCGGGCGCATCCGGGATCAGCCGCAGCACCAGCCGAAGCAAAAGGCCGGTCAGCGGCAGCACCAGCAGTACCGTAACCAGATTAAAAACCGTGTGGAACATGGCCAGTTGGGTTTGCGGCGCACCGGGGAACAGCCCCGCAAAAATGCCGCCCATGCTCAGGGCCCCGCCACTGGCAAGCCCCAAAAGCCCGCCCAGGGCCAAAAACAGCGCAACCCCGCTCAGATTAAACAGCAGGTGGATCAGCGCCGTACGCTTTGCGTTGCGCCCGCTGGTAAGCCCCGCCACGATCGCCACCACACAGGAGCCCACATTGGAGCCCATGGTCAAATAGATGCCTTGATCCAGCGTAATCAGCCCGGCCACCACCATTACAATGGCGATGGAGGTTACCACCGAGGAGCTCTGCACAATGGCGGTGAACACTGCGCCCACCAGCACCAGCAAAAATACATTGCGGATACCGGCCAGAAACAGCCGTACCTCCTCAAGCCGGGCAAAGCTTTCCATCGAGCCGCTCATCATCGAAAGCCCTACAAACAGCATCCCAAACCCGGCCAGCGCGCCGCCCAAGGTTTTGAGCCGTTCTTTTTTGGCAAAGGTAAGCAAAAAGGCCCCCACCCCCGCCAGCGAGGAAAAAAGGGCGGTGGCGGAGATGCCGCCGCCTCCAAACACCCCCAGCGCCACAATCTGGCCGGTGATGGTGGTGCCGATGTTGGCCCCGTAGATCACGGTGGCGGCCTGCGCCAGGGTCATGATGCCGGCATTGACAAAGCCGATCACCATCACGGTGGTGGCGCCCGAGCTCTGGATGGCGGCGGTGCCCACCGCGCCGATGCCCACCCCCAGCAGCCGGCTGCCAGAGGCCTTGGCAAACAGCCGCCGCAGCCGTTCGCTGCCGGCCGATTCCAGGTTGGAGCTCATCATGCTGCAGGCAATCAGAAAAATGCCGATGCCGGCAAGCAGGGTAAGCAGGGCGGTGAGGATCGCGGCGCCGTCCATAAACATTCACACTCCCTTGTTTTATTGCCCCGCACCGGGCCGGCAGGGCAGGGAAAACGCGGGCCTGCTGCGGGCAGCGCCGCTTTTGGATGGCGGGGGCCGCGGCAGGGGGCCGGGCTACGGCAAAAAGGTACGCGCCGCAGCCATCGCCTGCCCAAAGGCCGTTCAGCAGGCATAAAATATCCAAAAGTATACGTATGCCGGAACCACGGCGGCCAGGGTAAACGGCACGCCGATGCGCAAAAAGTCCCGGTTTTTCACCTCGTATCCCTCCCGGCGCAGGATGCCGATGCCGGTGATGTTGGCCGAGGCCCCCACCGGGGTCAGGTTGCCGCCCAGGGTTGCGCCCGAGAGCAGGCCAAAGTACAAAAGGGCGGGGTCGGCCCCCATGGCGGCGGCGATGCTGCGGGTCACCGGCAGCATGGCGGCCACATAGGGGATGTTGTCGATAAAGGCCGAGCAGAGCACGCTCACCCACACCAAAATGCTGTAAATGGCAAACAGGCTGCCCCCGCCCAGCCTTGCCAAAAGCCGGCCGATGGCGTCCACTACCCCCATCTCGGTGACGCCGCCCACGATCAAAAACAGCCCAAACAGCAGCCCCAGGGTCGAAAGGTCGATCTGGCGCAGCACCTCCAGCGCTGCACGGGGGCTGCGCCGCCGTACCGCCCTGCAAACAGCGCCCACCGCCAGCAGCCCGGTGCAGATCAGCCCATTGGTAAGCTTGGGCATGTTTGGCACAAACGAAGCGCCAATCAGCAAAAGCACCATCAGCAGCATCAGCGCCGAGGGCAGGTGGTCGGTTACCTTTGTGCGCGGCCCGGCCGCGACCCTGGCGGTCTCGCCCTGAAAGAGCACCAGCAGCAGCGAGGCCGCGGCCAGCGCCCCCAACTCCACCGCAAAAAAGATGCCGGGCCTGCCCTGGTACACAAAAAAGTCGCCAAAGCTCATGCCGGCATAGCCCCCCAGCAAAATGGAGGTGGCGTCGCCCACCAGGGTGGCCGCCCCCTGCAGATTGGAGGACACCGCAATGGCAACGACCATGCCCACCGGGTTAAGCCGCAGCTTTTGGGCGATGGCAAGGGCGATGGGGGCGATCATCAAAACGGTGGCCACATTGTCGATAAAGGCCGAAACCAACCCTGCAAAAAGCGAAAGCGCCAAAATGGCCCACTTGACGTTGGGCGCCCGCTCCAAAATCAGGTCGGCCAGCAGGGCGGGCATTTTGGACTCGGTCAGCAGCGCCACCAGCCCCATGGTGCCGGCGATCATCAAAAGCACGTTCCAGTCGATATAGCCGGGCACCTTTTGCCAGGGCAGCATGCCGGTTGCCACAAACACGGCCGCCGAGCACAGCACCGCATGCAGCCGGTATTTGGGCAGGGCCAGCATCAAAGCATAGGTGGCCGCAAACAGCAGGACGGCAAGGGTCATAGGCTTCCTCCTTTTTGCACGGCGGGCCAAAACGCCTACGCCTGGCCGGGCCGCGCGCCGGCGCAAAAAACGGCGAGACGTTACTACCACGTAGTAAAGTCTCGCCGCTTTGTTTGCAAAACCGGGCTTGAAAAAGCCGTACTGACGATTTTGAAAACGCAATCCCTGCGCCGGCTACTCCCTTTATCGCTACAACCATAGCATATCTGCCGGCGGTTTGTCAACCGGTTTTTGCAGCCTGCCTGCGTGCTGCGCGCGGTTACAGGATGGTGCCCAGCACCATGGTGTTTGCAACGGTCATCATGGTATACAGGAAAGCAACCACCAGCGAGCCGGTGTAGATGTTTCCGGTTTCCTTAAAGAAGCGGCGGGAAACAAGGGTGCCGGCCGGGATCATAAAAATCAGCGGGAACAGGTTTACGATGCGCATGGAATTGTAGCGGAACACACCGCTTGCAATGATGCCCTGGTACTGGATGAAGATCAGCACCGCGATGCCCGCGATGTTGCCGATGCAGCTAAGCAGCAGGGTTAGCCATTCGGGGCGGCCCTCCACCCGGTTCCCACCGTTTACCAGCAGCGAGTTGACCAGGTAAAAAATGATCCACGCCGGCACATAGGCCACAAAGAAAACCAGCTTTTGCAGGTTGAATACCCGCATGTCGATGACCCAGATGCGGTAGTCGGTGTTAAACAGCAGGTCGTTAAAAAACAGGATTACATAGGCAAAGGCCACCGTAAGCAGCGCCAGCAGCACGCTTTTGAGGATGACCCGACCCGAGGCCTTGACGCCCCAGCAGTCCGGGATGCCCTTTCCACTGCCGCGGGCAAGCAGGTGGGCGGCCATGAAGACCCCCAGCAGCACAATGCCGCAGGCAAGGGTCCAGGCGGCCAGCTCGTTGGTGTTGGGCTCGCCAAACCAGCTGTTGTGGGTAAAGGGCACAAAGGATTCCTGGCCCACCAGCTTAAAGGCCACCGGCACCACCAGCAGCGCGGGCAGGATGGTGTTCAGCGCGTAAACAACCCAGTACCGGGC
>CAJTSP010000147.1 GCA_910578965.1 uncultured Oscillospiraceae bacterium
GCAAAGCGCAGGGTATTTGCCCGGCGGGAGATGCTGCTGGCCCTGGCGGCGTATACCCTTGGCTTTGCGGCGGTGGCGCTGGCCCATGCCTGGCCCTATATCCGGCAGGGGAAGTATTTTATCTATGGCGCGGACGCCTATACCCAGATGTTCCCGGTGTTTTGCTATACCCTTGGCTACATCCGGGAATGCATAGGCGTCCTGCTTACCGGCTCGCTGAACATCCCTCTCTATGATTTTTCGCTGGGGATGGGCGGGGATATCCTCAGTACCCTCAACTGGCATGGCCTGGGCAACCCCTTTTACCTGCTGGCGCTGGGAGCCAAAAACGAGCAGCTTCCCCTTATTTTCAGCCTGCTGACGGTGCTGCAGCTATTTTTGGGGGGGCTGGGCTTTTATACCTTTTGCCGTAAGTTGGAGACGCCCCGTGCCGGCGCGGTAACGGGGGCCTGGCTCTATGTTTTTACCGGGTTTTACCCGCTGGCAGCCGAGCATCCCATTATGGCCCACGCGGTGTTTTACCTGCCGCTGCTCTTGCTGGGATGCGAAAAGGTGCTGCGGCGCGAAAGCCCGCTGCTGCTGGCCCTGGCTGTTTTTGGTATGGCGCTCACCGGTTTTTATTTCCTTTTTATCTGCTCGGTGGCGCTTGCCCTTTATCTGCTGCTGCGGGTATGGGCCATGGGCAAAAGGCCCTGGTGGAGGGAGGCGCTGCAAAACGCAGTGCGCGCGCTGGCAGCCTATCTCGCCGGCCTGTGCATGGCCTGCCCGGTTTTCCTGCCGGGGGTGCTGGGGTATTTTGAGAGCGCCCGCACCGGGGCGGGGCAGCCGATTGGCCCGGGGGCGGCCTTTGCCGGCCTTGAGGCGCTGCAACGCTGGCTGGCCGGCCTTGCCGACACGGCCCAGTTTTGGTACATGGGCGGGCTGGGGGTGCTGGCGGCAGCCTTTTGCCTTGGCGCGGGGGCGCAGGCATGGGCCTGCCGGGCGCAAGGCGGCGCAAGGGCTGCGGCCCCCGCGCCCGGCGCACCGGGCCCCGGGCCGATGCTGGCCGGGTTTGGTCTTGCGGCGGTGTTTGTTGTTTCGCCGCTGGCGCAGGCCGCATTGGTGGGCTTTGGCGAAACGGCCGATACCCGGTTTTGGTTCGTTTTGCAGTTTTTGGCGGCCTTTGCCGCGGCAAAGGGCTGGCCGCAGCTCTTTGCTGCCAGCGGCGTGCAACTGGCGGCCGGGGCCGCGGCGGCTGCGCTGCTGGCGCTGGCCCTCGGGCGGGACGGCATGCAGCCGCAGGAATGGGCCTGGCTCGGCTTTTTGGCCGGGCTGCTGGGGCTGCTGGCGGCCTGCCGGCGGCAGGGCTGGAGCCTGTGCGACAGGCGATTTGTCCCCGGGCGCGGGCTGCGGCGGCTGGGCGGCGTGCTGCTGGCGGCGCTGGTGCTGGCCCAGCCGGCCCTGGCCCTGCACGCAGACGCTGCCCGCCGCAGCTCTGCCTACCGGGATGAGCGGTTTGCCCGGCAGATGCCCCCTGTGACAGCCGGGACCCTGCCCGAGGGCGAGTACCGGGTGGACGCCTCGGACGTGGGGCTGCATCGGTGGTGGGCTTCGGCCAATGCGCCTCTGGTGGGCGGGTACAAGGGCTTGTCGGAATATTTCAGCATTCTCAGCCGCCATTATGCAAACGCCATGCTGCACGACTGGGCGCTGGCCCCGGCCCAGCAGGGGGGATTTTCCTTTCAGGGGCTGGACGGCTGCATGGCGCTGAACACCCTTGCGGCAGTGCGGTATACCTTTGTGCGCCCGGGGGAGGAGGGGTATGTCCCCTACGGATACAATTATGTGGGCGACACCCCCCAGGCGCCCGGCTTTACCTTTACGCCGGAAGGGGGCGCGGTGTTGCGCCGGTACGAAAACCTCTATACCCTGCCGCTGGGCTATGCCTATGCTGCCGCCCTGAGCGCCGAACAATACGCCGGGCTGAACGGGCTGCAAAAGCAGGCGGCGATGCTTTCGGCCGTGGCGCTGGCAGACGGCGAGGTGCCGGCGGGCTTTGGGACTGAGCCGGAGGTACAGGGGGTCCGGCAGGTGGGGTGTAGCATCGTGCCGGACGGCCTTGTTTGGCAAAAAGGGGCCTTGCAGGCGGCGGAAGGGCTGGAGGGCGGGGCGCTGGAGCTCTGCTTTGTGCTGCAGGAGCCCGCCGAGGTGCATCTGCGGCTGGCCGGCCTTGTGATGGAGCCGGGCGGGCAGAGCCTCGCCTTTGCGCTGGATGGCGGGCTGGAAAAGGAGATTTACCCTTTGGCGCTGGACAGCGGCGAGTGTTGGGTGAACCTTGGCCCGGCCGAGGCCGGGCCCCATACCGCCCGGCTGCTCTTTACGGGCAGCGGGCAGATGGGGCTTACGGGGCTGGAGGTTTGGCAGTATGAGGCGGCGGAGTATGAAGCGGCTGCCGCAGCACTGGGCGGGACCGTGCTGCAAAACCTTGTGGTGGGGCGCAACAGTGTGGCCGGGCTGATAAACGCGCCGCAGGATGTAATTTTGGGCCTGGCAATCCCTTATTCGGCGGGGTGGCATGCCACCATCGACGGGGTGCGTGCCGAGCCGCGGCGGGCCAACAGCATGTTTATGGCGCTGAAGGTGCCGGCCGGTGAGCATATCATCGGGCTTTACTACATTACCCCGGGGCTCAAGGCGGGGCTCATGCTGAGCGCGCTGGGCCTGCTGGGCTTGGCGGCGCAGTTGCTGCGGCATCGCCGGCGGGCCAAAAATATGCGGGCGGCGTCCCCAAAGCAGGCTTGGCAGAATGACGGCATCCTGGCGGCCGCAGTTGTGAATTCCGCCAAAAATGCAGACGAAAATGCCGGGCCTTAGTGGCTTTGGCTGAAAATGCGGCGGCAGGGGGCTTTATGGGTTGCGCTTTGCGCGGGAAAATTTTATACTTAATGCGGTATCTGTTGCGGCATAAAGGGCGCCTTGCCGGTAGAAGCCGGGGCGGGATCGGGATTGGATAAAAGGATTGGGCAGCCGCATGCTGCCCGGGGCTTGCAGGGTCGATAGGAACGGAGGGCTTTGCTGTGAACCATTGCCAGGGCGCCGCGCTGCAGTGCGGCAAAACCGGGCGCATGGGCCTGCGGTCGCGGGTTTCCCTGCCCTTTTGGCATACTGTAAAATGAAAAGAAGCTGGCCGTGGTGCATCCCATACCGATGCGCCACGCCTTTTCTTTTGGCGGCCCCAAGCCCTGCAAGGGGCCGGAAAACGCAAAAAGGAGACAAGCCATGAGCGAAACAAAAAAAGTGGCCGTGCTGCTGGGCAGCGACAGTGACTGGCCGGTGGCAAGGGCCGCCTGCGCCCAGCTAAAGGCGTTTGGCATCCCGTTTGAGGCGCGGATTCTCAGCGCCCACCGCACCCCCGGGCCGGCGGCCGAATTTGCCAAGGCCGCGCGGGGAAACGGGTTTGGGGTGATCCTGTGCGCTGCCGGCATGGCTGCGCACCTGGCAGGGGCCGTTGCCGCAAACACTACCCTGCCGGTGATTGGCATCCCGATGAAGGGCGGCGCGCTGGACGGGCTGGACGCCCTGCTGGCCACCGTGCAGATGCCCAGCGGCATCCCGGTGGCTACCGTGGCCCTGAATGGGGCAAAGAACGCCGCCGTGCTGGCGGCCGAGATCCTGGCGGTGTCGGACCCCGTGCTGGCACAAAGGTTAGCCGACGCCCGGGCAGAGATGCAGAAGGAAACCGAAAAAAAGGACCAAAAGCTGCAGGCGGAGCTGGCAGCGCTCTAACGGCCGGAGGGCCTGGCCAAAGAGCTTGGCCGTTTGGGTTAATAAAAACGGAAATTACAGAAGGTTGGAGGAGACATAAGGATGGAAAAGCGGGAGCAGTTGTACGAAGGAAAGGCCAAAAAGGTATTTGCTACCGACGACGCGGAGCTGGTGATTGTTTCGTATAAGGATGACGCCACCGCGGGTGACGGGGCCAAAAAGGGGACCATCCGGGGAAAGGGCGTGGTAAACAACCGGCTTTCCAACGCGCTGATGCAGAAGCTGGCCGCCCAAGGGGTGCCCACCCACTATGTGCGCGAGCTGAACGACCGTGAGACCCTGGTAAAAAAGGTGGAAATTGTGCCGTTGGAGGTGATTGTGCGCAATGTGGCGGCGGGCAGCTTTTCCAAGCGGCTGGGGGTGGCCGAGGGCACCCCGCTCAGGTGCCCGACCCTTGAGTTCAGCTACAAGAACGACGACCTGCACGACCCCCTCATCAACCACTACCACGCGCTGGCTATGGGCCTTGCCACCCAGGAGGAGATCGACACCATTACGGCGTACGCCTTTAAGGTAAACGGCCTGCTGCGCGAGGTAATGCTGGAGGCGGGCATTCGGCTGATCGACTTTAAGCTGGAGTTTGGCCGGCTGCCGGACGGCGGGATCGTGCTGGCCGACGAGATCAGCCCGGATACCTGCCGCTTTTGGGACGCCAAAACAAACGCCCACCTGGACAAGGACCTCTTCCGCCGGGACCTTGGCGGCGAGGAGGACGCCTACCGGGAGGTTATGCGGCGGCTGCTGGGGTGATTGCCTGGGGCTTGGGCCAAGCTGAGGGCCATGGCCCACCATCAAATGCCCTGCATTTGATGGATGCGATGTTTCTGGATTTTTTGCCCTTTGCAAACTGGTTGGCAAAAAATGCGAAACATCGGACCAGACCCCCGCTATGCCGCACGAAATATCGTGCGGCGGGAAAATGCAGATAGGCAAGGTGAGCGGGCCCGCCGCATTTGAGCGTGTTGTGGTAAAAGGCAAGCGTTGGGACGATGCGGCAAAAGACGCGGTTTGCCGAACGCGCAGGAAGAGATAAGGGAGAGACGATGCAGTCTGTTTTGAGCGACAAGCCGCACGAGGAGTGCGGGGTTTTTGGCATCTACCGGCGGGACGGCAGCCTGGACGTGATAGCTTCCACCTACTATGGGCTGTACGCTTTGCAGCACCGCGGCCAGGAAAGCTGCGGCATGGCGGTGAACGACGACGGGCTAATTACCAAGCGGCGGGACCTGGGCCTTGTAAACGAGGTGTTTACCCGGCAGGTTCTGGCCGGCATGCCCCGGGGCAACATGTGCATTGGGCATGTGCGGTATGCCACCACCGGGATCCCGGTGCGGGCCAACGCCCAGCCCTTTGTGATCCGGCATATCAAGGGCAACATGGCCCTGGCCCACAACGGCAACCTGACCAATTCGGCCGAGCTGCGCCGGGAGTACGAGCTGGCCGGCGGCATCTTCCATTCCACCAGCGACACCGAGGTGATCGCCTACGCCATCACCCGGGAGCGGCTTACCGCCCCCTCGATTGAGGCGGCGGTGGAGCGCACGATGGACAGGCTCTCGGGCGCCTATAGCCTGGTGGTGATGAGTGCCCGCAAGCTGATTGCGGCGCGGGACCCGCACGGTTTCCACCCGCTGTGCATCGGCAAGATTGGCGAAAGCGACGTAATTGCCAGCGAGAGCTGCGCCATTGCGGCGGCCGGCGGCCGGTTTGTACGGGATGTAGACCCGGGCGAGGTGGTGGTGTTTGATGGGAACGGCTGCCGCAGCCTGCGCAGCCACTGCGGTGTGTGCGAAAGCGGCATGTGCGTTTTTGAGTATGTGTATTTTGCCCGGCCGGACTCGGTGCTGGACGGGGCGTCTGTGCACAGGGCCCGGCGCAACGCCGGGGCGCTCCTGGCGGCCGAGCATCCCATCGAGGCGGATGTGGTCATCGGCGTGCCGGACTCGGGGCTGGATGCGGCGCTGGGATATTCGCAGGCCAGCGGCATCCCCTACGGCATCGGCCTGCTCAAAAACAAGTACATCGGCCGTACCTTTATCCAGCCGGATCAAAAGCTGCGGGAGAATACGGTGCGCATCAAGCTCAACCCCATCTCGGACACGGTGGCCGGCAAGCGGGTAGTGCTGGTGGACGACTCGATCGTGCGGGGCACTACCTCCCGCCAGATCGTACAGTTGCTGCGGGAGGCAGGGGCAAAAGAGGTGCATTTCCTCTCGTCTGCGCCGATGTTTTTGTACCCCTGCTATTTTGGCACCGACATCGACAGCCGTGACAAGCTGATTGCGGCCAACCACACCATCCCCGAGATGGAGGGCATGCTGGGGGTGGAAAGCCTTGGCTTTTTGAGCGTGGAAGGGGTTAAAAGGATTGCCGAGGGCTGCCGGCTGCATTTTTGTACCGGGTGCTTTTCGGGCGAGTACCCGGTGCCGCCGCCGAAAGAGGAGCAAAAAAGCCGGTTTGAAAAAAAGCTCTCAGAGAGCTGACAGGCCGGGGGCTTGC
>CAJTSP010000148.1 GCA_910578965.1 uncultured Oscillospiraceae bacterium
GCTCCGCTTGGAACGAGCTGCGCCGCGCGGCCCTCGGGGTCTCGGGCGGTAAGGAGGGCCCCCGCCCGCTCAAACCGCACCAAAAATTCTACCGGGATGCGCGGCCGCTCCCGCCGGTAAAGCTCCCTGAGCCGGGGCAGGGCCACACGGCTGGCGGCAGCATCCTTTGCGGTGCGCACCCCAAACATCCCTTTGCCAACCTCCCCGTCGAGATAGGCCGAGGTAAAGCCGGACCGGGAAAAGGTGTCCTGCAAAAGCCGGGCGTCGTACGGCCGGCCCTCCCGGGCGGCCAGGCAGGCGTTTACCGCGCCGGCCACATACTCCGGCCCGCGCAGCCGCCCCTCGATCTTGGCGCTGCACACCCCGGCCGCCGCAAGCTCGGGCAGGCGGCCGATCACCGAAAGGTCCTTGAGCGAGAGGTGGAAATCGGACACGGCCGGCCGGCGGGAGCCGCCGGCCGAAAAAGGCAGCCGGCAGCTACCTGCGCAGCTACCCCGGTTGCCGCTGCGGCCTCCCAAAAAGGCGCTCATATAGCACTGGCCCGAAACCGACATGCACAGCGCCCCGTGCACAAACACCTCCAGCTCAATGCCGCAGGCCTTGCGGACGGCCGCGATCTCGGCCAGGCTTGCTTCCCGCGCCAGGATCACCCGGGCAAAGCCCATGGCCTCGAGCTGCCGCGCGCCCGCGGGGGTATGCACGCTCATCTGGGTGGAGCCGTGCAAAGCAAGGCCCGGGGCCATCTGCCGTACAAGGGCGGCAGCCGCAAGGTCCTGTACAATTACCGCGTCCACCCCGGCCTCGGCTGCGGCGCGCACCGCCTCGGCGGCCTCGGCTAGCTCGCGGGGGTAAAGCAGAGTGTTGAGGGCAAGGTATACCCTTACCCCCCGCGCACGGCAGAAAGCCGCAGCCTGCATCAACTGCAGGGGCGTAAAATTGCCCGCCGAGCGGCGGGCACTGAAGCTGGTAAGCCCGAGATACACCGCGTCCGCACCGCTTGCCACAGCGGCGTGCAGCGACGCGGCATCCCCGGCGGGGGCCAGAATCTCGGGCAAAAGGGCATGGCCGTTCATTCGCCGGCCTTTCCCCTTAAAAGGCGCAGCTCACGGTGCAGCCGCTCCACCTCGCGGCCGGCCTCCTCGGCGGCCTGCTGGGCCTTGGCGGCGTCCTCAAGGTAATCGCGGATCTGGGTGCGCATATTGTCGGCCGCGCGCAGCGCCTTGTGCATCTCGTCGAGATACCCCAGCGCCGCCACCACCGCCGCGGTAGATACCGATGCGCTGGGGGTAGCCGACATAATGTCCTTCATGTCCTGGTTTAGCTGTTCGGCCAGGCCGAGCACATATTCTTCTGTTTCCTCGCTTGCCACGATGTAGCTGGAACCGCACACCGTAAACCGGACCTTGTTTGCCATAAGGGTATCCCTCTCTTTTTTATGCATAAGCCGCAGCGGGCGGCGCATCCGTCTGTTTTTGCAAAAGCAAAGCCGCGTGTTTCCTATTATAATATAAATCTGCCGCGCTGCAAAGCCCGCGGCACAAAATTTTTACGGGGGCTTTGCAGCGGCCTGCGGGCATGGGTCTCCCGCAGGCCGTTTGGGGCCCTTTGCTTCTTCATTTTGCCGCCGCCCGGCGGGCGGCGCATTTTTTGCGCCCTGGCGGGAATTTCCGTTTTTTTCTTGAAACAGAGCGGTTTTGCCGGTATAATAACATACAGGGCGGCCAAAACACGGTGTAAAGCCGGGCCGCACCGGCCAGGGCCCGCCCCGGTTTTTGCGCCGGGGCGCGCGGGTTGTTTTTTGCCGCCATGCCCGCCCCGCTTTGTCTGCGGGGCCCCGGGCGCGGCGGGGACATTTTGGGGCCGGCAGAGCCTTTTGCCCGGCCCCCGACAAGGGAGACGATCAAATGCCTTCAAAACCGACCAAACAAGAACTTGAAAACCTGCTGCGCGCCACCCTGACCAGCGAATACGGCGTAGGGCTGGACGTTGCCAGCAACGCACAGATCTACCGGGCGCTGGCCATCCTCTGCCGGAGGCGGATGAGCCGGCAGCACAAGGCGTTCCAGGCTAAGGCCTGCGGCGCGGGCAAAAAGCAGGTGTATTACCTGTGCATGGAATTCCTGATGGGCCGCAGCCTCAAGATGAGCCTGTTCAACCTGGGGCTTAACGAGGTAGTAGAAAGCGTTTTGGCCGACCATGGCATCAAGTTAGAGGGTGTGTACGAGGAGGAGCCGGACGCGGGCCTCGGCAACGGCGGCCTGGGCCGTTTGGCTGCCTGCTATCTGGATGGCATGGCCACCACCGGTATCCCGGGCACCGGGTACTCGATCCTGTACGAGTACGGCATCTTTAAGCAGAAGATTGTGGACGGCTGGCAGCAGGAGCGGGCAGACAACTGGCTGCCCGGCGGGCAGGTGTGGCTCAAGGCCCACCCGGACCAGGCCATCGAGATCAAGTTTGACGGGCATGTGGAGGAAATCTGGGACAACGGCTTCCATCATGTGAACCACCGGGGCTATAACAGCGTGCTGGCCGTGCCGCACGACATGTATGTGCGCGGGTACGACTGCCCGGGCGTGGCCAAGCTGCGGCTGTGGCAGGCCAAGGCCCCGGATTTTGACATGAACAGCTTTAACGCCGGCGAGTACGGCAGCGCCATGAGCAAGAACGCCTCGGCCGAGCTGATCAGCAAAATTTTGTACCCCAACGACAACCATGTGGAGGGCAAGATTTTGCGGCTGCGCCAGCAGTATTTCCTCTCGGCCGCTTCGATTGGCGATATTGTGCACAACCACCTGAACCAGTACGGCACCCTCAACGACCTGCCGGACAAGGCCGCCATCCAGCTCAACGATACCCACCCCACCCTCGCCATCCCCGAGCTGATGCGCATTTTGCTGGACGAGTGCGGCTTTGACTGGGACTATGCCTTCAATATCTGCCAGCGCACCTTTGCCTACACCAACCACACGGTGATGAGCGAGGCGCTGGAAAAGTGGAGCATCGACATCTTTAAGATGACCCTGCCCCGCATCTATACCATTGTGCAGGAGATGGACCGGCAGTGCCGCATGGCGCTGGAAAAGGCTTTCCCGGGCGACCAGGGCAAGATCGACTATATGGCCATTTTGGGCGACGGGCAGGTGCGCATGGCCAACATCTGCTGCTTTGTCTGCCATTCGATCAACGGCGTGTCCAAACTGCACAGCGAGATTATCAAGGAAAGCGTTTTCCACGATTATTTCCTCTACAAGCCCCAGGCTTTCAAAAACGTGACCAACGGCATCGCCTACCGCCGCTGGCTGCTGGCCAGCAACCCCCGGCTGACAAGCCTTTTGAGCGAGACGATTGGCGACGGCTTTAAGCGGGACGCCTCAGAGCTTGCAAAATTTGCCGAATATTCCGAGGACGCCTCCCTGCTGAAAAAGCTGGATGAGGTAAAGCGGGCCAACAAGCAGGAGTTTGCCAACTATCTCTACAAGGCCACCGGCCAGCAGATCGACCCGGACTCCATCTTCGACTGCCAGGTTAAGCGGCTGCACGAGTACAAGCGCCAGCACCTGAACGCCCTCAACATTGCGGCCCAGTACCTCTATCTCAAGAACAACCCGAACGCCGACCTGCCCGCCAAAACCTATATCTTTGGGGCCAAGGCCGCGCCCGGCTATTATATGGCCAAGCAGATCATCCGCCTGATCTGCAAGCTGGGCAAGCTGATTGACGAGGACGCCGCCGTGCGCCAGAAGCTTCGGGTGGTGTACCTGGAGGATTACAGCGTGAGCCTCTCGGAGCGGCTGATGCCGGCCAGCGAGGTAAGCGAGCAGATCAGCCTGGCCGGCACCGAGGCCAGCGGCACCGGCAACATGAAGTTTATGCTGAACGGCGCCATAACCCTGGGCACCCTGGACGGCGCCAATGTGGAAATCGCCACCGCAGCCGGCATGGAAAACGAGATCATCTTTGGCATGCGCACCGCCGAGGTGAACCGGCTCAAGGCGATGGGTTACCACCCCGCCATGTTCATCAACCAGGACAATATTGCCATGGAGGTGCTGAACCTTTTGGAGCACGGCTTTGGCGGCGAGGATTTCCACGAGGTGGTGAACAACCTGCGTACGGCCGACCCCTATATGGTGATGGCCGATTTCAAGGATTACCGCCGCGCCCAAAACGATTTGGCCGCGCTGTATGCCGACCGCACCCGCTGGAACCAGATGAGCCTTGCCAACATCGCCCACAGCGGCATTTTCAGCGCCGACCGCAGCGTGCTGGATTACACCCGCGACATCTGGCAGGCAAGCCAGGTTCGCTGAGCCTGTATAGAGGATATGGACCGACTGTACAACAGCCTGCTCGAGGAGTACAAATATCCCTTTGGGGCGGTGCGCGCGGGCGAGCCGGTACGTTTTTGCCTGACCATCCCCGAGCAGTACGGTTTTGTAGAGCCGCGCCTGGTTTTAAGCCAGGACGGCGGCGGGACGGTGGAGCACCGGATGGCCTGGACGGGCACCGAGGAGGGGGTCTGCCGGTTTGAGCACACCCTGGCCATCGAGACGGTGGGCCTGTATTTTTACCATTTCGACCTTTACTCGGATTTTCGCAAGATCTGGCGCAGCCAGGGGGGCGAAGGGGTGATCGGCTGGGAGGAAAACGGCCCGGCCTGGCAGTTGACCGTGTACGAGCGGGATTTTGCCACCCCCGAATCCCTCAAGGGCTCGGTGCTTTACCAGATCTTCCCCGACCGGTTTTACGAGGGCCGGCCAAACAAGCCCATGCCCTTCCCCGACCGGGTCTACCGGGAGCACAAGCAGGGGGAGCCGTATTTCTGGCCCAACGAGACCGGCGGCTTTTTGAACTGCGATTATTACGGCGGGGATTTTGAGGGTATCCGGCAAAAGCTGCCTTACCTGAAAAGCATGGGGGTGAGCTGGGTCTACCTCAACCCCATTTTTGAGGCGCACGCAAACCACCGGTACAACACGGCCGACTACCTCAATGCCGACCCGCTTTTGGGCACCAACGAGGAGTTTAGCCGGCTGTGCGCCGAGGCAAAGCAGCAGGGCATCCGCATCATTTTGGACGGGGTATTCAGCCATACCGGGTCAGACAGCCTTTACTTTAACCGGGAGGGGCGCTACGGCGTGGGCGGGGCCTACCACAACCCCGCCAGCCCCTATTATAGCTGGTACGATTTCGGCAGCCAGTACGCATGCGGCTACCGTAGCTGGTGGGGCTTTGCCAGCCTGCCGGAGGTCAACGAGGACGACCCCGCCTACCAGGAGTTTATCTGCGGCAAGGGCGGGGTGATTGACACCTGGCTTTCCCGCGGGGCCAGCGGCTTCAGGCTGGACGTAGCCGATGAGCTGCCGGATGGCTTTATCCGGCGCATCCGCAAGGCTGTCAAGGCCCACGGCGAGGACTGCTACCTGCTGGGCGAGGTCTGGGAGGACGCTACCACCAAGATGGCATATGACGTCCGGCGCACCTACCTGCTCGGCAAGGGGCTGGATGCAGTGATGAACTATCCTTTCCGCAACGCCATCTTGGAGTTTGTGGGGGGCGGCGGGGCCGGCAGCTTTGCCGAGCAGGTGATGAACATCTGCGAGCACTACCCCGCCCCCGCCCTGCACACCCTGATGAACTTTTTGGCAAGCCACGACACCGAGCGCACCCTTACCGCCCTGGCAGACGAGCCGGCCCGCGGGCGCGACCGGTATTGGCAGAGCAAGCGCCGGGTCTCGGGCGAAAGGTACGAGGAGGGCATCCGCCGGGTAATCCTGGCGTATACCATCCTGTTTACCCTGCCGGGGGTGCCCTGCATCTATTATGGCGACGAGGTTGCCATGCAGGGCTATTGCGACCCCTTCAACCGTGCCTATTTCAACTGGGAGGGCCTTGAGACGCGCCTGCGCCCGGCGCTCCGCGCCCTTGCCGAGCTACGAAGCGGCTGCGATGCTTTTAAGGAAGGGCCGATCGAGTTTGTGGCGGCCGGGCAGGGCATCCTGCATTACCGCCGTACCGGCCCCACCCAGGCGGCAGACATCATTGTAAACCGCACCTCAAAGCTGCTGCTGCGCACCGTGGCCGACGGCCAAACCGTGGAGGTAAACCCCAAGGGGCACACGGTGGTGGTGAGCGGCAGCGCACCCAAGCGCAGGGTAATGGCAAGCGGCACGCCCTCCCCGGGTGCGCCCCCCGAAGCCGGCAG
>CAJTSP010000149.1 GCA_910578965.1 uncultured Oscillospiraceae bacterium
GACAGGTTTTGACCTCCGCACCAATCACATGATTCAGGATGCTCTGATAAAACGGCAGCGGGTGATTGGCCTTGAGCCAGGCCATGGCCCAGGCCAGCCGCTGGGCCAGCCGGTCGCTCCATCGCTCGGAAAAGCTCTGGTGCAAAAAGCCCTTGACCAGGGCGGTAGGCCGGTTTACCAGCAGACTGGGCTCGGGCTCGGCCAGGCCGGCGGCCGCCGTTTCGGCCAGCTTTTTGTCCCGCAGGCGGTAGGCGGCCACATGATCCACCCCAGAGGACACAATTTCAAAGTTGCGTTCCACCACCCCGCTCATCATCCGTTTGCCCACCGCGTCCAGGCAGAGCAGCAGCGCAGCGGCCGCGGCAAATAGGGTGGTCTCCACCGGCAGATAACTGTCCGGCCGGAAAAGGAACACGATCAGTTGGGCCGCCGCCGCCAAAAAGGCCAGCGCCGGCAGGCTGTCCGGGCTGGGCGCGCCAAACAGCCCCACAAGCCCGCTGCGCAGCACCGCAAACGACAAGGCCCCCGCCGCCGCCAGCAAGGCCAGGCTCGCCCCAAGATAGGCCGCCGGGGCAAGGGCCGGGTCAAGGGGCGCCGGCACCGGCAAAAAGCCGCTTGCGCCAAGCCCCAGATAGAACAGCAGCGCCGTGAGCAGCCCGGTAAGGACGGCACGTAGCTGCAGCGAGGCCCGCATGCCGCGCAAATCCGCCTGCACCGAGGGGGCGTCCTGCAGGTCGGCATAATCGTCCAGGTACTCCTCCGGCCCCTCCTCCTCAAAGGGGCCGTCCGCCTCCGGCTCCTCTACCCCAAAAATGCGGGGCAGTACAAACCGCCGGCGCGGGGCAGGCTCCTCGCCATATTCGAGCGTTTCTTCGTCCAGCTCGGCGAGCATCGGCCCTCCCGGCTCAAGCTGTACCTCGCCCGTCATGCTGCTGTCCGGGCGCAGGGGCTCCTCACCGTCCATCTGCCGCACGGCGCGGGCCTTACGGGTCCGCCTCCGCTGGAAAAACCCGCTCGGCTCTTCTTCCATTTCCTCCTCGGGCACCACCGCCACCGTCTCACTGAAGAACTTGGTAAACTCCTCGTCCACCAGCTCGTTGAGATGCAGTACCCCGCTCGCGCTCTCAAGCGGGCGCACCCCCGGCCCGGCCGCGCGCGCCACAGGCTGGGCGCTCCCGCCCTGGGCGGGCTTTGGAAAAGCAGATGCATGGGCCCCCTCCCGGACCCCGCCGGCCGCCGAAGCCGCCCTACCCTCTTTGGACAGCTCCTTTGCGGCAGGCGGGGCAAACTCCCGGGTGGGCTCGTTTTCCTCGTCGGCCGGCGCCCCGGGCCCGGCGGGCTTTGGGCGCTCGGCGGGTTTTTCCGCCGGCCGCGCCCTCCCGGCCGGCTTTGCCGGCTCGGGCTGCCGGGCGGGTTCGGCCGGTTTCGGCTGCACAGCGGGTTCCTGCGCCGACTTCGGGGCGGGCTGCCGCGCCGGCTTGGGCGCGGGCTTCTCCGTTTGCTCCGCGGCCCTTTCAGACGGCCTGGGCGAGGGCTGCACGCCCGCCTGCGCCGGTTGCTCCGCCGGTTTTTGGGCGGGTTTTTCGGCCGGCCCCGAGGCCGGCCGTTCCGCGGGCCCCGCCGGCTGCTCTGCCGGTTTTGCGGCCGGGCGCCGCGCGGGTGCTTCAGCCCCCTTCGCGGCGGGCTTTGCCGGGGCGGCCAGTTTTTTGCCCAGCCCCAGCAGGCCGCCCCCCATGCCCAGCCCGGCCAGGATGTCGTTTACGGCGTCGTCGTTGGAGGGGCTTTGGGAAGCCTGCCGCTGCTGCACGGTTTTTAGGATTTCGTCTACCGAGCTTTCAAACTTGCTGTTTGCCATCCGCCGCTCACCCCCTTGCACCGCGCTGGCGCATCATCTCGTACAGGATAATGCCGGCCGCCACCGACACATTAAAGCTGTCGACCCCGGCTGCGCGGGCAGACATGTCCAGCCGCAGGCTGCCGTCGCAGAGCTTGCGCACCAGCGGGCTCACCCCCGCCCCCTCGCCGCCCAGCACCAGCGCCACCGGGCCGGTAAGGTTGGTTTTTTCCAGCGGGGCGCCGTTTGGGTCGGCACAATATACAAAGATGTTTTCGGCCTTGAGCCGGCGCACCGCCTCGCCGATGTTGGCCACTCGGGCCACCGGCAGCCGCGCAGCCGCGCCGGCCGAGCTTTTCACGGCGGCCGGGGTCACGGCTGCGCCGCCCCGTTTTGGGATTACCAGCCCGTGCGCGCCGCAAAGCAGCGCCGAGCGGATGACCGCCCCCAGGTTGTGGGGGTCCTCAATGCCGTCGGCCAGTACCAAAAAGGGATCCTCATGCGCCGCACGCGCCGCGCCGAGCAGCTCCTTGAGCGGGACATACTCCACTGCCGCCGCAAAGGCGGCCACCCCCTGGTGGCTCTCGGCCCCGCAGAGCGCCCGCAGCTTGGCCGGATGCACCCGCTTGACGACTGCGCCGGCCTGCTTGGCCAGCGCCATGTAATAGCCTGCCGCCTCGGGGGCCATGCCCTCGCTCAGCAGCACCGTATCCACCCCTGCGCCGCTGCGCAGCAGCTCGGCCACCGGGTTTTTCCCATACACCAACTGCCCGGCCGCAGCCGGGCGCGATGTTCTTTGTTCCATGCGGTTTCTCCTTTTTGCGGCGGCCCCTTGCCGCCTCTGCCGTTCCAAGCCTCATTTAGGGCCCAAAAACCCATTATTTTTTAGTATAACACCTTATGGGACAAATTTCCATCTGATGCGCCGGTTTGCGGCAAGTTTTTACACAATTCCTCCGGCGCCGGGCGTCCGCCCTTTTTGCACCCGGCCCGGCAGGGGGTGCAGGGGGCGGCCCCCTGCACCCCCTGCCATTCCTCCCTTACGCGGCGTAGCCGCCAATACCCGGCGCTCCTGCCGCGTCCCCATTTGCAGAGTATGGGCCCGCGTCAGGCCGGATAAGCGGCCGGCCGCTGCCGACCGGCAAATGCTTTGTAAAGCGGTTTATACCGCTTGTAAACCCTGTCTTGGGTTTTCCACCTGTTGAAAACCCGGTGGAAAAGGTGAAAAACCCTGTATTTTGGCGGAAGTTTTTCCACATGCTTCCAGTTTTCCACAGGGTTTTCAACCTGTTGTGGAAAACCTGCTTCCTAAACAAAGGGTTGATGAAAGGTTTTGTCAAGGGCTTTTGCAAAATTTTGTACGGTCAAAAACAGGCGGGGCAAAAGCGGCGGTAAAAAAGAACGGGCCGCGGGGCCGGGGCCAATGCGGGGCCCAACCCCGCAAAAAATGCGTCCTTTGGGTGCTTTTATTCCCTTGCCGCGCCTTGATTTTGCCGCACGCGTAAGGTATACTAAAGCCATGGAAGGCAGGCCAAAGCCCATAACGGGCGCCGGCCGGATGGAGCAAAGGGGGCGCCGGACCCTTTGCAAACTACAGGAAGGGAAGAGTCGACTATGCTGGTAAGCGCAACCGAAATGCTGCAAAAGGCCCGGGATGGCCATTACGCCGTGGGCCAGTTCAACATCAACAACCTCGAGTGGACCAAATCGGTCCTGCTGACAGCCGAGGAAACGAAAAGCCCGGTGATCCTGGGCGTATCCGAGGGCGCCGGCAAATACATGACCGGCTTTAAGACGGTGGCCGCCATGGTCAAGGCGATGGTGGATACCCTCGGCATCACGGTGCCGGTGGCGCTGCATCTGGACCATGGCACCTACGAGGGTTCCAAGGCCTGCTTGGAGGCCGGGTTCTCGAGCATCATGTTTGACGGCAGCCATTATCCCATCGAGGAAAACATTGCCAAAACTACCGAGCTGGTGGCCCTGGCCCATGCGCAGAGCGTTTCGATTGAGGCCGAGGTGGGGTCGATCGGCGGCGAGGAGGACGGTGTCGTAGGCATGGGCGAGGTGGCCGACCCGGCCGAGTGCGCCCGTATCGCAGGGCTGGGCATCGACTTCCTGGCCGCCGGCATCGGCAACATCCACGGCAAGTATCCCGCCAACTGGAAAGGGCTGGACTTTGACGCGCTGGCCAAGATCCACAACGCCACCGGCGGCATCCCGCTGGTCCTGCACGGCGGTACCGGCATCCCTGCCGGGATGATCCAAAAGGCCATCTCGCTGGGCGTGTCCAAAATCAATGTCAACACCGAGTGCCAACTGAGCTTTGCCGAGGCCACCCGCAAATATATCGAGGCCGGCAAGGACCTGCAGGGTAAGGGCTTTGACCCGCGCAAGCTGCTGGCCCCGGGCGCCGAGGCCATCAGGGCCACCGTGCGCGAAAAGATCGAGCTGTTTGGTTCGGCCGGCAAAGCGTGAGCCGTCCGGCACAGCGTACCCCCGTATACAGCAAAGCCCCCCGGCAGAGCCTCCTGCTCTGCCGGGGTTTTTTGCCGCCTTTCCGGGAGCCGTGCGGGGGATGCAACGTCCCTGCGGGCCATACGGGAGGTACGGGGACATACGGGATCGGGCCCGGGGAGGCCATATCCGGCGGCCTTATGGGCCATAGAGGCCCATAGGCCCGGGGCCGGCGACAGGGGCAGGGGGCGCCCGCCGCCCTTTTTTGCAGCGCCGCGGCCGGCCTTACCCGGCGCTTTGGGCGGCGCGGGCCTGCTCCTTGCGCGTCTCACGCCGGCAGACGAGGGCAAACGCCAGCATGCAGGCCAGCGAAACAAGGATGCAGGACATCCCCCCCACAATGCCGGCTTTCTGGGCCACCGCTCCCACAATGTAGGGCATGATGATGGCCCCGAGGCTTGCCACCGGCAGCAGCACCCCCACCGAAGCGTTGGATAACAGCTTGCCGGCACTGGATATGCCGGTGGGGCTGGTACCCGCAATGGCCAGGCCAAACAACACCAGCGCGCCGAGCGCGGCAGGCCCGGTTTTGGCCCGGAGCAGCAAAAAGTAGGCGGCCATGCTGGCCCCGGCCATGAGGGCGAGGGCCTTGAAATTGTCCCTGATGCGGAATACAAAACAGATGAGCAGCCGCATGACGAGCATCGAGCCCCAGATTACCGTGACCGTGAGGTTGCCCAGCTCGCCGGTGAGGATGCCGCTGTCCTGGAAATAGGTGACCACCCAGCCGGTAAAGGTAATCTCGGAGCAGTTTTGAAAAAACATCATACAGGTAACCAGCCAAAAGAGCCTGGAATGCAAAAAGCCCCAGTCGCTGCCCGCAGCCCTTTGGCCGCGGGGCTTTGCGGGCAGCCGGGCTTGGGCAAACACAAGCCAGAGGGCCCCGCCCGCCACGGCCAGCGCCGCCATGGGGGCGTACCAGGGCAACCCCTTGCGGGAAAAGAGCGCGATAAAAAACGGGCAGAGCAAGCTGCTGGTGGCAAAGCATGCGTGCAGCAGGTTCATGGTACCCGCCTTGCCGGGGGCGGCCTGGCTGATGAGCACGGTGCTGTTGTTGGTGGCGCAGCCCTTGGTGATGCCCACCAGGGTAAAGGCCAGCAGCAGCGCCGCCGGCCAGCCGGTAAAGCAGAGCAGCCCATAGCCCACCGCTGCGCCGCCCACCAGCAGCAGCGCCGAACCGCGCATGCCGATAAGGTCCGGCAGCACGCCGGACAAAAACCCCGCAGCCATGTTGCCCACGCTGATAAGCGCCAGCAACAGGCCGGCAAAATCGTACGAAAGGCCGTATCGCTCCCGCAGGATGGCCAACACTACGCTGCCGCTGCTGGCGCACAGCCCGTTGATCAGCATGGCCAGGTAGGCGCTGCGGGACCAGCGCCGGTTGGCTTGTTCTTGCTCCATGGTTATGTAGCTCCTCCCGCCGCGCCCGGCTAAAAGGCCGCCGGGCGCCGGTCTGTCCGTTTATTCTAATACGCCCCTATTTCTACCATATTTGCGGCCGTTTGTAAAGCAAGGGGCCAATTTAACGGCCTGCCAACCTGCCGATTTGCCAAATTGCCAACCCGGAGGCCATTGGACCACCATAAATGCCCTGCATTTTGCATTTTATGGGTGCAATATTTCTGGATTTTTTGCCCCTTGCAGGCTGTATGACAAAAAATGCGAAACATCGGGCCAGACCCCCTTTGCAATACTATTTATTGTATTATTCTGTAT
>CAJTSP010000150.1 GCA_910578965.1 uncultured Oscillospiraceae bacterium
GAGAGGAATCGCCATCCTTTTGGAAGTTTTTGGGATTGGATATTTTCCAATACAATACCTCATGGGAAACACGCGTCAGTTTCCATGGCTATTATATATAGATTACATACTGCTTGCTGTCATTGCGTTTCTGTTTTCCCGCTTGTTCCGAATGGCCAGTATAGAAATTGATAAGCTTGATGACCACAATTATCTTTTTGGCCTATTTGCATCCATCACCTCTTTTATTTCGATTGTTATTGCGGTTGTTGCCATTGCATGGAGGGCTTAGCAAATGCCATATTTTAATATCGTCGCCGCCAGCAGCGAAAGCACCGTTGTGGCCGAATATACCCCCAGCACCGCCCGCCCGGACGCCTACCAGAGCGAGGCAGAGCTGGAAAGCGAGCTGATTCGCCTGCTCTGTGAGCAGGGATACGAGTATCTGCCCATCCGCTCGGAGGCAGAGCTGGTTGCCAACCTGCGCCAAAAGCTCGGGGAGCTGAACGGCTATACCTTTACCGATTCGGAGTGGGGGCGGTTTTTCGGCGAGTGCATTGCCAATGCCAACGACAGTATTGTAGAAAAGGCCCGCCGCATCCAGGCCGACCACATCCAAAACCTGCGGCGGGACGACGGCAGCACCAAAAATATTGCGCTGATGGACAAAAAGAACCTCCGCAGCAACCGCTTACAGGTCATCAACCAGTACGAGATAAACGCGGCAGACGGCGCAAGGCGTACCAACCGCTATGACGTTACCATCCTTGTCAACGGCCTGCCCCTGGTGCATATAGAGCTCAAGCGCCGGGGCGTCGCCATCCGGGAGGCGTTCAACCAGATCAAGCGCTACCAGCGGGACAGCTTTTGGGCGGGCAGCGGCCTGTTTGAGTATGTGCAGATTTTTGTCATCTCCAACGGGACGCACACCAAGTATTACAGCAACACTACCCGCGCCAGCCACCTGAGAGAGCAGGGCGAAGCCGGGCGGGCAAAATCCAAAAAGACCAGCAACAGCTTTGAGTTTACCTCCTTTTGGGCGGACGGCAACAACCAGGTAATCCCCGATTTAATGGATTTTACAAAAACCTTTTTTGCTAAGCATACCCTTTTGAGCGTGCTGGCGCGGTACTGCGTCTTTACCTCGGAGGAAATGCTGCTGGTGATGCGCCCGTACCAGATCGCCGCCACCGAGCGCATTTTAAGCCGCATTGAAATTGCCAAAAACTACAAAAAAGCGGGCACGCTGGAGGCAGGCGGCTACATATGGCACACCACCGGCAGCGGCAAAACCCTGACCTCTTTCAAAACGGCGCAGCTTGCCAGCGCGCTGCCGGGCATTGACAAGGTGCTGTTTGTGGTAGACCGCAAAGACCTGGACTACCAGACCATGAAGGAATACGACCGCTTCGAAAAGGGCGCGGCCAACAGCAGCCGCTCCACCGCCGTGCTTCAGCGCCAGCTTGAAAACCGGGACGAAAAGGGCCGCCCGCACCCATACCGCATTATTATCACCACCATCCAAAAGCTGGACAACTTCATTGCCAAAAACAAAACCCACCCCGTATACAATGCGCACTGCGTCCTGATTTTTGACGAATGCCACCGCAGCCAGTTTGGGGACATGCACGCCAAAATTGTCAGGGCGTTTAAGAGCTATTACCTGTTCGGCTTTACCGGCACGCCCATCTTTGCCAAAAACGCGGTGCGCGGCAAGCGCCCCGGTATGCTCACCACCCCCCAGACCTTTGGGGAGCAGCTACATTCCTACACCATTGTGGACGCCATCAACGACGGCAATGTGCTGCCGTTCCGCATCGACTATGTGGACACCCTGAAGCAAAAGGAGGGCATAAAGGACAAAGAGGTGCGGGCCATCGACATGGAAAGGGCCTTAGGTGCGCCAGAGCGGGTGCGGGAGGTTGTTGGCTATATCCTGGAGCATTTCGATCAAAAAACAAAGCGCAGCAGCTTTTACAGCCTGAAAGGCCAGCGGGTGGCGGGCTTCAACTCGATTTTTGCCGTCGGCTCAATCCCCATGGCGATGAAGTATTACACCGAGTTCAAGGCCCAGCTTGCCGCGCAGAACCGCCCCCTGACCGTGGCGACCATCTTTAGCTATGCCGCCAACGAGGACGACCCGGACGATGTGCTGGGCGAGGAGGGCTTTGACACAAGCGCCCTGGACCAGACGGCCCGCGACTTTTTAGAGGGAGCCATTGCGGATTACAACGCGGCGTTCGCCACAAACTTTGACACCTCTGCCGACAAATTCCAGAACTACTACAAAGACCTTTCTTTGCGGGTGAAAAACCGGGAAGTAGACCTGCTGATTGTGGTAAATATGTTCCTGACCGGCTTTGACGCCACCACCCTCAACACCCTTTGGGTGGACAAAAACCTGAAAATGCACGGCCTGCTGCAAGCCTACTCCCGCACAAACCGCATATTGAACTCGGTAAAAACCTATGGCAACATCGTCTGTTTCCGGGATTTGCAGCAGGCGACGGACGACGCCATTGCGCTGTTTGGCGACAAAAAGGCGGGCGGCGTGGTGCTGCTGCGCGGCTTTGACGACTATTACCACGGCTACGAGGACGAAGCGGGCAGGTGCCACCCCGGCTATGTGGAGCTGGTCGAGCGGCTACAGGCAGATTTCCCGCTGGGGGCGGCTATTTTGGGCGAACGGGCCGAAAAGGATTTTATCCGGCTGTTTGGCACGATCCTTTCTCTGCGCAATATCCTTTCTTCTTTTGACAGCTTCGGGGAGATGCAGGCGATCCCCGTGTGTGACTGGCAGGATTACCAGAGCGTCTACCTTGATTTGTACGACAAATACCGCAGGGGGCGGGACCCGAGCGACAGGGAAAATATCAACGACGACATTGTATTTGAGATCGAGCTTATCAAGCAGGTGGAGATCAACATCGACTACATCCTACTGCTGGTAGAAAAATACCACAACGGCAACTGCGAGGATCAAGAGCTTTTGGCCGACATCCGCAAGGCTGTCGATGCGAGCATCCGGCTGCGCAGCAAAAAGGAGCTGATCGAGCAGTTTCTTGGCCGGGTGAACGCGGGCAGCGAGGTACAAAGCGACTGGCGGCAATATGTGGCCGAGCAAAAAGAGGCCGACCTTTCGGCCCTAATTGCCGCCGAAAGGCTGAACCCGCCGGAAACGCGCAAATACATCGAAAACGCTTTCCGCGACGGGGCGCTCAAGACGGCCGGCACAGATGTGGAAAAGCTCTTGCCGCCCATGTCCCGCTTTGGCGGCAGTAACCGGGGTGAAAAGAAGCGGGACGTAATTGATAAGCTGCAAGGCTTTTTTGAAAAGTATTTTGGCCTGGGGGCCGCGGAGCCCAGCCCAAAAACGGCCGAATAGAGGGCTACGGGCAGGGGCGGCAGCAAAGGCATGACCTGCCAAAGGGCCGCCGGCCCGCCCTGCCGCGGCCCCTTTGGCCGCGCCGGCCCGCCACCGCCGGGCATGCCCCGGCCGGATGATATACTTTTTTTACGGCATTTGCCCGGGCGGCTTGCAAGCCGCCCGGCAGTTTTGTATAGTTAAGGTAAGAGCCTTGCAAAGCAAGCACAAAGGAGGTTGTTTTTGATGGAAAGCATCATAATCCAAAACGGGACCCTTGCCGTAAAGGTAGACCCTGTGGGCGGCGCGCTGAGCAGCATTGTACGGGACGGGGCCGAGTACGTTTGGCAGGCCGACCCCACCTATTGGAAATCACACGATAAAAACCTGTTCCCGTATGTGGGGCGGATGAACGAGGGCCGGTACCTGCTGGACGGCCGGGCCTACGAGATGCCGCTCCACGGCTTTTGCACCGGCCGGGCCTTTGAGGTGGCCGCGCAGGGCCCGGATTTTGTGCGCCTGGCCCTGGCCGACAACGACGAAACCCGGCGGATGTACCCTTTTGCCTTTCGGTTTGAGATTTTGTACCGGCTTGAGGGCGAAAAGCTTATCAAACAGTGCACCGTAACCAACACCGACGCCAAAACTATCCTGTTTGGTATTGGCGCACACCCCGGCTTTAACGTACCTCTTGGGGGCGACGGCGTTTTTACCGACTGGCAGCTTGTTTTCCCCGAGGCATGCGAGCCGGTACGGGTGGAGTTTGACCAGGCAAATTATCTTGTTTCGGGCAAAGAGGCCCCCTGGCCGCTTGAGGGCGGGGTACGCATCCCGCTGGCCCACAGCCTGTTTGACCTGGACGCGGTGGTGCTGAAGGGCATGCCCCGGCAGGTGACCCTTTGCTCGGAAAAATCGCGCCGCAGCGTAACGGTGGAATACCCCGACATGCCGTTTTTGGGCCTGTGGCACGCGCCGCACAAGGACGCGCCGTATGTTTGCATCGAGCCGTGGGCAAGCCTGCCCTCCCGCAGCGGCATCACCGAGGATCTGGCAAAGCAGCCGCACATCATCCATCTGCCGGCCGGCGAGGCGTACACCAATACCCTCACCTTTACCATCCGCTGAACCGGTCCCGGCGCGGGAAGCCCTCCATACCGGCGGCATGGCTGCCCGCGCCGGGCATTTTTAGGCGGGGCCGCACCTTCCGGGGCTTTGCAGCGCAGGGGCCTGCCAAAGCCCTGCGGCGCGCTCTGCCGCCAACAAGAGAGGAGAGGCCCTATGGATCATATCACCGAGCCGGCCCGGCGCACGCCGCTTGCCGGCCGCTACGACGTGATTGTGGCAGGCGGCGGGGTGGCCGGGGTGGCCGCCGCGCTGGCGGCGGCGCGCAGCGGCGCGCACACGGCGCTTTTGGAGCGCGAATACCTGTTGGGCGGCCTGGGCACCCTGGGCCTGATTGCCATCTATCTGCCGATCTGCGACGGGCGCGGGCATCTGGTAACCACCGGCATTGCCGAGGAGCTGCTGCGGCTATCCGTCCGGCAGGGCAGCGAGGGGCGACGCCCCGCCGCCTGGTTGGACGGCGGCGATGCGGCCGCACGGCAAAAGCAGCGGTTTGAGGTGCAGTATAACCCCTGGCTGTTTGCAATCGACTGCGAGGAGGCTTTGCGGCAGGCCGGGGTAAGCCTTGTGTACGGCTGCACGGTGTGCGGGGTAACGTGCGAGGAGGATACCGTGGCCGCCCTTTTGGCCGAAACGCGGGACGGCCGGCGGGCGTATGCCGCCCGCGCCTTTGTGGACGCAAGCGGCAGCGCCGACCTGTTTGCCGCCGCAGGCTGCCCCACCGCCCTGTACACGGCAGGCAACTCGCTGGCCTCCTGGTATTACTTAGCGGATAAAAGCGGGGTCCGGCTGCGGCAGTTGGGCTTTTTGGACCTGCCCGAAAACGACAGCGAGCTGGACCAGAACATGCAGAAGGGCAGCCTGGACGGGGCGGGCAGCTACCATGGCATGACGGCCGAGGACCTTAGCCGGATGGTCCTGGATGCGCACGCCGCACTCAAGGCAGATTTTTTGGCCGACGGCCCCCTTGCGCCGGACCACCGCCCGGTGGCGATTGCCGCAATCCCCCAGCTACGGATGACCCGTAGGCTGGCGGGCGCGGCCACGCCGGACGAGCGCCCCTTTGCCCCCTGTGAGGACAGCATTGGCCTTGCGGCCGACTGGCGGCGGCGCGGCCCGGTGTTTGAGCTGCCCTACGGCAGCCTGTACAGCCCCGGTTGCCAAAACCTGTTTGCGGCGGGGCGCTGTATCTCGGTAACCAACGCGCTGTGGGACGTAACACGGGTCATCCCCAGTTGCGCGCTGACCGGCCAGGCCGCCGGCACCGCCGCGGCGCTCACCGCCCGGGCCGGCCGCCGGGCCGCCGCGGCCGAGCTTCAAGCCGCGCTGAGGGCCGCCGGGGTGCTGCTGCACCCGGAATTCACCCCCTGAGCCTGCATCGCCGTGCGTGACAGCAAAACAGCCGCACCAAACAAACGATACGAGAAAACCACAAGAAAAACCCAGCCGGGAAAGGGCGTTTTGCCCCCCTTCCCCGGCTGGGTTTATGCGTTATCGGGTTTTTGGCAGCCTTGGCGGCTCTTGCAGGCGGCCGGGCGCGGGGGAGAGCCTCGAAAGGCTTTCGGGGAAGGGGTCCTGTTGCCTTGGGAGACTGC
>CAJTSP010000151.1 GCA_910578965.1 uncultured Oscillospiraceae bacterium
CGGCATCCCCCCGGAGTATCAGGCGCGAGTATTTGAACGGTTTTTCCGAGTGGATAAAAGCCGCTCCAAGGCTTCCGGCGGCACCGGGCTGGGGCTGTCGATTGTCAAGCATATCGCGCAGTATCATCACGCAGAAATCAAATTGCATAGCGGGAATGGACGCGGGACCATTATTGAGATTTTGTTCGCCATAGGGGAAATGTGAGATTTGTGCCTTCTGCTTAGGGTTTGGCTAACTACACAGAGGACAGCATCTACAAGGTGCTGTCCTCTGCCTTTATGTGGGGTAGTATTGAATAACGCTGGTATCATGGGAAAGGAAACATTGCGTTTTTAGGGTGAAAATATCCTTGACAAATGTCCTCTTGGTTATAGATTGAAAAACCTTATCCTTGTAGTTCCTCACCACGGCTTAACCTCTCGTACAGCAGCGCAATCTTGGTTTTTGCCATAGCACAGACCTCCTTAAATGAAATAGGCTCTAAGCTGTCCTCACCTATTACCGAAAAATCAGTGAGTTAACAAGTCTCTTAGAGCATATATCACCCCTTATGGCCTGGCCGATTTGGTGGCGAGTCAGCCATTTTGAAGGGACAGGCCCGTACAGCCCGACGTAAAGCCATACAGCGACGATAAAGAAAACCCGCACCAAAAAAATGCAGCCTGCCCACGCAGGGCCCTAAAAAGGGCTATGCGCGGGCAGGCTGCAAGCAGCTTTGGGGGGCGGCCCGTACCCCTGGAATTTTTGCATCTCCGCAAAGGGGAGGATGGCAGCCGGCAAAGGGGCCGAGCCCCCACCTGTGGGCTCGGCCCCTTTGCCGGCTTAGCCCTCCAAAAAGAGCTGCCGCCCGCTTACCTCGATATAGGCAATGTCCTGCGGCGGTACCGGGATGCAGAAGATGTTCTTCATCTCGATGCAGCCGGACGAATCGGTGCTGGTGGAGGCAGAGGCAAACTCTACCGTGCGGCCGTCCCGCAGCACCACCGTGGGGGTTGCGTCCAGGCTGCTGCTGGGGAACATCTCGCCCTGGCCATGCAGGGTTACGCCTAGAGGGGTCACTGACACCTCCTCCAGTGTCCAGCCGCCCATTTCAATGGCGCACCGGGCCGTACGCCGGGCCGGCGCGTCGTCCAGCAGGAAGCTCACGCTCCAGTCGCCCTCCACATATTGTTCGTAGGTGAGCAGGTCGTAGTTGACCCGCACATCCTCCCATGTGGCCGGGTCGGCAGGCAGCTCCAGCACCGTTTCCATCCGTTCGCTGATCTCATGGATGCCGATATGTGCCTGGTTGCCCAACTGTATCTCGGCATAGGGCAACTGCATCCGCTCGCCGGCCTGGTTGGTTAATACAAAGCTCAGCCGGTTAAACCGGCCCATTCCCCCGTCTGGCTGGCTTTGCAGGTGAAGCATGCCGTCCACCTGCTCGGCAGCCGTAAGCCCGCACCAGCCCGTGAGGGGTAGCGGTTCGTCCAAAGGCTTGAGCACCGGCAGGCTGCCCGCCCGCAGTTGGGCGCCTAAGCCGGTTTGGTCGCTGCCGGCAAGCATCCAGCCGGGATATCCGCCCGAATAATCCAGCGGTGTTTCGGGCATAAGGGCGGCGACCTGCTGGAGGGTCCAACCCGGGCCGGCCAGCGGAGTGTAATGGGAACCGGTTAAAAAAGACCGCACGCTCACCGATACCCGCCCGCCATCCATCTCACCGCAGCTACCGGTAAGCCTTAAAATGGCGGCGCTGCTGGCAGGGTCATACTGCACAACCTCGCTGTCGGTAAAAACCGCGCCCGAAATTTCGTAGTCGAACAGCTCCACGCTGTCCGACACCCGGCCTGAGCCTGCAGTGTCCTGCAGGCTCATATACACTACCGCCACGTCCTCGTCGTTCATGGCGGCCAGCACCTCCATGCGGATACCGTCCTGCTCGGAGGATTCCTCCACCGGGTACAAAAAAGCCAGCGCTTGCCGGCTGAGCATATCCAGCCGCTGGGCCAGGCCGGGGCTGGCGGCCAAAGCGCCGGCCGCCGCCGTGACCATGAACGTAAAGGCCGCCGCCAGCGCCGCCGCACGCCGCAGCATCCGGCGGGGCCGCACTACCGCAATGCCCGGCCGGCACTGGGCCAGGATGGCCTGCTTTTTTGCTTCGGTTAGCTCCAGCCGCGAAAGGCCGCCGTCTACAGCACGGCGCACCGAGCCCTCATCAATCCGCATAGCCTCTCGCCTCCAGTCTCTCTTGCAGGATGGCCCGCGCCCTCCGCAGCCGCACGCTTACGGTGGACTGCGGGGCCGATAAAATGCGCGCAATCTCGTTTACCGAAAATTGCTGGTAGTAATGCAACAGGATTACCTGCCGGTAACGGGGCTTGAGCGCCATGATCTCCTCCAAAAGGGCGCTGTCCTCCTTTGGCCGGTCCGGCTCACCCGCGATCTCGGGGTATTCCTCCACCAGGCTCACCTTGCGCCGCCAGGCGCTGCGCAGATAATCCTTGCAAACGTTTACCGCAACCCGCATCACCCAGGCCTTTTCGGCCGCGGGGGTGTCAAAGGTGCGCCAGGAGCGGTAGATCTTGATAAAGGCATCCTGCACCGCGTCGTCCGCCAGATGGGCGTCACCCAAATAGGCACAGCACATGCGCAGCATCGCGCTGCCGTACTGCGCCACCAGGCGCTCCATATCCGGGCTGACGACGGCCACAGGCGCACGTCCTTTCCTTGCCGTGCGCAAAACGCGGCAGCAGCCACGCGGGGCCCTGCACCCTTAGAACGAAAGCGCCGGCAAAAATATTTCAAAATTGTTTCCGAGATGCAAACACCTCCGGAAAGCTCCCTTTGGGCAGGGAGCAAACCGCTATCCCAGTGTAGCGTATCGCGGCGAAAAATGCAAATACTCCCCGCTTTGCGCACACTCTTTGGCCTGGGACACTGCCGCCATGCACCGCATACAGTAAGGGTGCGGGCGGGCATGGGGCCTGCCCGTGAGCACAAAGTCCCCCGCGCCGAGGCCTTTTCTGCGGGGTGCGGGGCTTTTGACCAAGGAGGGAACCCTTATGGCAATTGAAATGGAAACCACCGCCGCGGCGCAGCCGGAGTACTATGCCCTGCTGAGCCAGGGCAGCAGCGGGCCGGACACTGCGCAGGTTCAAACCTGGCTGAACGGGCTGCGCAGCAAGGGGATGAACCTGCCTCAACTGACCGTGGACGGGCGCTTTGGACATACTACCGCCGAGGCGGTGCGGGCATTCCAGGCGCTGACCCGTATCAGTGTGGACGGCAAGGTGGGCCGCAACACCTGGAACGCAATTTATTATGCCTATGCGGCGGCCTATGGGCCGGGGTTGGTGTGGCCCGGCATTACCATGCGCAGCGGCGCACGGGGCGGCACGGTAAAGGCTGTGCAGCGGATGCTCAACGAAAAGGACGGCGCCAAGCTCAACGCGGACGGCCGCTACGGCACCGCCACCAAGCGGGCGGTAGAGCTGTTCCAGCATTGCCAGCGCATCGAGAGCGACGGCGTGGTAGGCCGGGATACCTGGAACCGGCTGTACGGCGCATAACGCGGCCGGCGGGCCCTGCCGGACGGGGCAGGTTGCCCTAAAGCGGCAAGGCCCCGCCGCACATGCCAAAACTGCCTAAAAACAAAGCGGTTCCGCAGCCAGGGGCAAAGGGGCTCCTGAGGGGGCCGGCCGCGCCGCATCTTTAGTTGCGCCGCATTTGGGATACGCCCTGCCCGGCCGGGTGTTTGGCCGGGTGGGGCGTTCTGTGGTATAATAGCCGCAAAGCGGCTATTATCATTTATTTTTATGGCGTTCGCCTCGCCCCTTGCGGGGCAACCGGCGAAACCGCCCACATGATACCATTCGCGCTGTGCGTCTGATAGGATATTATTAAGGTAAAGCGGAAAAAAGCAAAGGGGGCGATGGAGATGCTGCGGCTGGTGCTGGGCATTTCGGGCAGCGGTAAATCGAGCCATCTGATGGCGCGCATCAAGGAGCGGGCACGTAAGGGCCAAAAAAGCATCCTGCTGGTGCCCGAGCAGTTTACCTCCTCCACCGAGACGGCTATCTACCAGGCCTTGGGGGACAAGCTCTCGGGCCAGGTGGCCAGCTACAGCTTTACCTCCCTGGCCGAAAAGCTACTGGGCCTTTACGGGGGCGCGGCGGTCAAAACCCTTACCGACGCCGGCCGGGCTGTGCTGGTGCGCCGTGCGCTGGAGGAGCTGGGCGAGGAGGTACGCCATTATCGGCGGCACCGGCGCAGCGCCGCCTTTTGCCGGCTATGCGCCGAGACAATCGACGAGCTCAAGAGTGCCGGGCTTACCGGCGCGGAGCTTGCCCTTTTGAGCCAGAACGCCGGCGCCGGCAGGGAAAAGCTGGAGGAGCTGGCCGCTATTTTTACCGCCTATGAGGCGCTGCTGGGCGGCGCAGCCATGGATCCCGGCGACCGTCTGACGGCTGCGGCCGAGCGGCTCTCGCCGGAATTTTTTGCCGGCAAAGCGGTGTTTGTAGATGAATTTGATACCTTTAACGCCAGCAAAAAGCGGCTGCTGGCCGCTATGCTCGCCGCTGCGCCCGAGGTGACGGTAGCCCTTTGCTGTGACGGCCTGGACGATTACGACGCCGGGCTGGGGCTGTTCAGCGGAGCCAAGGCGGTGGCCGCCAGCCTTATCCGGCTGGCGCGGCAGGCAGGGGCGGAGTGCGCCGCCCCGCTGCTGCTGCAAAAGGACCTGCGCCATACCCCCGAGCTCTGCCGGCTTAACCGGCTGCTGGCCGGCATACCCGAGCCCGGCGGGCCAAATCCCGGCCGGCAAGGCCTGCCCGGCGCGGGCGAAGCCCTAAAGGTGCAGGAGGCCCCCGGCGTGCAGCCCTTCGCCATTACCCTGCTGGAGGCCGGCAGCCGCGCGGGCGAGGCCAAGGCGGCGGCAGCGGGCATTTTGCGCCTGGCCCGGCAGGGGGCGCCGTTTGGTAAGATGGCGGTGATCTGCCGTCAGAGCGAGGCTTATCTGCCCTTGGTGCGTTATGAGTTTGGGCTGGCGGGTATCCCGCTTTTTTGCGATGAGGCCACTACCCCCGAGCACAGCGCCCCGGCCGGCGCCGTGCGCGCGGCGCTGGGGCTTTTGCGGTACGGCCTTACTACCGAGCCGCTGCTGGGGCTGGTGAAATCCGGCCTGTGTGCATTGCCCGGCGGCGAGCAGGCGGCTTGTGCGCTGGAAAATTATGCCTATACCTGGCGGCCTGCGGCGGCCGACTGGCGCGCCCCCTTTGACCGACCGATGGCCGGGTATGACAGCCGCCCCAGCGAGGCCGATGCCGCTCAGTTGGCCCTGGCCGAAGCGGCGCGCGCTTTTGTGATGGAGGCGGCCGGCCGGTTTGCGGCGGCGGCCCGGGGCAAGGGCGCCCGGGATATAAGCCGCCAGATTTATTTTTTGCTTAAAAACCTGGGCGCCGAAGAGGCCCTGGCCGGGCTGGCCGGGGCCCTGCGGGCCGATGCCGCCGCCGGCATCCCGGCGGCCGAGGAAGCAGTGCGGGAATGGAATGTGGTGATGGAGCTGCTGAACCAGATGGCCCTTTTGCTGGGCGAAGACGAGATTTCCCCCGCCGAGTACGACGAGCTCTTCTGCCTGCTTTTGCGCACCACCGACCTTGGGCATATCCCCCAAAGCCTGGATGCGGTAATCTTTACTACCGCCGGCCGGATGCGTCTGGCCGGGCCGGAATACTGCTTTGTACTGGGCTTGGCCGAGGGGGAGTTCCCGGCTGCGCCGGGCGAGGGCGGGCTGCTCACCCACGCCGACCGGGACGCCCTGATCCGCCAGGGGGTGGAAATGCCGGACTGCTTTGAAAACCGCGCCATCCGCGAACAGGTCTGTTTTTACAAGGCCCTTACCGTCCCGTCGCGGGGGCTTTGGCTGTCCTGGCCGGGGGGCAGCATCGGGCTGCCGGTGAGCAGCGCCCTTGCGCCGGTCATCGAGGCCTTTAACCCGCCGCCCCCGCCGCTGGAATGGGCCGAC